>NZ_CP036172.1:1525786-1830944 GCF_017357525.1 Methanofollis aquaemaris | reverse complement strand
AAGGTCTGGCCTGCATAGGTGGTGACGGCAAAGAGGCCGTCGGGCGCCCTGCTCACACCGGTGACGCGGTCGAGTTCGAGGCGGACATTGGCGCCCCTGGCCTGTTCCTCGAACCTGGTCATCAGATCTTCGCCGGTGACCATCCGATAGCCCATGTAGTTCTCGACGGCCCAACTCTCCATGGCCTGACCCCCGATGTTCTCGGAGATGACAAGGGTGGAGAGGGATTTTCGGGCGGTGTAGACGGCGGCCGTCAGCCCGGCCGGGCCGGCGCCGAGGATGACGACGTCGAAGGTGTCGCCGCCGGGTTCGGCCCCGAAGACTTCGGTGAGCCGCGGAGCGTCGAAGCCGACGATCACCTCCTCGCCGACGACGGTGACCGGTACGCCGAGCTGGCCGGAGATGCGATAGAGGTCGGCGGCCGCATTCTCCTCGGCGCCGGCGTCGATGTCTCGATACTCGACCCCATGTTTTTCCAGGAAGGCCTTGACCATCCGGCAGTATGGGCATTGTCTGGTTGAGTAGACGGTGACTTCTGGCATGGGAGGGGGGTGGTGAAGGGGAGATAAAAGGGTTGTGGGGTGGGCCGGCGCCATTTCGGATCAGCGACTTCGGCCGCCGGAATGCATCTCCCCCTCCAGATTCTCGACAAACCGGGTGAGAAAGGCGTGGCGCTCTTCAGCGATATGCCGGGCGCCGTCCGTGTACATCAGACTCTTCAACTTCAGCAATTTTTCCCCGATATGATCGACGGCGTCCTGTATCCCACCCCCATGTTCCCCGGCCCGCAGAAATGTCCGGGCGAGGCCGACCGCCCCGATGGCGTCGAGTTTGTCGGCGTCGGAGAGTATTTGTGCCTCCAGGGTCTCAGGCGTTGCTGTGGAACGGTAGCGGTGGGTGCGAATGGCATGGGCGATTCCCGGGATACGGTCGGCATCATAATGGACGGCATTGAGATAGCCTTCTGCGATCCGCGCCCCTTCCTCTTCATGGGGGATCCCGCGCTCATCCTCAAGAGGTCGGGCGATGTCGTGGAAGAGGGCGGCCGGGATAAGCACCCGCATATCCGCACCCTCGACACGGCCGATCGCCTCGCAAAGGTGGGTGACCCGAAGGATATGATCAAAACCGTGGGAACCTGATTCCTGCAGGGCCGTCTCAACGTAATCTCTGATCTGATCCATCTCGTCATCCGTGCCACACATCTGGAAGGAGGTTTGCAGGAGGTGATGATAGAGATGCGGGTGCCTGGGTACAGATAGTCCTCACCGTCCCCCCGCCCCCTTGCGGTATCCTCCGGGCGGCACCCTGATCTCAAAGCGTGCCCCTTCGCCCTCCCGTCCGGTTTCGACGATCGTCATCCCGGTGATAGCCAGGATCGACTGCACCAGAAAGAGCCCGAACCCTCCGGTCTTCCTGCCAAACCCCACCTCAAAGATCGAAGACTTCTTCCCGTCCGGGACGCCGGCGCCGTCGTCCTCCACCACGATGACCCCGCCGCTCTCGTCCACGGAGAACCCGACCCGCACCCCGGTCACGCCGTCGCCGTGACGGACGGCATTCTCCAGGAGGTTGAAGAAGACCTTCTCCAGCATCGGGTCAGCATAGACCTCCAGCGCCCCGGTCTCAGCCCGGAGGTCGACACCCGGAGGCAGGACCGCGGTCGCCGCACGCCACACCGCCTCATCCACCGACTGCCACGCCGACCCGTGCACACCCAGCACCTCGTAGTCGCGGGTAAACGAGATCTGACGCTGGATCGTCTCTGCAGTTTCCTTGCACCGTTCAAGATATTGCTGCACCGCCGGGTTGTCCAGCGCCCCCGCCTCCCGGTCGAGGAGATGGAGGTAGCCAGTGAGGGCGGTGACCTGGTTGAGGATGTCGTGGCGCGTGATGCCGGAGAGGAGATTGAGTTTCTTGTTCGCCTCCTGCACCGCGGCCATCGCCTGTTTGTGAGCGGAGATGTCCCTGGCGACGGCACAGAGATACTCCTTCCCGTCAAAATGAAGGTATTCGCCCCTGATCTCTAACGGGATCACCGTCCCCGTCTTCGTCAGGTGGGAAGACTCTTGGGAGACACGCCGGCGCCGTTTCATCTCCTCCCAGGCCTCAGGCCACCGCTCTGTCGGAAAAGCAGGATCGATCTCGCCAAGAGTCATCGTTGCGAACTCCTCGCGCGAGTAACCCAGGAGGGCGGAGGCTGTATCATTGACATAAACGAACCGCCCATTGGCGTCCAGCCAGAAGACCAGATCGCCGGCGCGTTCGAGGGCGATCTGCGCCATGCCGAGGTGGCGCATCATCTGTCGATGCGCCACCATGCGGTGGATCACCGGTTCAAGTGCCGGACCTCCGTCGACGGTCGGAAGAAAGAGGCCGTCCCCACAACCGAACACCCCCGCGATCTCATCCTCCTGTGCTGTCCCCGCAAAGAAGATGAAAGGGATATCCGGGTTTCGGGCCCGCACTGTCTTGAGAAAGGCGCGGCTGTTGGTATCCGGCATCCGGTACCTCGCAAAAACAGCTTCACAAGGAGCGGCCGAAAGGTGTGCCAGTGCTTCGTCCTCCGAACGGCATGTCACGACCGGGAGCGTGTCGTCGTAACCGAGCGCGTCTTTTATGCGGTTCAGAACCCCTTCATCCGGGTCAATCATCAGGATATATCCGATCGGCCATCTTTTCTGCTGTTCTTTCTGCATCTGAGAACCCAGACGGATAGTCTCTGCGGAGAGAATTATATCTTTTTATTTATCTTTTGAAGGCCAATGAAAATTGATAGCCACCAAAAAACCATCATAAATCTCCTGAATAAACATCTAAGAATTTTTATGGCCGATTCACACCATTGGATCCGCTCACAAACATCCCCAATGTCTGGTGGCGATTCATGAACAAAAGGTCATCAACATGAATACCCTTGAACGGGCTCTGTTGAATCTGGCATGAACCCCCGGCTCAAGCATACGTGATGAAAATCTCTCGTTGCAGTTTTCCTGAGTGGGGAGGGATATTTGATTCCTCTCCTTGCAACAGGGCACCTGAAGGATACTGTTCATTTGCCGCCCCTCGGCTATCTTCATACGTGGGGGGTCCGGGGGGCAACGCCCCCCGGTGCGAGACAGCGGTGAAGATGCTGCGGTCGGGCGGGAAGGCGGCCGGTGATTGTTCGGAGGGGGTCCCTGTCCTCTGCCGATCCATCACAGAGGGGCAAGGGTGTGAGCAGCCCCGCATGGTCACTCCAGAAGAGGCTTTCAATAGAGCCCTTGAACGAGAGAATTCTCTATCCTCGCGTGAAGAGAACGTCGGGAGCGACACCATCCTCTTCATGATCCCCCGCTGCCTGCCCGATCCAATCGCAATCCCGGGGTTCCGAGGGGAGACCTCCCGACGCGAGCGTGGGGAAAGGCACGTTGGTCGGATGGGCCACCCCATAACAAGGCTGAAGAAATTTCAGTCGCTCACTCGCGCCGGGGGGCGGCAATGAAGCGGTGATCCCGCCCTATCAAAAATTGTTGATATATGGTCCGCCGGATACAGGGCCGCGATCACTCATGAACACTCCCGCCCCTGTGTTCTCCGGCGAGAGGGCACGCCCTGATGCACATCCCACACCGCAGACCCCCGAGTTCGCCGAACATATAGGACGCACACTTCTGACGGTCGATCCCTTCATGGGTGAACGCCCCGACCGGACATGCCTCGATGCACCGTGTGCACCCGGCACATTGCTCGGAAAGAAGGCCACCCACCGGCCGGCCGGGTTCGAGAGGTGCGTCGGTGAGGAGCGCGGCCAGGCGCACCCGCGGCCCGTACGCCTCTGTGATCAGGAGATGGTTCTTCCCAAACGATCCGAGGCCTGCGAGCCACGCGGCATATTTCATCGAGAAATCTGCCATCAACGTCTGCCGGTCAGCATACCAGTACCCGAACTCACTTCCCTCACAGGGTACGATCGCCGCCCCATACCCTTCGGCCTCGAGGGTGCGGGCCAGAGCGAAGGCGGCGACACGCAGGGTCGCCGTCCCGGCCATCAGGGTGTTCGTGTATTGTGCCCTCCCTCGCGGAAGAGGCCTGATCGCCCCCTTCGGCACCGCCACCCCGATGACGACGACCGACGCGAGACCTGGAAAGACATCCCCCGGACGTTTCCCGAGATATTCGGGATCAGAAAAACCGTCGGCCGCTGCCACGCCGAAGAGATCGATCCCCATATTCTGTGCATCGCCGACCAGGCGGGATGTCAGCGTTGTCTCTTTCATGGTCTTCCCTTGATCTCTGACAACCGCGTTAAAAAATATCCCTGTCTCACTCTAAAACTATCGAGGAGTTCACTGCAGAATCCCTCATGAAATATTCGTTTCAGTTGATTGCCACGAAAAAAGGTAGAGCCTTCACTCCACCGTCATAAACTTCGCACCAGGCACCCCACAGATCGGGCACCGCTCCGGAGGTTTGCCGATCTCGATATTCCCGCAGACCGGGCAGAGGAAGACCTCGACACCCTCGAAATCCTTGCCGGCCTGCAGCGCCTCCAGAGCCTTTGTGTACAACCCGGCATGCACCTGCTCGGCTTTCATCGCATGGGTGAAGATGACCGTTGCCTCGGTGTTTCCCTCCTGCTTCGCCTCCTCGATGAAGCCGGGGTACATCTCGGTGAACTCCTCGGTCTCGCCGGCGATGCTCCCCTCCAGGTTCTCGGCCGTGCTCTTCACCCCGCCCATCACGCTGAGTTCGCGGCGGGCATGGATCGCCTCGGCCCTGGAAGCCGCACGGTAGAGACGTGCGACATTCGGGAAACCTTCTTCGTCTGCCTTCTCGGAGAAAGATTGATACTTTCTGTTCGCCTGCGACTCACCGGCAAATGCATCCTTGAGGTTCTCCATCGTTGCCATACGTATCTCTTCAGAGCGCCCGCTAAAAATACTTTCTGCCTTCAGGATACAGAAAAACCCATTCAACGCCACGCAATCGGATTAGAGAGATCTCAGACCGCCTGAAACTCCAGATAGACAACATTCAAACATTTATATATCATTGATACCGATGAATGCCCTGATGATGAAACGGATCTCCGAGGTTCCCGCCCTCGACCGTCCCAGGGAGAAGATCGCCGTCAGAGGGCCCGAGGCCCTCACCGATCGGGAACTCATCGCCGCGATCATCGGGAGCGGCGGCCCCGGTCATGATGTCTTCGAGGTCGCACGGGCGATCGAAGGGACGCTTCCCCCCGGCGGCATTCCCGCCTATGCCGACCTCCTCGCCATACCCGGCGTCGGCGCCGCCAAGGCCTCCCAGATCTCCGCCGCCTTCGAACTCGCGAGACGGCGATTTGTTCCCGGAGACATCCGGATAAGCACGCCCGAAGACGTCATCCCGCTCGTCCGCCACATCGCCGAGCGAAAACAGGAATATTTCGTCTGCCTCTCCCTCAACGGCGCCGGCGAGGTAGTCGGCAACCGCGTCGTCACCAAAGGCCTCCTCAACTACAGCCCGGTCCACCCCCGCGAAGTCTTCGCCGACGTCATCACCGACCGCGCCGCTTCCGTGGTCTTTGTCCACAACCACCCCTCAGGATCCCCTGAACCCAGCCGCGAGGACATCGCCATCACCAGACAACTCCTCGACGCCGCCGGGATCCTGGGGATCCGGGTTCTCGACCATATCATTCTCACCAGGAAAAATCACCTCTCCATGCGTGAGCGCGGCCTTCTGTGAAACCCTAAATATCGAGACGTCAACTTACTCCGGACATGCAGTACGTACGGGCCAGGCGGGTACTCTGGCTCATCCTCATCGCCAACATCATCGTCGCCCTGGCCAAGGCGGTCTTCGGCCTCCTCGCCGGTTCGATGTCCATGGTCGCCGACGCCCTCCACTCGACCTTCGACTCGGTCTCCAACATCATCGGGATCGCGGCCATGACCGTCGCCGCCATGCCCCCGGACCAGAACCACCCCTATGGCCACGCCAAGTTCGAGACGATGGGCACCCTGGTCGTCGGCGGCCTCCTCCTCCTCACTGCCTACTGGGTGATCACCGAAGGACTGGCCAGGATCACCACCGGGGCGGCCCCGAATATCACCGGACTCACCATCGGCGTCATGGCGGCGACGATCGTCGTCAACATCCTGGTCGCCTGGTACGAACGCCGTGCCGGCGAAGAACTGGGAAGCAGTTTTCTCATCGCCGATTCAAAACACACCCAGAGCGACATCCTCGTCTCCCTCTCGGTCCTGGGCGGGTTCGGGTTCGTCTGTCTCGGCTACCCGCTCGCCGACCCCCTCATCGCCCTGGCCATCGGGGCGATCATCGGGAAGATGGGGCTCTCTATCCTCAAGGACGCCGGGATGATCCTCACCGACGCCGCCACCGTCAACTGCGAAGATGCAGTGCGGAAGGCCGTGACAGTTATCACAGGCGTCCAGGGTTACCACCGGTTCAGGTGCCGGGGCGGGGCCGGTGACCGCCGGGCCGACATCCACGTCACCGTCGACCCCAGGATGAGCGTGCAGACCTCACATGCGCTCACTCTTGAGATCGAAGCGGCGATCATCGCCGCCGTGCCCGGCATGACAGAGGTGATCGTGCATATCGAGCCCGGCGAGGAGGAGGACGGCGCGGTCAGTCCTCCCTCCTGACCAGGCGACAGAGCTCTTTTCCCTTCTCGTACGCCGCCTCGACGACCTCGGGGCGCGTCCTGATGTCCCTGACATGATCCATATCCCGCTGGAAGACTCCGTCCCAGTACGGACAGTCGATGATCTCGCAGAAGGCCCGCGTCGTCTGGAGGGCCCCGGCGAAGTTGTCGGGCAGGTCCATCCCCGAGATGCAGATGAAGAGCGTCTTCCTCCGCGCCCGGTGCTCGGGCGTGATGAACGAGTTGTTCCGCATATATTTGGCCATGTAAAAGACCTGGAACCGATCCATGAACGACTTGAGTTTGCCGGGGATGCCCATCGTCATGATCGGCGTGGCGATGATCAGGCCGTCCATCTCCCTGAACTTTTGATAATACGGCGTAAGGTCGTCCTGCATCTGGCAGTCCTCATGGGCCATGCAGTGGAGGATCTCCATGCAGGGCTGGAAGTTGAGGGAAGGAACCATCACCTTCTCGACCTCGCACCCCTCCGCCTCGGCCCCTTTCACCGCTTTGTTAAAGAGATACGCGGTGTTGCCCCCCCTCACCGGGCTCCCCAGAAGAGCGATGATCTTTTCGGGCATGGATGACTCCTCTGTCCCGGCCTATATCTATCTATGCCTGGCCCGCCCCCCCACCCCCCTCCCGTGCCGGGAAGAATTATATAAGAGCGACTATAATCCTCCGCCGGTGAGAGCGTGACAGCAGAGGAACCGGAGAAAGTAAAAGCCGGGGAGCGGGTGGGGCCCGGCAAGTACATCTGCATCGACTGTGGGCGGGAACTGAAGGTGACCGATGCCGAGAAAGATCTGGTCAAGTGCCCGAGTTGTGCCTGCGAGGAGTACCAGTGCTTCCCCATGACTCACATCAGGCCCGACATCAAGACGCCCGAAGACGCGGTCCACCCCCCGAAACGAAAGTGAGGGATAACTAATGGCCAATGTCGAAGAGATAGGGCAGGTCTTCCTCTGTGAGATCTGCGGGAACGTGGTCGAAGTCAAAGAAGTCGGAGGAGGAGAACTGGTCTGCTGCGGCGAACCGATGGTCCTCCGGGAGTGATGAAAATGGAACAGAAACTGAAAGAACTGGAAGAGAAGATCGGCAAGGTGCCAAAGATCTTTGCCGAACTCAAGGAGATGGAACCCGACCTTTATGAGAAGGTGATGGGCCTGGACCAGTTGGTATGGGCCGACGGGGCGCTCTCCAAACAGACGAAAAAAGTGCTCGCGATCGCGATCGCCGCGTCGCTCCGCGACCGCCACGCAGTGCGGGCTCAGATGGCCGGGGCGAAGAACCTGGGGGTGAAGAAGGAGGCGATCGAGGAGGGGTTGCGGGTTGCCTTCCTCCTGGCCGGGATGCCGGCCTACGTCTATGGGAAAGCCGCGCTTGAGGAGTTCATGGACTAGAGCGAAAGATCGAGGGGGGACGAGATATGGAGGAGAGACACTCCCTCCCCATCCTCGGGGAGGAGGCGCCCGACTTTGAGGCCCTGACCACCCGGGGTCCGCTGAAACTCTCGGACCTGCGTGGGAAGTGGGTCGTGCTCTTCTCACACCCGGCCGACTTCACGCCGGTCTGCACGACCGAGTTCATGGCCCTGGCACAGGCGAACGACGAACTCCAGAGCCTGAACGTGCAGTTGATCGGACTCTCCATCGACAGCGTCCACTCCCACCTTGCCTGGGTCAGGAACATCAAGGAGAAGATGGGAGTGACGATCCCCTTCCCGGTCATCGCCGATCTGGACATGCAGGTGGCGCGGAAGTTCGGGATGATCCATCCCGGCCAGAGCAGCACGGCGACGGTGCGCACGGTCTTTTTCATCGATCCCGATGGGAAGATGCGAGCGATGATCTACTACCCGCTCAGCAACGGGCGTTCTATCCCCGAGATCGTCAGACTGGTCAAGGCCCTCCAGGTCACGGATCAGCACGGGGTGGCGACCCCGGCAAACTGGCAGCCAGGTGAAAAAGTCGTCGTCCCCCCGCCAAAAACGGCGGAGGAGATGGAACGGCGGGCAAAAGAGGGGTACGACTGCAAGGACTGGTACCTCTGTTTTAAGGAGATTTGAGCAGGAAGCCTCAGCGGCCCCTGCCTTTTGAGCCATGGAGACGATACAAAAAGGGGCCAGCGTCCTGATCGTCGGGAAGAGTCCCAGGCCCCGGACAGAGGAGGCCCCGGTTACGATTGTTCCGGGGCCTGATGAAGCGCTGGCCGAACTCGACCGCCAGCGCTACGAAGTTGTCATCGCCCCGCTCGAAGAGACGGGACCGGACTTTTTCGAGCGGGTGCTCAGGAGCGAGACACCACCCGACCTCCTCGTCGTCCCTTCGGAGGGCGACCGGTCGGTGGTCATCGAGACGCGGTCGGTCGGCGGGATGGCGGGCGGGACCGGTGAGATGGTGCGGGCGGCCCTGGAGGCCTACGAGGGGCGCCGCGCCGGCGAGGCCCTCAAAGAGCGGGAACGGCAAATCACCACCCTAATGGCCAACCTGCCCGGGATGGTCTACCGGTGCAGAAACGATCCCACGTACACGATGGAGTTCGTGAGCGACGGGAGCGAAGAGGTGCTTGGCTACACCCCCGAAGACCTGGTAATGAACCGACGGGTCTCTTACGGCGACCTGATCAGAGAGGAAGACCGCGACTATGTCTGGGAGGAGATCCAGTCGGCGGTGCAGAGAGGAACAGCCTTCAGGGTTACATACCGTGTCACGACCGCCGACGGGAGCGACCGGTGGGTCTGGGAACAGGGGCGGGGGGTTCAGGGATCTGACGGTGCCCTCGTCGCCCTCGAAGGGTTCATTACCGACATCACGGCCCGGGTGACGGCTGAGAAGGAACTCAAGCGGCGCGAGGTGGTGCAGAAGGCGATCCTGGACAACATCCCCGACTATGCCTGGCTCAAGGACCGGGAAGGTCGGTACATCGCCGTCAACCGGGCGTTCGAAGAATTCGTTGGACGCAGGCGTGAGGAGATCGTCGGGCATACCGACCGGGAGGTCTGGCCGGCGCACCTGGCCGAGCGGTACCGCGAGGAGGATCTGGAGGTGATGGCCTCAGGGAGACGACGGTTCCTGGTAGAACCGCTGAGCCGGGCCGACGGTCTCGAGACCTGGGTCGAGACGGTGAAGACCCCGATCACCGGACCGGACGGGACAGTTATCGGAACCACAGGGATCGGACGGGATGTCACCAAGCGGGTGGCGATGGAGGATGCCCTCAGGCGGAGCGAGGAAAAGTATCGCGTCTTCCTGGAGAACTTCCAGGGTATCGCCTTCAGGGCGAAGCCGGACCTCAGTCCGGCCCATATCTTTGGGGATGTAGAAGGGATCACCGGGTATACCCCTGACATCTTCCTGTCGGGAGAGGTGGACTGGCGTGAGATCGTCCATCCCAATGACCGACAAGCCTTCGATACCTTTCTTGCCGACCTTATTGAGAAGCATGGGGCCGGGGCCATGGACCTCAGGATTGTCAGGAAGGACGGGACGTCGAGGTGGGTCCACGAACAGATCCAGACGATCCTGAACGCACAAGGGGAGCCGGCAGCCCTTCAAGGGTTCCTCTACGACATCACCGCACGTAAAATTGCTGAAGAGAAGGCACGAGACCTGGCGAAGTTCCCGGAAGAATCTCCCGAACCAGTACTCAGGGTGCGCCCAGACGGGACGGTGCTCTACGCAAACCCCGCGAGCAGGCACTTTATGGACCTCTGGGGGATCCAGGAGGGGGGCATGGTACCTGACGAACTCTGGACGTTTGTCAGGGAGACCTTCTCCGCAGGAGAGGGGAAGCGCCAGGACTTTCAGGTCGACGGTGCCGACTATTCAGTCACCTGTGTCCCGGTGCCCGAGGGGGAGTACGTAAACCTGTACGGGACCGAGATCACCGAACGCAAGGCGATGGAGATGGCGGTCCATGAGGCGAACCGAAAACTCAACCTCCTCAACTCGGTCCTCCGCCACGATCTCCTCAACCAGCTCACCGTCCTCCAGGGCTACCTCGAACTCGCCCGCCAGAGTGGAGAGGCGGGTGAGTATCTGGAGAAGATCGCCGGGGCCTCGGAGCGGATCAGACGGCAGGTCGATTTCACCCGCGACTACCAGGAACTCGGGGTGAAGGGACCGACCTGGCAGGGAGTCAGGGAGGAGATCGAGGGGGCCTTCGCCTCACTTTCGCCCACCGATCTCGCCTTCGAGGTCGAAGTTCCGCCAGACCTCGAGATCCTCGCCGACCCCCTCCTCGAACGGGTCTTCTACAACCTGGTGGACAACTCGATCCGTCACGGTAAGGGAGCGAGCAGAGCCCGCGTTCATGTCGTGCCCGCAGGGGACGAAGTCACGATCATCTATGAAGACAACGGCGTCGGGATCCTGGAAGGGCAGAAAGAAGACATCTTCAGGTACGGGGCCGGACATGGCACCGGGCTCGGGCTCTTCCTCTCTCGCGAAGTTCTCGCCCTGACCGGGCTTGTAATCGTCGAGACCGGACGGGAGGGCGAGGGGGCACGCTTCGAGATCAGGGTTCCCGTCGGGCGGTTCTGGTACCGGGAGGAGGCCTGACCGCCAACCTTTTTGTGGTTCCGGGAGATAGAACCTGTAATGGTGCTCCATGTCCTCGCCATCGCCGGCAGCCCGCGCCGGCACGGCAACTCAGAGACGCTTCTCGACTGGGTGATCGCCGCCATGCAGGCCAAAGGCGGGGCCGGGATCGAGGTTGAGAAGATCACCCTCAACGAGGTGACGGTCAGACCGTGTCGGGGGTGCAATGCCTGCGAACGGTTGAACCGGTGCGTGCAGCGCGACGACCTCGACTGGCTCGGCCCCAAACTTCTGGACGCCGACTGTGTCATTCTTGCGGCCCCTATCTATTGCATGGGTGTCTGCGCTCAGGCCAAGGCGCTCATCGACCGCGCCCAGGTCTTTCGGTCGCGCAAATATGTCCTCCACCTGCCGGTGGTCCCGCCCGAGCGGAAAGGCAGACGCCTCGGGGTTTTTCTCTCGACGGCCGGGCAGACCTGGGAAGATGTCTTCGACGCAGCGGTGCCGGCCGTGAAGTGTTTTTATCATGTGATGGAGATCAGGGACGCCGACATCTCGTACCTGATGGTGAAGGGGGTGGACCATGCCGGCGAGGTGAAGGAGCACCCGTCGGCCGCGGCCGATGCCGAGACGCTTGGTAAAGATCTGGTCAGGGAACTGAGGGAGCGGTTCGGCGATGACTGTTAAGGTGCTCGGGATCTCGGGCAGTCCGCACCGGCACGGGAACACCGAGACCCTCCTCGACGCCTTCCTGGAAGGGGCACAAGAGGCGGGCGGCGAGGTCGAGAAGGTGGTGCTCAGGGAACTGAAGTACTCGGCCTGCCGCGGGTGCAATGCCTGCCACACCCTGGGGGTCTGCGTGGTGAAGGACGACCTTACTATACTTTTCAAAAAGATCGAGGAGGCCGATGTCCTGGCCGTCGCCTCCCCGATCTACTCGATGGGGATCACCGCCGACCTGAAAGGACTCATCGACCGGGCGCAGTTCCTCTGGGCGCGGAAGTTCGTGCTCAAGGATCTCTTTTTCACCGACGAGCATATGCGGGCGCACAAGGGGGTTTTCATCTCGACGGCCGGGCAGAAGTGGGACTATGTCTTCGACTCGGCCTATCCGATGGTGACGGCGTTCTTCAATGGGACGGGTTTCGAGTATTACGACAATGTCATCGCGAACAACATGGACGAGTACGGCGGGATCAGCGGCCACCCGACCGCACTGACCGAGGCAAAAGAGAAAGGGGGAGAGGTGGTCGGGGAGGTCGTCTCCATCCGGACTACAGGAATGTCAGCGCGGCGATGACCGCCCCGAACGAAGCGACGAAGAGGACGGCAAAGACCCCTTTGTTCCACGCCAACACTTTTTTCCCGTCAAGCACGCTCACCGGGAGCATGTTGAAGGCGGCGAGCATGGCGTTGATCTGGACACCCATCACCCCGAGGATCACGACCCAGTAAGACTGGAGGCTCAGGCCCGCAAGATAGACGCCGGCGAAGAGGGCGCAGAGACCGAGGTTGGTTGCCGGGCCTGCGGCCGAGATGAGTCCGTTCTCCCGTCTGGTCGTGGCACCGTAGATCATGGTTGCGCCGGGTGCGGCGAAGACGACCCCGACGAGGGCGGCGAGGACAACGGCCATGAGGAGCATGACATTGTCTTTCTGGAACTCGGCCCAGTAGCCGAAGTGCATCGCGGCGAACTTGTGGGCGAGCTCGTGGAGGACAAAACCAATCCCGACGGTGAGGAGGGAGAGGACGAAGACGATGAGGAGTCCCACCGGGTTGGCGAAGTCACGAAGATAGAGGAACGTGAAGGCGACGGCGATCGCCGCCCAGGCCACGAGCAAGTCCCGCCGTTCGCGTTGCGGGATTCTCTCTAGCATATACAAGAAGTGCGCCGTCCCGGGGTTTATCCTTGTGGGTCGGCACCGTTTTGTAGGGTGAGAGCAGAGGAAAAGTCATGACGATCGAGGAGGTCAGGCGGGAGATCGACCGGATCGATGCCGGAATCATCGACCTCATCACGGCGCGCCAGGCGGCGGCGGTGCGGATGGCCCATGAGAAGTATCTGGCCGGGGCGGCGGTGCGGGACGAGGAGCGGCGGGAGGCACTGCTGGAGGCGGCCTTTGAGGCGGCGGTGGAGAAGCAGGTCGACCCGGTGCAGGTGCGCCGGATCTTCGAGATCCTGGTTGAGATGAGCGAGGAACGGCAGCGGGAGTGGACCGGGGAGGGGAACCTGCCCTGATCAGGCGCGGGTACCGTGAACATATGAAGAGGCGGTGATACCGCCGAGGGCATGTTTCTTTATCTCTTTTTTGAGGCGTTCGAGGTCGGCCCTGCGTTCCGGACCGGCAAGGGCCTCACGATACAGCCCGGTCATCTCCCCGGCATAGGCGGGGCCGCGCCATCTGGCGTCGATGATGAAGGTCGCCACCCCGGCACCGGCAAGTTCGGGGAGGTAGTCGAGGAGGCAGGTCTCGACGGCGTTGCCGATCGCGGTCCGGCACGCCCCGGCGGGTCTGAGGGGGAAGACCATCCCCCGTTCGTCCTTGAGCGCCCAGGCCATGCCGCTGCATCCGGCCGGGCATCCGAGGGCAGTGGCGGGCGGACAGTCCTCGGTGACCGCGGCCTCGACGGTCCCCTGGACGAGGAGAGAGGGGGCGGGAGAACCGACCAGGAGGCGAGAGACGAGAGTAAGGATCTCTTCACCCGAGAGTTCCGGCGAGAGGGTGAGGAGAGCGAAGTCAGGGTGGGCAGCGACGGAGACGTGGTTCCAGATGTTCAGCCCGGATCCACCGTAAAGGGGCATGCCGGGCACGGCCCGGCGCACGGCCTCGGCACATCCGTGCCCCTCGACCATCACCCCGGCGATCCCGGCGGCATGGGCGGCGGAGAGGAGAGAGGGGGCGGTGTCCAGGAAAGTGCGGGTGACGATCCGCGGCCATTTCCAGACAAGGGGCCGGTCGCCGGCGGACCTGATCGCTTCCTCGAAGGTCTCCGGGCGGCATGTCGGCGGCGCGGGCTCGAAAAAGATCAGGTCGGCCCCTGCGTCGGAGGCGGCAGCCACTCCTGTAAGGATGTCGGTGAGCACAGCGAGGGCCGGGCGCACTGCCGGGGTGGGGGTGGCGCTCCTCTCCAGGTCCGGGAGGAGCGCGGCCAGGCGCTCGCGGGCGGCGGCAATATTATCGACAGGTGGGCGGGCGGCGGCGACGAGGGCCGAACCGACGGCGGCCAGCACCTGCCGGCGGAGAGCGTTGAGGTATGAGGCCGGGGCGAAGAGGCCGCCGGGGTACTGAAGGTCGAGGCGGCCGATGAAGAACTGCGTGCCGCCGGTCCTGGTGAGATGGTCACTGATCCCATCGGCGTCGAGCGGCCGGGTTCTGGCCAGGCCCATCGGTGCGTCGGCCCGGACATTGAACGTAACGTGTTCCCCGTGGGGCGGGGTGCAGATCCCGGCCACCACCGGCGTGCCGTCCTCCTCCCAGGTGACCGCAGCGTCGATCCTGACACTCTGCCGTCCGGAACGGACGATCTCGGTGGCCTGCGCCTCCAGGGCGGCCCGACGGGTGACCGCAACCTCGGCGCCGGCCGGGGCAGGCTGCGGGAATCTGAGCCTGAGTGTCCTGCCGTCCCGCACCCGCGGCGTCCCGCGCACCACCAGCCCGAACTCCCCGCCCGGCCACCTCACCGCAAGCCCGTCGCCGTTCTCAGGGAGCAGATCGCCGGTGGTCAGGGCAACGGTCGCCTCCATCCTCCGGTCAGAGAAGGCCGTGACGGTGCCGAGGGTCACCCCGCGGTTGTCAGGGCGTTCAGGGCCGATCACCCCGCGGTGCCGCTCGCCGCATAGGTAGCCCCCCGTAAACCCGCGGGTGAAGGCGAGGGCGAGGTCGCGCTCCGCAGCGGCGGGGTCGGGGAGTGGTTGGCCGGCGGCCAGGGCGTCGAGGGCCCGCCGGTAGATCGAGACGACGGTGGCCACATAGGCCGGGGTCTTCATCCGCCCCTCGATCTTGAGAGAAGCGATGGGAGCGCGGACTATTTCCTCAAGGGCCGGGTACAGGCAGATGTCGCGCGTGGAGAGACGATAGGCGTCAGGGAGCCTGACCGGCCTGAACCCAATCGGGCGGCCGTAGAGGTCCGGGTCGCCACGGACCAGGGTGTAGGGCTTTCGGCACGGTTGGGCGCAGGCGCCCCGGTTCCCACTCCGTCCGCCGATCACCGACGAGAGGAGACACTGGCCCGAGTAGGCATAACAGAGGGCGCCGTGGAGGAAGACCTCCAGCCCAACCCCGGTCTCCTCGACCGCGTCCCGCATCCCCTCCACCTCGGCGAGTGGGAGTTCGCGGGCCAGGACGACCCGTTCGATCCCGTGTGACGCGGCCCAGCGCACCCCTGCCTCGCTGGTGACCGTCATCTGCGTCGAGGCATGGAGGGCGAGGTCGGGAACAATCGTCCTGGCAAGTCGGAGAAGCCCGACGTCCTGGACCAGGACGGCGTCGACCCCGATCTCGTACAGGAAGAGGAGATACCTCGCGGCCGCCGGGAGTTCGGCGTCGTGGAGGAGGGTGTTGACGGTCACGTATACCCTGACGCCGCGGGCATGGGCATACACAACCGCTTCCTCCAGGGTGGCATCGTCGAAGTTGGCGGCGTACTGGCGCGCCGAGAAATGCGTCCCGCCGAGGTACACCGCATCGGCTCCGGCCGCAACCGCGGCGAGAAGGGCCTCCCATGAGCCCGCAGGGGCGAGGAGTTCGGGGATCGCTCTTGGTTTCGTGTGCATAGATGGGGGCGAAGGAAATAAATCCCTTTCAGAGGGGGCAGGCAGGAACCTATATCCGCGTGTTCGTCAGAAAATCTCTCTACCATGACCGAAATCAGAGATTATCTCAGCCAGGTCCAGCAGACCAACACCGAGATCGCCGAGTTCGATCCCGAGGTCTGGGACACCTTCCTCCCGATGGTCAGGAGTATCTCGAAAGCAGGGGCGATCCCGGCGAAGTACAAGGAGATCATGATGATCGCCCTCGCCGTCGCTGACCACTGCCCTTTCTGCATCGCGATGCACGTCAAGATCGCCATCAATGCCGGGGCGACGCGCCAGGAAATCATGGAAGGCGCTCTCACCGCGGTTCCGATGGGCGGCGGCCCCGCGATGGCCTACATGCGCTATGTGATCGATGCCTGCAACGAGTTCGAGGCACCGTAAGATTATCTCTTTTTTTCACGACCCGATCGCCGGAAAAGGCTCACCTATCAGGATAAGCAGGACACCCCATTCATGCAGGGGGACGAGCACGTTTTCAGCCTCAGATGAACAGGAATATAACCGGTGAGTGTATGACTCCTCTGTGTATGAAGATCGTTGTCTCGCTGTCGAGCCCGGATAAAATCCAGAAGGCGGTGGCCCTGGGCGCGGACCTCATCGAGCTGCGGCTCGACCTCATGAGCGATGACCTTTCATCGGTGATGGCGGGTGTCGGGGGACAGTGCACCATCCCGATCATCGCCACCCTCAGAAGCAGAGAGGAGGGCGGTGCCTTCACCGGTGACGCAGAAGAATGGTTCTCGACCATCCAGCCCTTCCTGGACCTGGTGGACTATGTGGATGTAGAGCGGAAATTCAGGAAGTTTGCCAGGATGATCCACTACCAGCACCTCCAGGTCGTCGCCTCGGCGCATATCAAATATATGCCCTCGCCAGACGATCTCAAGGCGATCGAGCGAGACCTCAGGGCGTACGGCGATGTCCCGAAGATCGCCGTCACCCCGTCGTCAGCCAGGAACCTCCTGGACTTCCTCGACTTCACCCTCGAAGCCGAGAAGCCCCTGGTGACGACGGTGATGGGCGAGGAGTTCAGGTATGCCCGGACGTTCCTCCCCTACTTCGGTTCGGCATGGGTCTACTGTCATATCGGCACGCCGACGGCGAAGGGGCAATACGATATCAGGGAACTCGAACAACTCCAGGAGTTGCTCACCTATCGGTGATTTTTCTGGGATGAAAGGCTCTGTTGAGGAGTGGGAGGATCTTTACTCCCTCTCTTCACGACATGGCAGCGGGAGGGGATTACCACCGGATCTTCCCCTCCCTCCATCCACACCATTAAATACCGTCACGATCCACCATGGAGCCAATGTGTGGTGAATGTTTTTTCGCCGGTGAATGTTTTTATCTTCACGAGCTCTGACCATCATCCGCACACCGACCATTCTCTGACCGTCTCGCCTGGAGCGGTCGCGCCGTACGGCGTCTTTTTTGAGTATTTTTATCGCTTTTGAACTCAGCAGAATCTTCTGATCCTGCTGAGGGGTGTTTCTATGAGAGGAAAACAGATTAGGATGGAGCGTATTATGGATCGTAACACCGGACGGACGATCATCGTCCCGATGGACCATGGTGTTACGGTCGGGCCCATGAACGGGCTCATCGATATGGGACGGACCGTCGACTGCGTCGCGGAAGGGGGAGCCAACGCCGTGCTCGGCCACCTGGGACTTGCGCTGTACGGCCACCGCCGGTGGGGGCGGGACATCGGGCTTATCCTCCACCTCTCGGCCTCGACCACGCTCGGCCCTGACCCGAACGAGAAGGTGCTCGTCAACACCGTCACCAACGCCCTGAAGATAGGCGCCGACGCCGTCTCGGTCCATGTGAATATCGGGGCCGGTTCGGAGGCCAGGATGCTCGAAGACCTTGGGAAGGTCGCGGTCGAGTGCATGGAATGGGGGATGCCGCTGCTTGCGATGATGTACCCCAGAGGCCCGTCGATCGAGGACGAACGCGGGGTGGAGGCCGTCGCCCTCGCCGCAAGGGCCGGGGCCGAACTGGGCGCCGACCTGATCAAGACGGTGTACACCGGCGACCCCGACACCTTCAGGGAGGTGACGCGGGGATGCCCGGTGCCGGTGGTCGTGGCCGGCGGGTCGAAGACCGACGAGGCGGCGACCCTCGCCATGATCGAAGGCGCCATGGAGGGTGGTGCCGCCGGGATCTCGATCGGGCGCAATGTCTTCGGCCACCCGCACCCGGCCCAGTTCATGCGGGCGGCGGCCGCGGTCGTCCACCAGGGTCGGAGTGCCGCAGAAGCAATGGAGATGATGGAATTATGATTGGAAAAGCGATACGACTCGAACGTATCATGGACCGCAACACCGGACGGACCGTCATCGTCCCGATGGATCACGGGTTCACTCTCGGCCAGATCGAAGGACTGCGCAGGATGCCCGAGACCGTCGCCGCGGTCAGCGACGGCGGGGCGAACGCGATCGTCATGCACAAAGGGATGGTCAGGGCCGGCCACCGCGGTCATGGACGGGACATCGGGCTTGTCGTCCATCTCTCGGCCTCCACCTCGCTCAACCCCGACCCTGACGACAAGGTGCTCGTCTGCACCGTCGAGGAGGCCGTTTCCCTGGGGGCGGACGCCGTCTCGGTCCACATCAACCTGGGCGCCCCGCACGAGTCGAAGATGATCGAGGCCGCCGGGGAAGTTTCCCGCGAGTGCGCCAGATGGGGACTGCCGCTGCTGGCGATGGTCTACCCGCGGGGCGTCGGCATCGACCCGCGAGATCCCGCCGCCGTCGGCCACTGCGTCAGGGTGGCCGAAGAACTCGGGGCCGACCTGGTCAAGACCACCTACACCGGCGACCCGGCGACCTTTGCGGAGATCACCGCGGCGAGTTCGATCCCGGTCCTGGTCGCAGGCGGCGAGAAGGCCGGCGACCTCGCCACCCTCCAGGCGATCCACGATGCCATCGACGCCGGGGCGTCAGGGGTCTGTATCGGGCGCAACGCCTTCCAGCGCGACGACCCGAAGGCCTTTGTCCGCGCCATCTGCCAGGTCGTCCACCAGTGCCTCGACCCCGCGGCCGCCCTGGAGGGACGATGACCCATTTCTGGGTGGACGTCCGTCCCTGGCGGACCGACCTGGCCACCGCGGCGATCGAGGCCGGGGCCGGGGCCCTTGTCGTCGAGGCCGCCGAAGACGCCCGCGCCCTCGGCCGAGTGACCACTGTCGCCCCCGACGGCGACCTGGTGCCGGGAACCGACGTCCTCTTCGTCGAGGTGACGCCCGAGACTCCGCTCCCCCAGGCCACCGGCGAGAGCCTCCTCGTCGTCTCCACCCCGGACTGGACGGTGATCCCGCTGGAGAACCTGGTCGCCGTCTCCGACCACGTCGTCGCCGTGGTCCACACCGCGGAGGAGGCCGCCCTCGCCCTCGGCATCCTGGAGAAGGGGGTCGCCGGCGTGCTCCTCGGCACCGACGATCCCACCGAGGTCGGGCGGGTGGCCGCCGCCGTCGCCGCGAGGACGCCGGCCCTCGGCCTCGAAGCGTTCACCGTCACGGGGGTCCGGCAGATCGGGATGGGCGACCGCGCCTGCATCGACACCTGCTCGCTCCTGGCCGAGGAGCAGGGGATGCTCGTCGGCAACACTTCGTCAGCCTTCTTCCTGGTCCTGGCCGAGACGGCCGAGAACCCGTACGTCTCCCCCAGGCCCTTCAGGGTGAATGCCGGGGCGGTCCATGCCTACCTCCTCAAGCCCGACGGGAAGACGGCGTACCTCTCGGAGGTGCGGGCCGGCGACGGCGTGCTCGTCGCCGATGGCAAGGGGACCACCGAAGAGGCGGCGGTCGGCCGGGTGAAGACCGAGCGCCGGCCTCTCCTTCTGGTGGAGGCGGAGACCGCGGCCGGTAGACCGGCCGGGATCGTCCTCCAGAACGCAGAGACTGTCCGCCTCCTCGGCACGGACGGCCCGGTCTCGGTCGCCGCCCTCCGGGAAGGCGACGTGGTCCTGGGCCTCTCGATGACCGCCGGGCGCCACTTCGGGATGGCGGTCGGGGAGACGATCACGGAGACCTGAGGATGCGTCTCGGGATCATCGGCGGGACCGGCGGGATGGGCACCTTCTTTGCCAGGGTCTTTCGAGAGGCCGGGTGGGAGGTGCTCGTCTCTGGGCAGGCGACCGCCCTCACCAACACCGACCTTGCCAGGGCCGCAGACGTGGTGATGGTCTCGGTCCCGATCCGAAAGACCGTGGCGGTCATCGAAGAGGTCGCCCCTGTCCTCAGAAGCGACCAACTCCTCTGCGACCTCACCTCGCTCAAGGCGGCGCCGGTGGAGGCGATGCTCAGGACCAGGGCCGCCGTCCTCGGGCTCCACCCGATGTTTGGCCCCACCACCCCCACCCTCGCCGGCCAGACGGTCGTCGCCTGCCCGGCGAGGATAGGTCCCGACCAGGCCGCCCTTCTCCTCGACGTCCTCAGGGCCGGGGGGGCCAGGGTCATCGAGATGGACCCGACGGCACACGACCAACTGATGGCCGTCGTCCAGGGACTCACCCATTATACAACCCTCACCCTGGCCGGGACGATGCGCCGTCTCGGCGTCGACCTCGACGCCCTCCTGGCCGTGACCAGTCCGGTGTACCGGACCGAGATGGCCCTGGTCGGCCGCCTCCTCGGGCAGGACCCCGCGCTCTATGCCGCCATCATCCAGGAGAACCCGGCGGTCCCGGCGGTCCTCGACGCCTTCAGGGAGGCCGCGGCAGAGGCGGAGCGTGCGGTGCGGGACGGCGAGGAGGAGTTTGTCGACCTCTTTGCAAGGGATGCGGCGTTCTTCTCGGCATATATCGAGGAGGCGACCGAAGAATCGGAGGCGCTGGTGCAATGTCTTGCAACACGGTGAGCCTCGCCGCTCTGGGCCCGGCCGGCACTTTCTCCCATGCCCTGGCCGCCCGTCTTGCCGATGAGGTCCACCTCCTCCCGACCATCAGGGCGGTCTTCGACCATGTCGCCGCGGGGAAGGGCGACGGGCTCGTGCCCCTGGAGAACAGCGAGGCTGGCGGGGTCGGGCCGTCCCTCGACGCCCTCCTCACCCACCAGGTCTTCATCACCGCCGAAATCTGCGTCCAGGTCAGGTTCCACCTCGCCGCAACGGTCGGCATGGACGCGGTCACGCTCGTCTATGCCCACCCGCAGGCCCACGAACAGTCCTCGGCCCTGGTCGAGCGTCTCGGTGTCCCGGTCGTCCATACCTCATCCAATGCGGCCAGTGCGGAGGAGGCCGCCCGTGCCGGGGGAGGGGCGGCGGCCCTCACCACCGCCCTGGCCGCGGAGCGGTGCGGGCTCTCGCTCGTCGCCCGAGACGTCCAGGACGCTCCCGACAACACCACCAGATTCGTGCAGATCTCAAAGACACCCTATACCGGAGACAAGGCGACGAAATGTTCGCTCCTCCTCGACCCCAGGACCGACCGCGCCGGCCTCCTCGCCGACCTCCTGGCCGTTTTTGCCCGCCGGGAGATCAACCTCACCAGGATCGAGTCGCGGCCGGCACGACGCGGGCTTGGACGATACGTTTTTTTCATCGATGGCGAGAAAGGGCCGGAGTGGGCCGGGGCCGTCGCCGAACTCCAGGCCCTCGTAGAGGTGAAAGAATTCGGGTGCTACCCGCACCTGGAGGTGAGCGGATGGAGGTGAGCCTTGCCCGCCGACGCGGGGTCGACCTCACCGTCGCCGCCCCGCCGTCGAAGAGCCTCACCCACCGCGCCCTGGTCGTCGTCGCCCTTGCCGACGGCAAGTCAGAGATCGTCAGGCCCCTCGACGCCGGCGACATCGCCCGCACCCGCACCGGGCTTGAAACCCTGGGGATCAGGGTCGTCGGAGACGCCGACGTCCTCACGGTGCAGGGGTGTGCTGGCCGCCTCCCCCTCGACGCCCCTGCCGTCGTCGACGCCGGCGATTCAGGGACAAGCCTCAGGTTCCTGACCGGCCTCGCCACCCTCGCCGACTTCCCGGTCACGCTCACCGGGAGCGCGAGGATGCAGGAGCGCCCCATAGGGCCGCTCGGCGACGCGGTGGCGGCACTGGGCGGCGAGGTCGGTTATGCCGGCCGTCCTGGTTTCCCGCCTATTATAGTCCGTGGGCCGGTGCGAGGCGGGAGCGTGTCGATGCCAGGCGACGTCTCGAGCCAGTTCATCTCGGCCCTCCTCATCGCCGCCCCCTGCTGGGCCGACGGGCTTGCCCTCACCCTCACCACACCGCCGGTCTCTGCAAGTTATCTCGACCTCACCACCGGGGTGATGGCCGCCTTCGGCGTGGAGGTGCGCCAGGAGGAGAGGACTTTCCTGGTCGAGCCCGGCCGATACCACCCGACGCACTACGAGGTCGAGGGCGATTGGTCCTCGGCCTCGACCTTCTTTGCGATCGGGGCGGTCTGCGGCGGGCGGGTGCGGGTCGACCATCTCGACCCGACCTCGGCGCAGGGAGACCGCCGGTTCCTCGACGCCCTCGCGGCGATGGGGTGCCGCGTCCGGGCCGACTCGACCGGCGTGGTCCTGGAGTCGGACGGCGTCCTCGACGGGACCGAGGTCGAGATGGCAGCCTCCCCCGACACCGTCCAGAACCTCGCGGCCGTCGCCGCCTTTGCCCGCGGCCCGACCACCATCACCGGGACCGCCCATCTGAGGTACAAGGAGAGCGACCGGGTGGCGGCGATCGCACGGGTGCTCCGCGGCTTCGGCGCGGGGGTCGAGGTCGGGGAGGATCAGATCACCATCTCACCCGGACCCCGCCGCGGCCATCTCGTGGTGGACCCGGTCCGCGACCACCGGACGGCAATGAGCGCCGCCGTCCTCGGCCTCGGGAGCGGCGAGGTGACAGTGCAGGAGGCCGAGTGCGTGGCCAAGTCCTTCCCCGGGTTCTGGGAGGCGTTGCAGGAGGCCGGGTTGCTATGAAGGTCGTCCTCATCGGCTACCGCGGCACCGGGAAGTCGACGGTCGGCCGCATCCTGGCCGACCGCCTCGGCCTCCCCTTCTACGACACCGACGCCATGGTCGAGGCGCGAGCAGGCAGGTCCATCCCGGCGATCTTCGCCGGAGAGGGGGAAGAGGGGTTCAGGGCCCTGGAATGTGCGGTCGTTGCCGACCTCGCCGGCGTCGATGGGATCGTCGCCACCGGCGGCGGGGCCGTGCTCGACCCGGCCAATGTCGCCGCACTCCGCCGCGGCGGGCGGGTCGTCCTCCTGGAGGCGGACGCAGAGACGATCGCGGAGAGGACAACAGGTTCTGACCGCCCACCCCTCACCCCCCTCCCTCTCACCGACGAGGTGGCGGCCCTCCTGGCACGCCGCCGTCCATATTACTGCGCCGCCGCAGACTTCGCCTTCTCCACTGCGGGTTTGACCCCGGCGGAGACGGCCGACGCCGTCCTCGCCCTTCTGGCCGGACGCGAGCGCGATCTCCGGGTGATGGAGGGTTTTTGCCTCCCATCAGGCGAGGCCGACCGCCTCCTTGCCCTGGAAGCGGCGACCGGGCTCTACGGGATCGCCGGCCACCCATGTCTTCACAGCAGGAGCCCTGAACTCTACACCGCCCTCTTTGCGGCCTACGGCATCGACGCCGCGTACACCTTCTTCGACCACCCTGAATTTGGCGAAGTCCTCAGGGCGGCCAGGGCCCTCGGCGTGCAGGGGCTCTCGGTCACGGTCCCACACAAGGCGGCAGCCCTGGCCGCGGCCGACGAGGTCGACTCGCATGCGCAGGCGATCGGGGCGGCAAACACCCTGGTCTTCTGCGGCGACCAGGTCAGGGCGACAAACACCGACTGGACCGGGGTCCGACGCCCCCTCGAAGGCACGGGCGCCAGGACGGCCGTCGTCCTCGGAGCAGGGGGTGCGGCGGCGGCCGCGGTCTATGCCCTCCTCGACCTCGGGTGCGAGGTGACGGTCCTGGCCCGCAACCTCAGGCAGGCAGAGGGCCTGGCCGGGCGGTTCGGATGCGGGGCCGGGGAGATCAGAGACTTCACCCGGATAACCCCTCCCGACGTCGTCGTCCACGCCACCCCGGTTGGGATGGGCACCGACCCGCGTGCACTCCTCTCCGCCGCCGACCTCGATCCTGCGACGACGATCTTCGACCTCGTCTACACCCCCCAGGAGACTCCGCTCCTCAGGGCTGCCGCCGCCCGCGGCTGCCGCACCATCCCCGGGACCGAGATGTTTGTCTACCAGGCGTGTGAACAGTTCCTTCATATGACCGGGATCCAGGTCGGGCCCGAGGCCGTGCGGGAGGTGCTCGGGCTATGAACACCTTCGGGCAGTGGCTCAGGGTCACGACCTTCGGGGAGAGTCATGGCCCGGCGGTCGGGGCGATCGTCGACGGCGTCCCGCCGGGCCTCTCGCTCTCCGAGGCCGAAATCCAGCCCATGCTCGACCGCCGCCGGCCTGGCGGCCCGCTCGCCTCCCCCCGCAAGGAGGCCGACGCCGTCGAGATCCTCTCAGGCGTCTTTGAAGGACGGACAACCGGCACGCCGGTCGCCCTCCTTATCAGGAACCGCGACGTGCGGAGCGGCGACTACGACGCACTCCGCGAGGTCTTCAGGCCGGGCCATGCCGACTACCCCTATCTCCAGAAATACGGGCGGCGGGACCACCGGGGAGGCGGCCGGAGTTCTGGCCGGGAGACGGCCGCACGGGTCGCGGCCGGTGCAGTGGCCGCAAAGTTCCTCACAACACACGGCATCGGCGTGGGCGGGCGGGTCGTCGAGGTGCACGGCGAACGTGACCCCGGCGCGATGGAGGAGGAGGTGCGCTCTGCGGCGGCGGCCGGCGACTCGGTCGGCGGGATCGTCGAGGTGACGGCCGGGGGCGTCCCCCCTGGCCTGGGCTCGCCGGTCTTCGGGAAACTGGATGCCGCCATCGCCGCCGCGATGATGGGGATCGGGGCGGTGAAGGGCGTCGAGATCGGGGAAGGGTTTGCCGCCGCCCGTCTCCTGGGAAGCGAGAACAACGACCCCATGGACGCCACCGGTTTTCTCTCCAACCATGCCGGCGGCGTCCTCGGCGGGATCTCGACCGGGCAGGAGATCAGGGTCCGCCTCGCCGTCAAGCCCACGCCGTCCATCGCCAGACCACAGCAGACCGTCGACCTCCACGGCACCGAGGTCGAGATCTCAGTCGGCGGGCGTCACGACCCCTGCATCGCCTTCCGCCTGGTCCCGGTGGCCGAGGCGATGCTCGCCCTCGTCCTCGCCGACGCCCTTCTTGAGCAGATGGCGCTCAGGGGGGGGCGGAGGTGATCGAAAACGGCAACACGGCGAGGTACGAGTCAGGGAGGCGCTCGACGATCTGTCCACCGGTCTGCGTGTACATCCTGCACAGCCCGGTCCCGCCCTCAAGGATATTGCAACCCTGTTCGCAGATCCCGCACTTCATGGGACCGGCTTTTTCCTCATCACAACCCAGACGCCGGACTCATCTCTGACCACTTCACCTTCGACGCCTTCAGTCCTGGAAAGGGCCTCTTCAAACCGTGCAGTCGTCTCCGAAGACATGTTCTTTGTATACCGCGTCTCCCAGTCCGGATTGCGGGCGATCATCTTCTGCACAACATCGTCCCAGAGTTCTGCGTTCCCGAACCCGCCACCGATAAAAGTCATGCCGCCCGGTCTGAGGATTCGGGCGACCTCGCGGAAGGCGGCGTGGAGATCGTCCCAGAAATAGATCGAACCGCGGCTGACGGCAAGGTCGACCGAATCGTCAGGGAGAGGTATTGCCCCTACATCCCCTGAGATGAGCGTGATCCTGCCCTCCAGCCCCGCTTCCCTGATATTTTTGCGGGCGAGCGCGTGCGCCACCTCAGAGACATCGAGGCCATACACCTGCATCTCCGAGGCCTTCGCCACCGCGATCGCAAGGTGTCCGGGTCCGCTCCCGAGGTCGATGCACACCCCGTCCCGCCGCCCGAAGCGACCGAGGAAATATTCGGCAAGCACCGGGTAGATCGGGGCAAAGATGGTCTTTGCGATTCTGTCCATACCTTCTGCTTTTTCCTTTTCAGAACGCTCGTCTCTCTCCATGTATATCTCCTGTCTGTTTGCAGCCCACACGTACCCCCACACAGAGGAGGGGGGCTGTCAGGGATGACCCCCCTGGAACAAGGTCTTCTTCGTCTATTTTGATGATGAAAACGAAGAAGATATAGATTTACCATTAGTTGCCTGCATCGGTTTCCTCAGGGCGATCCTGAACCACGGACACCCACCTCAGGATTGTGGCCGGGAAGGCAGAGCAGGAGATCTTAAAGAGACCATTGCCACCCCTGACCCGATACTGACGCGGGGCGACCAGGAGGCGGCCACCCCCTCCCACATCGAGATCAGTCCAGAAGATCTGCTATGAAAGTTTTTCATGCAGTATGCCTGAGGCATGCTTTCGCTTCATGAGCGATTCAACAGAGCCAGAAAAAGAGGGAATAGCAGGCCAGGCCGTGCTCAGGGTTTCGGCGTAAACGCACCCTGCACAAGATCCGCGCCGAACGCAGGGGAGACGGTGCCTTCCTTTGCGTACCGGTAGAGCACTGCGACAAAGATCCCCTGGAGGGCGGCATAGACGACGGCGAGCACGACGGTGGCGATGACCCCGAGGCTCAACAACGCGATGGAAACCGTACCCGGAGCCACCACCAGGGCGATCACGCCGGCGACGATGAGGAGGATGCCCGGAACCATGATCAACCCAAGACCGAACCCGCCGACGACATTCTCGCCCCAGGTCCGCTTGAAGAGTTGCCAGGATTCGCCGATGGCGTCGACGACCCCCATCTTCTCAAAGACCATCACCGGGATGACGAAGAAGGTCGCAAGGCTCCAGGCCGCTCCGACGAGGGCGACCGCAAGTTGCCCGAGCCCCTCCGAACGTTCCGAGATGAGGCGAAGGACAAGGCCCACCGTCGCCGCCACCATCGCCCAGGAGAGAAGGCGGCCGAAGTTGGCGGTGGCGATCCTGAAACCGTCGCCGACCGTCGGGTCACCGCCGCGGAGTCTGATGTCGGCACACGCGATGAGTGCGGTGTTGAAGTAGATCACAACAGCGTAACTGAGCAGGTAGAAGAGGAAGAGGAGCACGATGCCCCCATACCCCTCGAAGGTGCTCTCCGTCATGAACCCGGCGAGAACCAGGGGGAGGGCGAAGGAGGCGACGAGGATCAGGGTGACGATGCCTGAGAGGATGGGGAAGAGCATCATCTCCCGGTCCTTTCTCAGGACCGAGAACGATGCCTTCGCCAGCGCAATGCTGCGGCTGATGGTTCCTGTCATCTCAGATTATGAGACCTGACAGGATTAAGGATCTCTCAGGGATGCGGCACAGGCAGCCCCGGACTGCGGGATGCAAGACGGTGATCAGACATCTTCCTCCCTGATCGGACACTGCCCGATATATTCCAGATTGAACTTGTAAAAATGGGTGTACCCACAGTTGTGGCACCGCGTCGTGAACTGGTTGCACCCGACGATCAGGTCGTGCGGCCCCTCAACCCCACAATTCTTGCAGGGGGCCATCGGCTTCAGGTGCCAGACCTCATAGCAACTGATCGGTGTGTACGCCCCCGCGGCCCCGACCTCCTCCACCCGGGGAAGAAAGATCCTGGTGGCCCCGCAGTGGGCGCAGGCCACCCGGGCCTGTGACGATACCGCCTTGATCACCTGGTCGGCCTCCTCATGACAGTGATAGCAGATAGTCCGGTGCCTTGTGAAGATAAACCGCTCACCCATGCCCTCTACTTGGATAGGTACGATATATACCTTCCCCAGGGCCTCGACATGTAAATACTATTTTATAAGATTTTAAAAGGATAATTTGGATTATTATGCCACAATTATCAAAAAAATAGATCAAATAAAGTTTTGATTAAATACAAAGACATAATAATGAGTTGATTGAATCAATCAAAAGAAAGCATCGATCATTAACAATGGAGGGTACAGAAGACATGACCACACAAGAACCAGAGAGAATTGAAACAATCCTCGAAAAAGCCCTTGAAGGGGATTTTTCTGTCAGGGTCAACGAAGATCTTCTCGACGACGAGTTCAAACCGCTCGCAAGGATGATCAACAAGGTCATCAGGATCATGGGTGAGAGAGAAGAGGAGAAAAAAGATCTCGAAAAGCTGAAGAGACGCGCCGAGGCATTCGTCAAATACAATCCCCAGGGCATCGCCGTCCTCGCCGGCGACAAACACCGCCTCGACCTGAACAAGGAGTACGAGCGGGAGTGGCGTGGTTCCTATGAGGAATTGATGGCCAAGAAGCTCTACGACTTCAACATCAAGACCTCCGGCGACGACTTCTACGCCTCATTCGAGACCAAGAAACGCGCGATCTCGGACATGGAGATCTCCTGGGAGGACAACACAAAGTCGTACCTCCGTCTCTTCCAGGTCCCCATCCTCGACGAAGACGGGGAGATCGACGTCAACTACTACATCTACCAGGATCTCACCGAACAGAAAGAGGAACTCAAACAGGTCGAAGCCCTCCAGAGGCGGGCGGACGCCTTCGTCAAGCAGAACCCGCAGGCCATCGCCGTCCTCGCCGGCGACAAGCACCGCCTCGACCTCAACAAGGAATATGAACGTGTCTGGCGTGGCTCCTATGAAGAGTTGATGGCCAAGAAACTCTACGACTTCAACATCAAGACCTCCGGCGACGACTTCTACGCCTCATACGAGACCAAAAAACTCGCGATCTCGGATATGGAGATCTCCTGGGAGGACAACACAAAGTCGTACCTCCGCCTCTTCCAACTCCCTATCCTCAATGACAAAGGCGAGATCGACGTCAACTACTACATCTACCAGGACAACACCGAGTTGGTCAAGAAGGAACTGGAGGCCCAGGCAGAAGCGAGAACCCTCGGCGATAGCGCGGAGGCGTTTAAGACGGCACTGGGCGAGATGGCTAAAGGCGACCTCACGTTCATCACTGATATCAGAGACGACGATCCTCTCAGAGACCTCAAGCTCAACTACCGCCAATCCAGGGACGCGATAAAAGAGGCGCTGATGAAGATCGCCGACCTCGGGATCAAAGTCGAGGCAAGTTCCCAGGAGAGCGGGCGCAATGCCGAGGACATCTCCCGGGCAGTCGAGCAGGTCGCCGCCAAGAGTCAGCAGACCGCCGACGATGCAAAGGCCCAACTCGAGAACCTCGAAGAAGTCGCCAGGTCGATGGCCGACCTCTCGGCCTCGATCGAGGAGATCGCCAGCACCTCCCAGGAAGTGCTCAAAGGGACCGAGACGGCAGTCCAGGCGGGAGACGAAGCTGAAGAGATCGGCCGCCAGGCGGCCCGGAAGATGGGCGAGGTCGAAAGAATTACGAAGGAGGGTGTCGAAGAATTCAGGCAGTTGAAGGAGGAGATGAACGAGATCTCAAAGATTGTCAAACTTATCAACGACATCTCCAACCAGACCAACCTCCTTGCACTCAACGCCGCGATCGAGGCGGCAAGAGCCGGTGAACACGGCCGCGGCTTCGCCGTCGTCGCAGGTGAGGTGAGGAACCTTGCCGGCGAGTCGAAGAATGCCACCAACCACATCGAAGAACTCATCGGGAGCATCCAGGCAAAGAGTGAAGAGACCGCCCGGGATCTCGGGGCCTCCTTCGAGGCGATCACGGCAGGGATCGAGAGTGTCAACAAGACTATCGAAGCACTCGGCCGGATCGTCACTGCCTCCAAAGAAGCACAGGTGAGCGTCTCTGAGATTGCACGGGCGACCGAAGATCAGGCCAACTCCACCAACGGCGTGATGGAGCGGATGGACACAACGACCCGGATGACCAAAGAGACGATGTCCATGATCGAGGACATGGCAGCCCTGACCGAGGAGGTCTCGGCCTCGGCCGAAGAGGTCGGGAGCGGCGCCATGGAAGTGGCCGGGATGGCCGGCGAGATGAAGAAGAATCTTGAAGGGTTCAAGTTAGAGTAAGGTGAAATGTGTGGCACAGATAGACGTTGTCGAGTTCGAGGTGGCGGAGGAACGGTACGCCCTTGACATCTCGCTCGCCCGCGAGATCGTCGAGATGGTCCCGATCACTCCGGTGCCGAGGTCACCCCCCCATATCGCCGGGATCATCAACCTGCGTGGTGAGATCACGACCGTTATGGCCCTCAGCACCATCCTTGGAATCCCTCGATCCAGGGAACAGGAACGGCAGAAGATCATCATCCTCGTCTCCGAGGCGGCCGGAGGAGCCAATGTCGGCGTGATCGTCGACGATGTCCTCTCAGTGATGCAGATCTCGGAGGAAGAAGTCGAAACGGTAGACGAGTCGCTCTCCAGGGACGCTCACGTGAAGGGAATCATCAAGGTCACCGAGAAATCTCAGGAGAGAGACGAGAGCGCAGGCAAGAAGAACCTTATCATCTGGGTTGATATGGAAAAGATCCTGGAAGAGATAACCGGCATTTCCACCTAACCTTTTTTTAACAGGCCTTTTAGAATCGCTCATAAAGCGAAAGTATGCCTCAAACATACCGAATGAAAATCTTTCATAGAGCATATCCCAAAAGTATTCCGAACATGAATCTTCGTCCGTATCAAAACCCTTCATTCCAGAAAATCTGATCGCAGATCTTCCACGGGGTGGCTGGTTGCCCCTCGTTCCCCCCGCAGAAGATAGGAAGGAGGACGGTAATCCCCTTTTCATCATCATCACGTGCGCCTTCCCGCCCCTATCGCAATCCCGGGGGTCCGGGGGCAGCGCCCCCGGCACGCGCATGCGGGAAGGCAGACCGATCCACGTGCCGCCCCACATAGAGACTAAAGAATGTTCTCCTGCTTTCTCTCGCCGGGGGGAGACCCCCAGGACCCCCCACGACGAAGATAGGGGTCGGGCGGCAGAGCACCCGGTGAAAGGATAGAAGAAGGCGAGGAATGGATGTTCACGCTACGAAGAGAGGAGAGTTTGAAACCATCATCTTTCTTTATCTCTGGAAGAGGGGGAAGTCAGGAGAGTTTTGGGATGACCTCATAGCATATCTTCGGGGTGATGTTCACGGTAATTCCTTTTCCGGAGTGAACACCAGAGGCCGACCACACCCTTGCCCCTGCGTGACGGATCGGCAGAGGACGGGACCACCCTCTGAACGATTCCTCCCTCTACCTTCCCGTCCTTGTCGCAGAATCTTCACCGCCGCCTCGCACCGGGGGATCCTTCCACACCCCGAAGCACTGCTCATAACAATTCTCATTCGATATGCCTGAGACGTGCTTTCGGCTCATGCCCAATATCTAAAAAGTCAACGATCCAGCATGTCTGACCGCACGCCTTCCCCCTATCAAATCGCACCGGTCGATCAAGGAGAAGAGCAGAACATGAAGAGAAAATCTATCATGACGTGCCTGATGCATCCTTCACACCAGAATTCGTCCAGAAAAATGTCACTCAGCCGAAACGAGCTTCGACCACAACAATACACAAAAAATTGATGGTGCCCGGATTCCGGGCATCTGCAGTATATTTTACAGGCTCACATCGGGGGCATGCCGCCCATGCCGCCCATGCCACCCATGCCGCCGCCCATGGCTGCCATCTCCTCGGGCGAGGGGCCGGCAGACTTGGCGGACGCGATGACGTCGTCGATCCTGAGGATCATCACAGCGGCCTCGGCGGCCGAGGAGATCGCCTGGGTCTTGACACGCAGGGGCTCGACAACGCCCAGAGCGAGCATGTCGCCAGCCTTGCCGGTGTAGACATCGAGCCCGGCGGTCTTCTGACCCTTTTCGTGGGCTGCACGGAGGTCGACCAGGGTGTCGATGGGGTCGAGTCCGGCGTTCTCGGCAAGTGTCCTCGGGATGATCTCGAGAGCGGTTGCAAAGGCCTCGATGGCGAGCTGGGCCCGGCCGCCGACGGTCGCTGCGTACTCGCGGAGACGGAGGGAGAGCTCGATCTCAGGCGAACCGCCGCCGACGACAAACTTCTTGTCGCGGATGGCAACCTCGACGACCCTGAGGGCGTCCTCGATCGCACGGTCGAGTTCGTCGACGACGTGCTCGGTGCCGCCCTTGATGATCATGGAGACGGCCTTCGGGTTCTTGCACTTCTTGACGAAGATCATGTCCTCGCCGGAGACCTTCTGCTCCTCGACGAGCCCGGCGTAGCCGAGTTCCTCGGGAGAGATAGCATCGATGGAGGATACCAGAGACGCACCGGTTGCACGGGCGAGTTTCTCCATGTCGGACTTCTTGACACGGCGGACTGCGAAGACGCCGGACTTTGCGAGGTAGTGCTGGGCGATGTCGTCGATACCCTTCTGGCAGAAGAGGACGTTCGCACCGGAGGCGACGATCTTGTCGACGATGTTTCTGATCATCCGCTCTTCCTCGTCGAGGAACATCTGGAGCTGGTCAGGGCTCGTGATGTTGATCTCGGCGTCGACCTCGGTCTTCTTGAACTCGACCGCGGCGTTGAGCAGGAGGATATTGGCCTCTTCGACCTTCTTGGGCATCGCGGGGTGGACACGCTCCTTGTCGATGAGCATGCCTTCGACGATCTCGGAGTCCTCGATGGAACCGCCGACCTTCTTCTCGACCTTGACGTAGTCGGTGTCGACGGTGCCGTCCTCGTCGGCGACCATGGTGACAGCCCTGACAACGAGGTCACAGAGTTTGTCCTTGGCAGCCTCGGCACCCTTGCCGGTCATGGCGGTGCCCGCGATCTTCATGAGGATCTCCTCGTCGCCGGGTTCGACGTCGATGGCGATCTCATTGAGGAGTTCGATGGCCTTTTCGGCCGCCTTGCGGTAGCCCTGAGCGATGACGGTGGGGTGGACGTCCTGTTCGAGGAGATCCTCCGCACGCTTGAGGAGTTCGCCGGCCACGACGACCGCGGTGGTGGTGCCGTCGCCGACCTCGTCGTCCTGCGTCTTTGCAACCTCGACCATCATCTTGGCGGCCGGGTGTTCGATGTCCATCTCTTTGAGGATGGTCACGCCGTCGTTGGTGATGACGACATCCCCGATGGTGTCCACGAGCATCTTATCCATGCCCCGGGGACCAAGGGTCGTCCGAACGGCGCTGGCTACGGCCTTAGCGGCGGAGATGTTGATGCTCTGCGCGTCCCTCCCGCGAGTGCGGGAGCTGCCTTCCTTCAGAATCAGGATCGGTTGTCCTCCCATTTGTTGCGACATTTCAAATCACCATATAATGTAGTGCTAAAATAGATGGTTTGTAGTTCTATATAAAGTTTATCAGAGAGAGATCAGGTCAATGAGGTCGGAACCATCCTCCAGGGTATGCAGGTGCTCCTCTCCGACAACAAGCGTCCTTCCGATCCTTTTTTTCTTCTTGTAGTCGGAGATGACGCACATCGCATAAGCTCCTGCGATCTGCGAGATATTCCCGATAAGGGCGGCGCGCTTGACGGTCTTTTGTGCGGTCCCGTAGCAGGTGAAGATCGTCTCGGTCTCCACCAGGGCCAGGGCCTGAAAGGGCGCCCGACGCATCTGGTGGACCTCGATCCCCATCCGCTCGAAGTCGTCGGGGACACCGCCGGGCCGCGGCTCCTCGGTCTGGTCTGTCGGAATATACGAGAGGAGATCGATCGCCTCGATCACCGCTTCGTCGAAGAGTTCCTCGAGCTGGACCGCCACCTCAAGGGTGGTGTTCATCCCGTCCTCATACTTGGAGATGGTCCGGCGGGAGACCCCGAGGTACCGGGCAAGGTCGCCGAGAGAAAACTGGTGCTCTTCACGCAGCCCCTTGAGCATATCCCCGTTGACGTTCACGTACAGCCCACCTGGCTGGGCATAGATGAGGGGGGGAACACCGTCGACAAGATAGTCGTACAGCGTGGCCGGGCTGATCGCGTAGATCCCGTAGCGCACATAGACGGTCCCGCGTTCGAGGTCGGTGTCCCTGGCCCGTTCGCCCACGATCATCGGGGAGGCATTGAGGTGGCGGGCGATGGCGTCAAGGTCCCGCGAGATCTCTTCGGTGACCGAGTCGATGTGCGAGACGACTTTCACGACCATGAGAACGTCTTCTCTGCCCGCGATCAGATCAAACGACCGGGGCCTGAGGCTACAGCGTTCGGAAACCTCAAAGCCCGCCGTAAGCATCACGCTGACGACCATATCAAGGAGACGTCCCTGTGACATAACACTCGTTAAAGGTGGATATAGTACGACGCCCTAATAAATAATCGCTTCATGCTCATCGGTATCGACGACACCGACTCGCCGGCAGGGATGTGCACGACCTATCTGGGGGCCGTGCTGGTCAGGAAGTTGAGGGGCGCAGGGATCGGGGTCGCAGAGACCAGACTGGTCAGGCTCAATCCGAACGCTCCCCACAAGACGAGAGGAAACGCCGCGGTCTGTATCAGGGCGGAGGGGGATCCCGAGACGGCGTTCTCGATCGCCGGAGCATTGGTGGACGAACTCGCCGATCTCTCCTGCGAGAACACCAACCCCGGTCTGGTGATCGCCGAGGAGGCGCCGCCGCCGGATTTCTACTGGCAGGCGGTGCAGGACTTCTGCACGGTCGGGGAGGCGCGGGAGATTCTCGACGAGGTCGGGGCGCTCTCACGCGGGTGGAAGAACTGCCGGGGCCTGATCGGGGCGACGGCCGCCATCTCAAGCGAACTGCCCGACCGGACGTACGAACTCCTGGCCTACCGCTCCGCCGACCGCTTTGGCACGCCCAGAAAGGTGGAGCGAGATTCGATCTTCGCGGCCGAGGCGGCGACCTGGCCGCACACCTGGGACTCGGTCGACTCCGAGAACCGGGTCGTCGTCTGCGTCCCCCATACGCCCGACCCGGTCCTCTTCGGGATCAGGGGCGAGAGTCCGGCATGGGTGGAGGCGGCGGCAGGGCATATCGTCGCAGAGGAGGAGGCCCTCGCGCAGGTATGGGTCACGAACCAGGGGACCGACGCCCACCTCGTTTCCGGCACGATCGGCACCCTCCTCGACGGCCGGTCGTACTGCGTGGAGGCCACGGTCGCGGAGCGGGCGACGACCGGCGAGGGTAGGCACGTCGAGATCAAAGTCCGCGACGGCGACGAGCGTCTCAGGTGCATGGCCTACGAACCGACGAAAGGTTTTCGCGACGTCGTGCGGGCGCTGGTCCCCGACGACCAGGTCGTCGTCTGCGGGAGTTACAAAAACGGGAGTCTCAACCTGGAGAAGGTCAGGCTCATAGATGCGGCGGCAGACGTCCGCTATCGCCCGCCCATCTGCCAGACCTGCGGGAAGCGGATGACCTCGGCGGGACGGGAGAAGGGCTACAAATGCCGCCGTTGTGGGGCGAGGGAGGCCGAGCCCGAATGCGTCGTCTCTCCGAGATCGATCAGCACCGGGTGGTATGAGGTGCCGCCGACGGCACGCCGGCATCTCTCGAAACCGCTGGTGCGGGGGGAACCGGGGTTGCGGCGAAACGAGTTCAACTGATCCAGTACGCTGTGTCACTCTCCCGTGACACGAGATAGCAACTTAAGATTCCTCATCCTTCTGATGGGGCGGCACGTCTGATCGACGTGCCTTCCCCCATGAATCGCGCCGGGGGGAGACCCCCAGGATATCTATGATGAGAAATTTTTTCGCGTATGCTTGAGCCAGGGGGTCATACCTGATTCTACACGGCCTCACCGTCAGGCAACTGCAGGGCGATCTGAACCGTGGCATCCCGGACAGGTGTCCGGCGGTCAGTCTCATCGACGCCGCGGTGGCTGAAAAGCCGTACAAGATCGAGATGAAACGCCGGGAATATGATTTCTCGTTCGATTGCCGGACCTACCGCGAGTGGGCGGCGAAGGGGGACGTCTGGCTTGACGACGATCCCGACTCTTTCACCCTCGCGCCCGGTTTCCACTTGCGGGGTGAAAACCAGACGGCCGCAGAGGAAAGCCGATCCTGACCTGGATCTGCGTACAGAGTACATAGAGAGAAGTATGTACAGGTACCCCCAATAATTTTCACACATTTCAGAGAACACCCGGCACCCCTGATCGGTGGCCGGGCATCTCCGGCTGTGTTCTCAGGACGGATTCAAATGTGGAAACGACGGGGGAGAGTCAGGCATTCGGGCCGCTGTTTTCGGATCGACCGGCACAGGTGACGGCGCTCGGGGTGCCAAAACAGAAGCACAAGAGTGAAAACCATTGCAAAGGTGTAAATTTCGATCCCGGGAAACGATGAAAAAAAGCGCGTTGTAGAATTTCACATGAGGCGAGGGGCACGCCTCAAGCATACGGGATGAAAATTACTCGTCGCTCGATCTCCGGGTGTTGAAATGGTTTCGATCCCTCTTTTCAGGACATAGGATCAGTGGAGGCCCTGTTCAATCGCCGCCCCTCGGCTATCCTCATACGTGGGGGGTCGGGGGGTCTCCCCCCGGCGCGAGACGAAGGTGAAGATTCGACGATTGGGAGCGGCATCTCTGAACGACGTGCCTTTCTCCATCATACGCACCGGGGCGGCAATGCGATGATGTTCCCACAGGAGGTCTTGCTCAAAAGAGGGAGCACAGATCCATGCCTGCTCCAGAGATCCACGATCATTTTCATCGCGTACGCTTGAGTCAGGGGTTCACGCCCAATTTCCATGAAAAACTTTTCATCCGGTATGCTTGAGGCGTGCTCTTGACTCATGCTCAATTCAGCAGAACTCAAAAAAAAAAAGAATTCAGATCAATTTCGCCAACCCGAGTTCTTCCAGCTTCTCCTGCGTCGGAACCCCCTTCTCGTCCCAGCCGCGGACCTTATAGTACTGAGGCAACATCTCTGGAAGCCTGCTGACCTGGCCCTTCGCCGGCCCTCGCGGGATCGGTTCTTTGAGCAGTCTGGGCGGGAGCGTGTCGTCCTCGGCCGTGTAACCGTTCTTGATGTTGAACATCCGCTCCATATTCCAGATCCTCTCCCCGATCGCCATGATCCGCTCGGGCGTGTAGTCGACCCCGGTGACCGTCTTCAGTTCAGCGGCGATCTCGTCGGCGCCGATCGCAAACGAAGAGAAGAGACAGGTGCCCGACGAGGAGAGCGCCGCAGTAAGATCCTGGAAGATTTTGAGGATCTCGGCCTTGCCCTCGGTGACCGCCGGGTCCAGTTTCATCGGGAGGCCCAGCACCTCGGGCGAGATGGTGTAGCCCCTGACATGGCACCCGCCGCGGTTGGAAGTGGCGTACTCCAGACCGATCCCCTGGATCGCCCGCGGGTCATAGGCAGGCATCTCCTGCTTCTTGACGCTCATCGAAAGTTCGGGATGGCCGTACTTCTCGCCCAGACGGTACGAGCCGAGTGCCAGGTCGTCGCCGAAACCCTCGCGGTAGGCGGTGGCCCGCGTCAGTTCGACCAGTGCCTCCGAACTCCCGAAACGAACCTCGACCCCGTTCTGCATCGCATCGACCGCCCCGATGTCCGCGAGTTCCATCGCACAGGCGATCGTCGAGCCCATCGTGATCGTGTCCATCCCGAGTTCGTTGCAGAGGAAGTTCGCCTTCAGGACGGCATCCATATCAGAGATCCCGCAGTCCGCCCCGAACGACCAGGCCGACTCGTACTCCGGGCCTTCGCCGACCTCCTGATACCGCCCGTGGGCCTTCGCGACGCGGCCGCACCCGACCACGCAACTCCCGCAGCCCTTGCCATGGACCAGATGCTTGCCGGTGAGCGTCTCCCCCGAGATCTTGTCGGCCTCGTCGAAGTACGCCTCGCGCCAGTTGTTTGTCGGGAAGGCCCCAACCTCGTTGATGATGTTGACCAGGACATTGCTCCCATAGGTCGGCAGACCCTGGGACGTGACCGGGTTCTCGTTGATCTTCTTCCTTGCATCTCTCACGATAGTGAGGAACTCGTTCTTGTCGGCGACCTTGATCCCGCCGGTGCCGCGGACGGCGATGGCTTTGAGATTCTTCGATCCCATCACCGCCCCGATCCCGGTCCTCCCGGCGGCACGGTGCTTGTCGTTCATGATGTTTGCGAAGAGGACAAGTTTCTCGCCGGCCGGACCGATGCAGGCCACCTCAGCCTCGGGATCGGTCTCGGCCCTCAGGGCGTCGTCGGCCTCGTAGACCGTCTTGCCCCAGAGAGTGGAGGCGTCGCGGATCTCGACGGCGCCGTTGTTGATCCAGATATACACTGGTTTTGCGGCCTTCCCCTCAAAGATGATCAGGTCGTAGCCTGCGTACTTCACCTCGGCACCGAAGTACCCGCCCGAGTTGGACGAGGCCAGGGTGTTGTTGAGCGGGGCCTTGGCGACCACGTCGTAGCGCCCGGTCGAGACGCCCATCGTCCCGGTCAACGGCCCGGTGGCGAAGATGAGTTTGTTCTCCGGCGAGAGGGCGTCCACCGTCGGGTCGACCTCCTCCATAAAGTACTTCTCGCCAAGTCCCCTGGACCCGATGAACTCCTCGGCAAACGCCTTGTTCAGTGCCTCTTTCTTGACCGTGCCCGCACCCAGGTCGATACGGAGCACCGTCCCCATCCAGCCGTACATCAGATCTCCACCTCCGAAATACCGGCGGCAATCTTTGCCGAGAACGCCTTCTTCCGCCGGATCGTCGCTGTGTCGGCCGGCAGATACTCGATGGCGTTCGTCGGGCAGAACTCGACGCACATCGGACTGCCGTCGCATTGGTCGCATTTCAATGGTTTTTTCGCCGCCATGCTGTACGAGATGTTGCCGAACGGACAGGCCATCACGCACATCCGGCACCCGATACACTTCGATGCAATGACATTGACCAGCCCGGTCTCGGTGTCCTTCTCCAGGGCGCCGGTGGGGCACCCCGCCACACACGCCGGTTTGTCGCACTGCAGACAGGTCATCGGGACGTTCACTCCCGCCTCAAACCGGTGGACCGATATCCTCGATGTCGCCGGTCGAAACTCTCCTTCATGCCCGACCGAGCATGCCAGTTCACAGGTTCCACAGCCGATACACTTCTCAGGAGTGATCAGCAGCAAGTTCTCAGTTTTTTCCATCTTCTTCCCCCCTCGGTCAGTCCCACGATCCATACACTTTCATTTAACCGTTCCCATGCCGTCGCCCGGGACGACACGGTCATTCCTTCTTCTCCTCGCGCGATCCCACCCCGGTCCCGACCTCCTGCGCCTCGACGATCCGGCGGCACCGGGGACAGAGAAGCCGCAGGCCCTTCGTCTCGAACCCCGGTTCCACCGCCTCGATCTGTTCCCGCGTCGCAAACAGATCGCCGCAGATCTCGCAGGCGATCAGTTCGAAGGTCCGTCCCCAGATCGTCCTGGTGCCCGCCGCCTCGTCCTCCATGACCGGGATCGCTCCCGTCGGGCAGACCTCCGCACAGGCCGCACACCCCCGACAGTCGGCGGTCGGTTCTCTGAAGGGCGTGTGCACCTCCTTCTCCCAGCCGCGCCCGACAAACCCGAGACAATTTCCAAGATCGGCGCAGGCCCTGACACACCGCCCGCACCTGATGCAGAGGTCGGGTTCTCCCCCTGGGGCGAAACGTTCGTCCAGGGGTTCGACGCCGTACTCCGCGGCAAGTTGCCGGAGGACCGGCGAGTGGGGCGAGCGGGTGAGAAGCAGTCTGAGCACAAACGCACGGGCCTCGCGGACCGGGGGGGTGTCGGTTTTGATCTCGACCGACCGCTTGATCGGGTACATGCACGAGATGACCAGTTTGCTCCGGCCGAGTTCGGTCACCTCCACCTGGCAGAGGCGGCAGTTGCCGTCGGGCGGCAGACCCTCATGATAGCAGAGGGTCGGCACATTGATGCCCAGGGCCCGCACCGCCACCAGGGCGGTCGTCCCCTTCTCCACCTCGGTCTTCTGCCCGTCGATCGTCACTTCAACCATCTCACGTCACCCCCCTCACGACCTTGACCGCTCTGACCGGACAGACATCGATGCACGAACCGCAGGTGATGCATTTCTCCATGTCGATCCGGTGTGTCTGTTTCTTCTCCCCGGTGGCGGCATCGACCGGGCAGACCTTGGCGCAGAGTGTGCACCCGGTGCAGAGTGCGGGATCGATCTCAAGGGCGTAGAGCCCGCTGCATACCCCGGCGCGGCAGAAGCCCTCCTTCTCGTGCTCCTCGTACTCCTCGGGGAACCAGTGCATCGTTGAGAGCACGGGGTTCGCGGCGGTCTTGCCCAGGCCGCAGAGCGAGGTGTCCCGCACATGCCCGGCAAACTCCTTGAGCAGTGCGGTGTCGCCGGGTCGGGCGGTGCCCGAGGTGAGACCGTGGAGAAGAGTCTGCATCGCCTTGAGCCCCTCGCGGCAGGGCGTGCATTTCCCGCACGACTCCTCGACCAGGAAATCGATGAAATACTGGGCGACATTGACCATGCAGGTGTGCTCGTCCATGATGATCATCCCCCCCGACCCCATCATCGACCCGGCCTTGATCAATTCGTCGAAATCCACCGGGAGATCGAGTCTCTCCGCCGGCAGACACCCGCCCGACGGCCCGCCGGTCTGCACAGCCTTGAACTCGCGGTCTTTGAGCACCCCGCCGCCGATCTCGTAGATCATCGTGCGCAGAGGTATGCCCATCGGCACCTCGACAAGACCGCTGTTCTTGACCTTGCCGACGAGCGAGAAGACCTTGGTCCCGCTGCTGTTCGCGGTGCCCATGCTCCTGAACCAGTCGGCGCCGTGCACCAGGATCTGCGGGATGTTCCCCCAGGTCTCGACATTGTTGAGGATCGTCGGGGCCTCCCAGAGTCCCTTCTCAGTCGAACGGATGTACTTGACCCGCGGAACCCCGGCCTTCCCCTCAATGGAAGTCATCAGGGCGGTGGACTCGCCGCAGACAAAAGCCCCCCCGCCCCGGAAGATCTCGATCTCGAAGTCGAACCCGCTGCCGAGCACCTGCTCACCCAGGAGGCCGTACTCGTGCGCCTGCTCGATGGCGCGGGTCAGGTGCCTGACCGCGAGCGGATACTCGTTCCTGACATAGATGATCCCGCGGGTGGCGCCGATCGCATACCCCCCGATGATCATCCCCTCGATGACGCTGTGCGGGTCGCCTTCCATGAGACTGCGGTCCATGAAGGCGCCGGGATCGCCCTCGTCACCATTGGCAACGACGTACTTCTCAGGTGCCTCGACACCGGCGGCCGACTCCCATTTCACGCCGGTCGGGAACCCGCCGCCGCCGCGGCCGCGAAGCCCCGAGTCCCTGACGACCCCGACCACCTCTTTCGGCGACATCGAAAGAGCCTTCGCAAGCCCGGCATACCCCCCCGCACGGAGGTAATCGTCGATCTCGAAGGGGTTGACATGCCCGGTGTTCTTGAGGACGATCCGGTGCTGACTGGCATAGAAGGGGATCTTCTCGGCGGTCTGGTAGTGTTCCTTCGTCAACGGGTCGCGGTACAGGAGGCGCTTGATCACCTCCCCGTTCAGGATCGTCTTCTCGAAGATCTCGGGAACATCCTTGACCTTCACCTGCTGGTAGAAGATATTTCCCGGATGGATGACCACCAGGGGGCCCCGCTCGCAGAACCCGTGGCACCCGGTGGAATCGGCCAGGAACGTGACCCCGATCTCCATGCCTCTCTTTCTAGCCTCCTCCTCGAAGGCCTCGCGCACCGCAACGCTCCCGAAGGCGATGCAACCGGTGCCGGCGCAGACCTGCACCCACGCTCGAGCGTCGGCACCCTTCGGCGGCAACGAGGTGCGGTAGGCCTCAAGCGCCTCTCTACTCTTCAGCCTCATCCTCACGCTCCGTCTCGATCATTTCCGGGATCTGAGCAATCCCCACCTTCCCGTACACTCGCTCGTTCACCACCACGACCGGCGCCATCGCACAGGCACCGACGCAGTTCACGGTCTGGAGGGTGAACACTCCGTCTGCGGTGGTCTCCCCGTCCCTGATCCCGAGTGCTCCTTCGATAGCCTCGACGAGTCTGGGCGCACCGCGGAGATGGCACGCCGTACCGGTGCAGACCTTGATCACCTTCTTTCCCAGCGGGACAAGACTGAGTGCCTTGTAAAATGTGGCGACACTGAAGACCTGACTTTCAGGGACGCCGAGATATCTGGCGACCTCTTTCATCGACTCGACCGAGAGATAACTGTACTCAGCCTGGATGTCCTGCAATGCCGCGAGCAGATGTCTGGGATCCCTGGGATAGGCCCCGAGAATCTCCTGCACCGCTGTTTGATCTCCCACGCCTTCGGTCATATCAACCCCCCGTGCTACCCTCACCGGGTTTATTGATAGAAAAAACCTTCGAGTGCGGGGTGTCGGGGTGCTGCCGCAGAAACACGGGAGAAAAATGTGGCCAGGCCCAACCCCTGATCTGATCCCTGAGGAGATGACGACCTGCATCAGGGCAGATCAAATCTCAAAAACCTTAAGCCGAAAAGCATAAGAGATACAAAAAGGTAGGAAGCGGTCATGAAAGTAGGCATTATTGGAGGGACCGGGGGGATCGGACAGGGGATGGCACTGCGGCTCTCGCAGAACCACACCGTCTATATCGGATCGCGCATCGAAGAAAAGGCTCAGGCCGCCTGCGAGCTCTGCGGCTACGCCCTCAAGGTGTTGGGCATGCCCTTCGACCTGCTCCCGACGACCAACCAGGGGGTCGTGGACGAATCGGAGATCGTCGTCTTCTCGATCCCGGCCGAGAACCTGGAGAGGACGATCGAGGGGCTTACCGGACTGGAGGGCAAGACGGTGATCAGTCTGATGAACCCGATGGTCAGAACCGAGTTCTTCAAGTACAACCCGCCGGAGGAAGGATCGGCTGCAGAAAAACTTCAGAAACTCCTGCCGGAATCAAAGGTCGTCGCCGCCTTCAACAACATCCCGGCCGGCAAGTGGCAGCAACTCTCCGAACCCCTCGACTACTCGGTCTGTGTCTGTTCGGACTTTGACGACGCAAAAGAACGTGTCATGGAACTGGTCAACTCGATCTCCGAACTCAAGGCCCTGAACGCCGGGCCGCTGGCGGTCTCGTCGTACATCGAGGCCATCACCCCGCTTGTCATAAACATCGCACGGTTCAGCAAGATGCGGGACGTCGGGGTCTACTTCAAATAGATCCGACGTTCTTCTTTTTTCATCGAAGGGGGCGGCAACCTCAGCCGTCGGGATCTCCGGGGATGGCGAGGTGCCCAGTTCCCATCACCCTCCTGGTCACGGGAGATCCCCGAAGACCAGATGTGATCATCACCCTCATCTCATCCCCTCTCACTCCCAGTTCAGGTCCGGACCTGACACCATACCCCGAGAAGACTGCGCCTTCTCAGAATGGAAAAGACCGCACCGACAACATTCAGCCACCCCATACCCCCGAATCATCGTTTCTTCCCCAGACACTCAGAACAGAGAGGCACAACCCCGACCGGCAGGAGACAAAGGTCTCAAGAGATGTAGACCGTTTCCGGCGAGGAGTCCGGAAAATCTCCCGAACCTGGCAAAATCTTTTATGGTTTCAGAGAGTCTGTCCCCTTCACAGGGCACCTGTTGTGGTGCCTGATACGGAGGGGAAAAAGAGATGACATCCACCTATCTGAACCCGCCGGTCGCCCTCATGGGCGCCGGAGCGGTGAAAGAAATTGGAACCTGGGCAAAGATGCTGGGGGCAAAGAAAGCATTCATTGTCTGCGGCATCGGGAAACACGGAAAGGCACTCGCCGATGAAGTCGGCGCACTCCTCAAGGATTCCGGGGTCAATTTTGTGATCTATCCTGGCGCCGAGCCCAACCCGACCGACAACGCCGTCCACAAGGGCGCCGAGATGTACAAGAAAGAGGGCTGCAATATGATCGTCGCCGCCGGCGGCGGGTCCCCGATGGACTGCGCCAAGGGCGTCGGGATCATCGCCACCAACGGCGGGACGATCTATGATTACGAGGGTGCCGGCAAGGTCAGGGAACCCCTGCCGCCACTCATCGCCGTCAACACCACCGCGGGCACGGCCTCTGAGATGACCAACTTCGCGGTCATCACCGACACCCGACGGCACGTCAAGATGGCCCTCGTCGACTGGAAGATGACCCCCAAGGTTGCGATCAACGACCCCGAACTGATGGTCAGCATGCCGCCCGCACTCACCGCCGCCACCGGCATGGACGCCCTCACGCACGCAGTCGAGGCCTATGTCTCCACCATCGCCACGCCGACCACCGACGCCGCCGCCCTCATGGCCATCCATCTCATCGGCAAATGGCTCCGCCCGGCAGTCGCCAACGGCGACGACATCCATGCCCGCGACATGATGGCCCACGCCGAGTACCTCGCCGGTATCGCCTTCAACAACGCCAGCCTCGGATACGTCCACGCCATGGCGCACCAGCTCGGAGGGCTCTACAACCTGCCGCACGGTGTCTGCAACGCCATCCTCCTGCCGCATGTCCAGAAGTTCAACCTCATCGCCGCACCAGAGCGCTTTGTTGACATCGCCAAGGCACTTGGTGAGAATGTCGAGGGACTCTCCACCATCGATGCCGCAAACAAAGCTATCGACGCCATAAGGACACTCTCGGCCGACATCGGCATCCCGCCGGGCGTCAAGTCACTCGGCGCCAAGGAGGGGGACATCCCGACCCTCGCCGAGAACGCCATGAAAGACATCTGCAACCTCACCAACCCGCGAAAGGCGACGAAGGAAGAGGTCATGGAGATCTATAAAGAGGCAATGTGAAATCAGGACCAAAACCGGAGTATGTGGGAGGAACTGCACCGTCCCGACCCCTGATAAAAAAATAGGACCGATAGGATCCGAAAAAGAGGAGGGCCTCAGGCCATGTCGGCCAGGCCGAGCTCCTCAAGCTTTTTCTGCGTCGGGATACCATCGGCGTCCCAACCCCTGATATCGTAGTAGTGCGGCAGCATCTCAGGCAGGTGGTTGACACCGCCCTTTGCCGGGCCTGCCGGGATCGGGTCGTTGAGCAGCCTGGGCGGGAGAGCGTCGTCCTTCCCGGAGTAACCGTTCTTGACGATGAACATCCGCTCCATGTTGTAGATCCGCTCGCCGATCTCCATGACCTTCTCGGTCGTGAACTCGACGCCGGTCGCGGCCGAGAGTTCGGCGGCGATCTCGTCGGCGCCGATCGCGAACGAGGCGAAGAGACAGGTTCCGGAGGCGGAGAGCGCACCGGTGAGATCCTGGAAGATCTTGAGGATCTCGGGCTTGCCTTCGGTGACCGAGGGGTCCATCTTCATCGGGAGGCCGAGGATCTCAGGTGAGATGGTGTAGCCGCGGACGTGGCACCCGCCACGGTTGGAGGTGGCGTATTCCAGACCGATACCCTGGATCGCACGCGGGTCGTAGGCCGGCATCTCCTGCTTCTTGACGGTCATCGAGAGTTCGGGGTGGCCATACTTCGTGGCCAGCCTGAAGGAACCCTCGGCGATCTCGTCGCCAAAGCCTTCACGGTAGGCGGTAGCACGGGTGATCTCGACCATCGCTTCGGCGTTGCCGAACTTGAGGTCGCACCCGGTCTTCTCACCGTCGATGGCGCCGATGTCGACGAGCTCCATCGCACAGGCGATCGTCGAGCCCAGAGAGATGGTGTCCATCCCGAGTTCGTTACAGAGGAAGTTCGCCTTCAGGACAGCGTCCATGTCGTGGATAGCACAGTCAGAACCGAAGCACCAGGCCGACTCATATTCAGGCCCTTCGCCAATCTCGTTGAACCGACCCTTCGCCTTGGCGACACGCCCACACCCGATGACACAGGAGGCGCACCCCTTGTTGTGGATGAGGTTGTCGCGGCTGAGGGTCTCGCCGGAGATCTTGTCGGCCTCGGGGTCGTAGGCTTCACGCCAGTTCTTCGTTGGAAGTGCCCCGGACTCGTTGATGATATTGACCAGGATGTTGGACCCGAAGGTCGGCAGACCCTGGGAGGTGACCGGGTTCTCAGCGATCTTTTTTCTGGCGGCGCGGACGGCGTTGAGGTAACCTTCCTTGTCGGCGACCTTGATCCCGCCGGTGCCGCGGACGGCAAGGGCCTTGAGGTTCTTGGAGCCCATGACCGTACCGATCCCGGTCCTGCCGGCGGCACGGTGCTTGTCGTTCATGATGCAGGCGAAGAGGACGAGTTTCTCACCGGCAGGACCGATGCAGGCAACCTCAGCGTCCGGGTCGGTCTCGGCCTTCACGGCGTCGTCGGTCTCGTAGATCGTCTTTCCCCAGAGGTGGGAGGCGTCGCGGAGTTCGACGGTGTCGTTGTTGATCCAGAGGTAGACCGGCTTCTCAGCCTTCCCCTCGAAGATGATCAGGTCGTAGCCGGCGTACTTGATCGCCGGACCGAAGTAGCCGCCTGAGTTGGACGAGGCGAGGGTGTTGTTGAGCGGGCCCTTGGCGACGACGTCGTAGCGCCCGGTCGAGACACCCATCGTCCCGGTCAACGGGCCGGTGGCGAAGATGAGTTTGTTCTCGGGAGAGAGGGCGTCGACAGCCATGTCGACCTCGTCGACGAAGTACTTCTCGCCGAGCCCACGCCCGCCGATGTAATTCTTTGCGAAGTCCTCGTTGAGGGGTTCCTTCTTGACCGTGCCCTCAGTCAGGTTGACGCGGAGCACCGTTCCAGTCCAGCCATACATTATACATTCACCTCCGAGATACCGGCAGCAAGTTTTGCAGCGAACGCCTTCTTCCTCTGAACATTCGCAGTGTCGGCGGGCAGATATTCGATAGCGTTTGCCGGGCAGAACTCGGCGCACATCGGGTGACCGCCACACTGGTCGCACTTCAGGGCCTGCTTTGCAGCAGCGTTGTACGAGATGTTGCCGAAGGGGCAGGCCATCACGCACATCCGGCATCCGATACATTTGGCGCCGTTAACGCTGACGAGACCGCTTGCAGGATCCTTCTCGAGGGCGCCACTCTTGCACGCAGCAACACAGGCGGGCTTGTCGCACTGCAGACAGGCCATGGGCACGTTCACTCCGGCCTCAAATCTGAGGACCGAGATATTCGCAACAGTCGGCTTGAATTCTCCGACATGCCCGATCGAGCATGCCAGTTCGCATGTCCCGCAGCCGATGCACCGCTCAGGGGTGATCAGCAACAGGTTCTCAGTTTTCTCCATGGTTGTACACTCCTACAGGTTGAGGATTAACATATCCATAATTTAAATATTTCTATGATCGATCCAAATATTTTGGGCGATTATTTAATTTTTAATGATAAATTATGTGAGAATAGTCAACATACCCCGGTTAGATCTTGAACAGAGGTGAGGGGGTTTCATTAACCTCCCTTCAACTCTCCTGGTGCGCTCCCAGACCGGACGCGATTGCACGTGCCTGCTCAAGTTTGCGGCACCTCGGACAGAGCACGCGGCCGTCCACCTCCCCGGACTCCGGCACGGCGGCCTCGAGTTGCTCGGGGGTCGCGAAAAGCTCCCCGCAACGCTCACAGGCGACGAGGTCGAAGGTCCGTCCCCAGATCGTCCTGGTGGCACCGTCCGTAGTGGCGCGGATCGCACCGGTCGGGCAGACCTGGGCGCAGGAACCGCAACCGACGCAGGACTTTGAAGGCTCCTTGAAGGGGGTGTTCACCTCTTTCTCCCACCCGCGCCAGACAAACTCGATGCAGTCGTTGCCGAGGGTGGCGCAAGCCCGGACACACCGGCCACACCGGATGCAGAGATCGCTCTCGCCCTCAGGGACGAAGCGTGCGTCCAGGGGCTCGACACCGTACTCCTCCGCGAGCTGCTGGAGGATCGGGGAGTCAGGCGAGCGGGCGAGGAGGAGCCTCACCACAAAGGCGCGGGCGTCACGGACCCGCTCGGTGTCGGTCCTGATCTCGACCGGTCCCTTGATCGGGTACATGCACGAGATGACCAGACTGGTGCGGCCGCGGTGGTCGGTGACCTCCACCTGGCAGAGGCGGCAGTTGCCGTCGGGCGGCAGGCCCTCGTGGTAACAGAGGGTCGGGATCTCGATGCCCAGGGCACGCGCCGCCTCCAGGGCGGTCGTTCCCTTCTCAACCTCAATTTTCTGCCCGTCGATCGTCACTTCAACCATGTTACTCACTCCTCCTCACGACCTTGATCGCCTTGAACCGACACGCGTCGATGCATGAGCCGCAGGTGACACAGGCATGCTTGTCGATGGTGTGCGGCATCTTCTTCTCGCCGGCGACCGCACCGGCCGGACAGACCCGTTCACAGAGGGTGCATCCGGTGCAGAGATCGGGATCGATCTCAAGGGTGTAGAGTCCGCTGCAGACCCCGGCCCGACAGAAGCCCTCCTTCTCATGCTCCTCATATTCTTCAGGGAACCAGTGCATCGTCGAGAGCACCGGGTTGGCGGCGGTCTTGCCCAGGCCGCAGAGTGCGGTGTCCCGGACATGCTCGGCGATCTCCTTGAGAAGCGCAGTGTCGCCGGGTCTGGCGGTGCCCGAGGTGAGGCCGTGGAGGAGCGTCTGCATCGCTTTCAGACCCTCGCGGCAGGGTGTGCACTTCCCGCACGACTCCTCGACCAGGAAGTCGACGAAATACTGGGCGAGGTTGACCATGCAGGTGTGGTCGTCCATGACGATCATCCCGCCTGAGCCCATCATCGAACCGGCAGCCTTGAGCTGGTCGAAGTCCACCGGGCGGTCGAGTTCGCTTGCCGGGAGGCAGCCGCCCGACGGCCCGCCGGTCTGGACAGCCTTGAACTCGCGGTCGTTGAGCACCCCCCCACCGATCTCGTAGATCATCTCGCGCAGGGTGACGCCCATCGGCACCTCGACGAGGCCGCTGTTCTTGATCTTGCCGACGAGAGAGAAGACCTTGGTCCCGCTGCTGTTGTCGGTGCCCATGCTCTTGAACCACTCAGCACCGTTGAGCAGGATCTGCGGGATGTTTGCCCAACTCTCGACATTGTTGAGGACAGTCGGGCCTTCCCAGAGACCCTTCTCGGTCGAACGAATGTACTTGACCCGCGGGACACCGGCCCTGCCCTCGATGGAGGTCATGAGGGAGGTCGATTCACCGCAGACGAAGGCGCCGCCACCCCGGACGATCTCGATCTCGAAATCGAAACCGCTGCCCAGGATGTTCTTGCCGAGGAGACCGTACTCGTGCGCCTGCTCGATGGCGAGATGGAGGTGCTCGACGGCGATCGGGTACTCGTTCCTGACATAGATCAGACCCCGTGTAGCCCCAATGGCATATCCACCGATGGCAAGGCCTTCGAGCATGGTGTGCGGGTCGCCTTCCATGACGGCCCGGTCCATGAACGCACCAGGGTCACCTTCGTCGCCGTTCACGACCACATATTTCTGCGGGGCGTCGACGACGGCGGCCGACTCCCACTTCACACCGGTCGGGAACCCTCCGCCGCCGCGACCTCGGAGACCGGAGTCCTTGACGACCTTCACGACCTCTGCAGGCTCCATAGCGAGTGCCTTCGCAAGCCCGGCATAGGCGCCGGCGCCGATGGCTTCGTCGATGGAGAGGGGGTTGACATGCCCACAGTTCTTGAGGACGATCTTCTTCTGGTGAGCATAGAACGGGATGGCCGAGGTCGAGGCGATCTTCGACTTGGTGGCCTGATCGCGGTACAGGAGACGGTCGACGACGTTACCGCCGAGGACGGTCTTCTCCATGATCTCGGAAACGTCCTTGACCCTTACATGCTGGTAGAAGATCTCATCGGTGTCCTTTGCGAGGCGAACGGTGACGAGGGGACCGCGCTCGCAGAGCCCCTGGCAGCCGGTGGCCTCCGCTTTGAGGTCGATCTCGGCCTTCAGGTCGTGCTCGTCGGCATACGCCATGAAGGCCTCGTAGATCTCCATGCTGCCGTTGGCAAGACACCCTGGCCCCGCACAGACCCAGATGTGGGGAACATCGGGTGCTGAGGCAAGAAGACCCGCACGGTATTCTTCGAGGTCTTTTATCGTATCAAACCGCATCTTTCCTCTCCTCCTCAATAATTTCCGAGACCTGTGAGATGGTCACCTTCCCGTAGACCCGGTCATTGACCATGACAACCGGAGCCATTGCACAGGCTCCGACACAGTTCACTGTCTGGATCGTGAAGAGACCGTCATCGGTCGTCTCGCCGTTCTTGATGCCAAGTTCTTTCTCCAGGGCTTCAACGAGTTTGGGCGCACCGCGGAGGTGGCATGCCGTGCCGTTGCAGACCTTGATCACTTTCTTGCCCTGGGGGACAAGACTGAGCGCTTTGTAAAAAGTGGCGACACTAAAGACCCGACTCTCAGGAACGCCGAGATACTCGGCGACCATCTTCATCGATTCGACAGACAGGTACGTGTGATTTTCCTGGATATCCTGTAACGCTGCAAGCAGATAACGAGGCTCTTTCGGGTAGCCTTCGATGATCTGACGCACCGTTGGGATCTGTTCTTGTGTCTCTGTCGTTTCAAACCCTCCATGATATTGGTATACTCAGGTTCCAGTTAATGAAAAAATCTCTAACTATTTACGTCTGTTGATTTCCCCCCCAATTTAAGGGTTTTTCATGATTAAACAGGGAGAATGAGAAATGATGAAAGGAATATTTTTTTAAAAGATTAGAATTGATTCCATCCAGCACACTCACGGAGGGCCGACGAAAGCCCGGCATGAATCGCCCGCAGAGGGGCGCGCAGGGGATCGGACAGCAATTTGGAGAGATCCCCGCCAGGGAGGCAGGTACGACCATGTCGGAGGGGAGGGTTCGACCCATGCAGGGAGCCACAGATCAGATCGAGATCAGGGACCGGAAATCATTCTGATTGTAGATCTTTCCCCCGATCGCCCGTACAACCAATTCTTCACGATTTTTAGAAAATATTTAGACATATTGGAAAGATTACAAACCGAAAATAATAATTACCAGGGATCATCCACTCCTCGACCATGAAAGTAGGAATCATCGGCGGAACCGGTGGAATCGGACAGGGTATGGCACTGCGGCTTTCACAGAACCACACCGTCTATATCGGATCGCGCAAAGAGGAAAAGGCTCAGGCCGCCTGTGAGATGTGCGGCTACGCGCTCAAGGTGCTCGGTCTCCCCTTCGACCTCAACCCGACGACCAACCAGGGTGTCGTGGACGAGTCAGAGATCGTCGTCTTCTCGATCCCGGCAGAGAACCTGGAAAGGACCATCGACTCCCTCACCGGACTCGAGGGCAAGACCATCGTCAGCCTGATGAACCCGATGGTCAGGACCGACTACTTCAAGTACAATCCACCCGAGGACGGCTCAGCGGCCCTGAAACTCCAGAAACTCCTGCCGGACTCAAAGATCGTCGCCGCCTTCAACAACATCCCGGCCGGCAAGTGGCAGAAACTCTCCGAGCCCCTCGACTATTCGGTCTGTGTCTGTTCTGACGACGAGGACGCAAAGGAGAAAGTCATCGAACTGGTCAACACGATCTCAGAACTTGAAGCCGTGAACGCCGGACCTCTCGCAGTCTCGCCGTACATCGAGGCCATCACGCCCCTCGTCATCAACATTGCCAGGTTCAGCAAGAAGCGGGACGTCGGGGTTTACTTCAAATAAAATATATCCCCATCAATTTTTTCGAAACTATTCTTCTTCCGACATTGTTCGTTATCCTATCTGAACACATTGCCACCCGGGTGCACGCCGTCCCGGGGGGTGCGGCAACTCCCGCCGTCCTCACTCTGGAGCGCGCAGATTTCGAAGAGGTCGCGGGGCAAAAATACCGGAATTTTACCGGCAAAATAAGCATCTTTCATGATTTTTCATGGCATATCAGAGTGAAATCTACGAATTGCCATCATAGACCATTATAGTATAAATTCCAGACTTAAACTGATAGGACGGAAATCAAGGTCCAATTATGAGCCATTTTGAGAATTTAAGGATTAATAATTATAAATAAATCCTATAAAAGCACGTAGACCTGGAATGAAATCTCCACCCTTTATATCGCCCCATGTGGAGTCTTCGATCATAGGATGCTCAGAACAGAGTGTCCTCAAATGGAGTGGGAATAATGGTATACACATATCTGAACCCGGCAGTCGCCCTCATGGGCGCTGGTGCAGTGAAGGAGATCGGAAACTGGGCACAGATGCTCAACGGCAAGAAGGCCCTCATCGTTTCAGGGAAGGGTCGCCACGGCAAGGCACTCGCCGAAGAGGTCGGCGCCCTCCTCAAGGAAGCCGGTGTCGACTTCTACGTCTTCGCAGGTGCCGAGCCCAACCCGACCGATGTCTCGGTCCACGAGGGTGCAGCAGCCTACAAGAAGGAAGGCTGCGACATGATCGTCGCCGTCGGCGGAGGGTCCCCGATGGACTGCGCCAAGGGCATTGGTGTCGTCGCCACCAACGGCGGCGAGATCTACGACTACGAAGGCGCCGGGATGGCAAAGGAAGCCCTGCCACCATTCATCACCGTCAACACCACCGCGGGTACCGCCTCTGAGATGACCAGCTTCGCCGTCATCACCGACACCCGTCGGCACGTCAAGATGGCCCTCGTCGACTGGAAATACACTGCCGACGTCGCGATCAACGACCCCGAACTGATGGTCAGCATGCCGCCGGCACTCACCGCCGCAACCGGTATGGACGCCCTCACCCACGCGGTCGAGGCCTACGTCTCCACCATCGCCACGCCGACCACCGACGCAGCCGCGCTCATGGCCATTGAGCTCATCAGCAAGTGGCTCCGCCCGGCAGTCGCCAACGGCGCCAACCTCGAGGCCCGCGACAAGATGGCCCACGCCGAGTACCTCGCCGGCATCGCATTCAACAACGCCAGCCTCGGCTACGTCCACGCCATGGCCCACCAGCTCGGCGGCTTCTACAACCTCCCGCACGGCGTCTGCAACGCCATCCTCCTGCCGTACGTCGAGAAGTTCAACCTCATCGCCACACCTGAGCGCTTTGTCGACATCGCCAAGGCACTCGGCGAGAACGTCGAGGGCCTTTCCACCATGGAAGCCGCGAACAAGGCTATCGAAGCGATCAAGACGCTTTCGGTCGACGTCGGCATCCCGGCAACCGTGACGGAACTCGGCGCCAAGGAAGAGGACATCCCGACCCTGGCCGACAACGCCATGAAGGACATCTGCAACCTCACCAACCCCCGTGTCGCGACGAAGGATGAGGTCATGGCTATCTACAAGGAAGCCTTCTAAGAGCCAGTGGAAGTCTGCACATCTTCCGAATGTTCGTCCCTTGAAAATACCACAGGGGGAGAAGAAGAGCACATACACGCACAAGCCTCGGAAACTCGGAAGCAATGGAAGCGAACACACCGTATACAATATGGGGAGTCAGGCACTCCCCAACAATATAAGATACTACAATTGATCCATATCGCCGCCAAAGAGAGGATCAAGTACTGGGGAATATCAATACAACAGCACATATCCCTTTTTTCCACCGGTTGTCCGGGTCAAAACTGTTAATGGATCACGGGACGAAGATCATAGACAATCTGGTGTCCTATGGAATCTAATACAGAAGAATGCGGAGACCCGGTCAAGCAACTCAAACTCTCCCCCGGCATGACAGCCGACACGCTTGTCCGTGCGATCAAGGGAGCGGGAGCCTACAATGGCGGAGCCCTTGCCCAGGCAGTCGACATCTATGAGATGATGCTCAGGGACGAGAAGGCGACAAAGTTCTTCGGCCTTGCCGGGGCAATGGTCCCGGCCGGAATGGGCGGGGTCGTCAGCGACCTCATCGAGCGGGGCCACATCGATATCCTGGTCTCAACCGGCGCCAACCTCACCCACGACACCATCGAGGCGATCGGGTGCCACCACTACCACGGCACCGCAGTCTGCGATGATATCGAACTGCGGCACGAGGAGATCAACCGGATCTACGACATCTTCCTCCCGGACGAGGCCTTCATCCACCTTGAAGAGTTCATGCAGGAGTGTCTCACCGAGATCCCGGACAAAACGACGATCACCATCTCAGGACTTCTCCGTCATATCGGCGAGCACCTGGACCACGGGATCCTGGCAACCGCGGCGAAGTACGATGTCCCGGTCTTCTGCCCGGCGATCCAGGACTCGATGCTCGGGCTGCAGTTCTGGTTCTATAATCAGATGCACCATATCACCGTCGACGCCTTTGGTGACATGAAAGATATCATCGATCGCTGCTATGCGGCCGAACATGCCGGTGCCTTCCTGGTGGGCGGCGGGGTGCCGAAGAACTTCATCTTCCAGAACAAACTCATCACCCCGACGGGCTTCGACTACGCGGTGCAGCTCACCGGCGACCGTCCCGACCTTGGCGGGCTCTCGGGCGCGACCCTCACCGAGGCGCAGTCCTGGGGCAAGATCAACGAGGACGCTGCGGCGATCACGGTGTACGGCGATGCGACGATCAACCTGCCCCTCATCGCCGCCGCGGTCCTGGAAAGGCTGGAGCAGGACTGACCTCGTCCTCTCCCTGGATGTCACATTTCAGCAACTTTAAATAAGACTTCAAAAGGAGCATAGGAGCATGACTGATCTTGTCCTCTCCCTGGACGTCACCGACCGGACATCCGCCCTCAGCATCGCAGCGGCCTGCGCAGAAGAAGTCGACGCGATCAAGGTCGGCTACCCCCTGGTGCTCGGCACCGGCCTTGGGATCGCCCGCGACCTCGCAGACCTCGGCCTCCCGCTCATCGCCGACTTCAAGGTTGCCGACATCCCGAACACCAACATGCTCATCTGCGACCAGGTCTTTGAGGCAGGGTTCTCGGCGGTCATCGCCCAGGCCTTCCCCGGCCCCGACTCCATCGCCGCCTGCGTGGAGAGCGCCCATGCCCATGGCGGCGAGTGCTATGTCGTCGCCGAGATGAGCCATCCGGGCGCCCTCACCTTCTTCTCCGAAGGGGTGCCCGAAGCGATCTGCCGTCTCGTGGTGGAAAACGGCGCGGACGGGATCATCGCCCCGGCGACCCGGCCCGCACGGATCAAAGTGTTGAGAAACCTGATCGGCGAGAAAAAGATCCTCTCCCCGGGCGTCGGGGCGCAGGGCGGCGACCCGGCGGAGGTCGCACCCCTCGTCGACGGCATGATCGTCGGCCGCGCCATCTACGGTGCGGTGGACCCGGCCGCGGCGGCCAGGGCCTACGCTCCCTATCGTCGATGATGAGATTGACCGTTCCGAGCCGGCGCGTCCGGCGTTGACGAACCCTATGAGTCCTCTGAGGCGGTGGGTCGGGGCCTGACGGCTCCGGCCTGCTTCACGCTTTTTGTCTGATTACGTTCTTCTCTCCGGATCTATGCACTTACCCAAGCCGCCAGATCGGAGTGCCGGCATCCCCGAGTTCGGCCTTCAGGTACGAGCCCGAGGGATCGAATGACCCGGGAACCTCATAGATAAGGTACCCGATGATCCGCTCCTTGCGGTCCAGGGTCACCTGCTGATATATCGAACCCACGTTCCGGATGTACGGTGTGTCGGGTTGGGTCAGTTTGACCCACTCGCCCTGTGAGAGAAGGGTGAAGTCGCCGGGCTTCGGAGTTTTAAATTTCTGGTTGCCCTTGCCCCAGTACCCGAGATGGTTGACCTCCACCAGGACACCCAGGAACCGGTTCCCGTACGACGGGCGGTGCTCTTCCTGGACCTCGTCCTTCGTGGTGTGATAACGATCGATCCAGGCGAACGAATCGACCCGCACCGAGAGGTTGTTAGCGCCAGCGCGGTCTTTGAACTCGTATCGCTGTTTGAGGCGGATGGCATCGGGATAGAGATCCTCCGGCGGAGCCGGCGGGAGATCGGGTGCCGCAACCTGGAGAGATAGACGTTCGAGAGCGCACCGCGTCTGAGTCTGGCCCTGGACCAGGCGGTCGTTCCCCTCTGAGAAAGATTTCAGATCGCTGAGCGAGGCACCATACCAGAAGAGCGAACCCGCGTCCTGATACATCGCAAGACCGTTGAGGAACTCCCGGTACGCAGGTTTCAATTCTTCCGGCACCGAAAGACTCCTGAAAAATTGTTCGTCGGCACGAGCGGTTGCAGCGAGTTCCATCGAGAGGGTGCCCACAGTCTCGTACTCCTCCGCCCCGGCCGCACACGAAATCTCAGAGATCTTCTCGTTCAATACCGTGGCCACGTCTGTCATTATCGACCCGAAGACCCTGTCAGGGCACGGGATCGCGGCGCCCCCGCCGGCCGGTCGGTTGCACGCGAGCACCCGGCCAGGGGATTCGTAGCCCACGACTCCTGCACCGCCGGTGACCAGGGCCTCAGACCAGTCGGCGTACCTGATGTAGCCGCCGTCAAAACCGGCCGGGAAGGAGGCAACATCGGCGGCATCGAGGACAAACTTCGCAAAATATTCTTTTTCATTGAGTTTTGTGAAGACAACGACGACAAAACCGAGATCATCCCCGACCCCGTCGGCATAGAGGGCCTGCACCACCCGCGTCGCGTCCTGCTCGTACCACCAGAGCGTATCGGCCAGGGGGTCGTCGGCATCGGTGACGGCACGACCTTCACCCCGGAGGAACGCTCCAGATGCTCCGGGTCTGCCACACCGGGATCGGTGATGAGAGAATAGACCGCGACATCTTTGACCATAGCTCCCGAGAGGGAGACGGACACCCCTGCAACCGCGTCCTCCTGAGACGATCCCGAGGAGACAAACATATTCTCACCTGAACCGGTCAGGTTCGCCTGCCCCGGCGTGTCGGCATCCGGTTCACCGATCTGCTCGGAGAGAGAGACAAGGCGGGCGAGGCCCTGACCCTCCCCGGAGTTGTCCATGAGCCCGGCGGCGGCCGGGGCCACACAACAGATACAAAGAAGGAGTGATGCCGCCAGCATCAGACGCATTCCCGCACCAGATCATGTTCCCTTCCCTGCGGCCTCCGCGGGACCGTAATGACCATGCATATGGCGATTTTTTTCTGCAGTGTGAATATATATATATTGTCATTCTCTATTTGTGCTACTTAAGAATCAAATAATATAATTTATCCTCCTGTACGGGAGCGCCGGGAGAGATAGACGACACAAAAAATGGAGAGAGAAAACGGATCTGTAGAATATCTCTTCGAGGGCAAATGAGGGTTGACCACCCCCACACAGATGGACTTGATCGGTGGAGGACAGCACGAACCTCAAAACATTCATATCTCTGCCTTCCCGCCCTTATCTTGATCCCGGGGGTTCCGGGGGCAGCGCCCCCGGCGCGAGCGTGCAGGAAGGCACGTCGATCAGATGGACCGCCCCTATCGCAGAATCTCCCCCGGCCCTCCGCGCAACGATCAACCCGAAGGGATTCAACAGAGTCCTCAGCCGATCTTCCAGACCGGCGAACCGCCCGCACCAAGATTGGCTTTGAGATGGGCACCTGTGGGGTCGAAAGATTCCGGCACCTCGAAGACCAGGTAGCCGACAGAACGACGATCGTCCCGATCGAGGTTGACGCTCCGGTAGACCGACCCGATGTTCCTGAGGTAGGAGGCCGAAACCTTCACCGGCGTATAAGATTCCCCGTCGGCAAGCAGGGTGAAGACCTGGGGTGCCGGGGTTCCGACCTTCGAACTCCCGCCACCGTAGTAGGCGACATAGTTGACGTCCATCACGAGCATGAAAAACGTCTTCCCGTACGGTGCCGTCACCTCCTCTTCACCCGCAGAATACGACTTCCAGAACTTGTACGACCCGGGTTTCACCGAGAGTTTATGCTCCCCCCTGGCATCGGCATAGATATATCCCTTCCCGAGGGCGAGCGCATCGGGATAGAGTTCGGTCGACTTGAGTTCGAGGGTCGGGTCGTCCAGAGTCTTGAGGTTAAGGGCCCCGAGCACCCCGTTCAGCGTGTCCCGCGCCTCGGCGAGGGAGGTGGCCCCCTCGTCATACATCGTTGAGTTCTCGAAGTTGGCCCCATACCAGAGCGCCGAACCCGCCCCGACATAGGCATCCAGTCCCCTGATAAAATCGGCCCTGGCCCCCTCCGAACCTGCCGGGATCTCCAGGTCTCCGAAGTCGGCGGCGTACGACCTGGCCGAGCAGGCCAAGCCCATGGCAAGGGTGGCCGCTTTCGCGTGGTCCCCGCGTCCTGCCGTGATGGAAAGTTCGCTCACCGTAGTTGCCAGGTCGTCGGCGGTCTCGCGCATCCTCTCCCGGAGCCCTTCATCGTCACAGGATTCAGGGATCTGAACCGCCTTCACCGCCATGGCGGGACCGGTTGGTTCCAGCGCGGCACCCGGTTCCTCATACCCGACGAGTTTCTTCTCCGGCGAGACCGACGCCTCCGACCAGTCGCGGAGCCTGATGTACGATCCGTTCTCCCACAGATCGCCAAACCTCACGGCGTCCGCAGCGGTGAGCATGAACGTGGCATATGATTTCTCCGACGCCCCGTCCCTGAAGAAGATGGCGACGAAGGCGGTTCTCGTCCCGAGGTCGCCGGTGAAAAGCGTCCCCGCGATCCCGGTCGCATCGGCTTCATACCCGCCGAGCGAACCCTGGAGGGGATCGAGATCGCCCTCAGGGAAGACGTCGACCTTCACCCCGTGGGCGCGTCCCAGGTGTACCGGGTCGGCCAGGTCGGGATCGGTGATCATCGGATAGGTAATGACCCGGACCTTCTTCGCCGAGGCGGCAGGCCCCGTACAGTCGGCACATGCCCCGAAGACCCGATACTCGGCAGTGGCCGCATAGTCCTCCGAGTCGGGAGGGACATAACTCACTTCGTCGTCGGAGAGGGTGTCGAGGGCGGCGAGACTCTGGTTTACCATCGGTAAATCCGGCATCAATGTGCCGTTCCCGGCCATACATGGCATTCCGAGACTGATAAACAACAAAAACGTCAGAAGAAAGAGACGTTCCGAAGGGTACAGCATCAGTGATCCATAGGCCAATAGGGATGATATATCTTGGGTTTCCCTTCAGACAGGGTCCCCCTTTCCCTGATGAAGCAGACCTTTTGGTCAGGTCCGAATCTCTATATAATTTCAACAGGAAGGATTATGCATGCAGTGGAGCGACGAGCACCTGGCGCTGGCGAAGAAATATCAGAAACTTACGGATATTCCGGTTGAAGAGCGGCGGTACAAGTGCCACACCTGCAACCATGTCGTCGAGAGCACACCATGCCCGGTCTGCGGCGAGACCGAACTCGAGATCATGTGTCCCCTCGACCACACCCATTGTTCCCACGAGATCATCTCCGGCATCGACTACTGTCCCCTCTGCGGCGCACCGGTCTGTCCGGAGTGCGGTTCCCACGACGTCACCCAGATCAGCAGGGTCACCGGTTACCTCCAGGACGTCTCCGGGTGGAACGCGGGGAAACAGCAGGAACTTAAGGACAGGGTCAGATACACTGTCGCATGAGGTATTACTACACCTCTGACACCCTCTTTGTCAGGGGAGACTTCAGAGCGGCGAGCACCGGGATCGCCGGAGGAGTCGGGAGGGTCACGACCATCTTCAACCACTCGGTCCCGACCGATTTCGACCACACCGAACCGTCACGGTACCTCCAGGAACGTGCGGCCTCCTGGGGCTATGGGCCGGACTACTTCGGCCTTCTCACCGCGGTTCCGATGCGCCACCTCTGCGTCCTGCAGTACGACTTCATCACCGTTTTCGTGACCGCCGGGGTCACGAACCCGAACCCCGACCCTGACCCCGCTCGCCCCCATACCATCAACATCATCGTCACCTCCAGGGAGGGACTTGGCGACGGGGCGCTCCTCGAGACGATCATTACCGCCACCGAGGCGAAGGCGATGGCCCTGCGGGAGGCGGGGCGGCCCTTCACCGGGACGACGACCGACGCCGTGGTCGTGGCCTCCGAAGGGGAGGAGGTCGGTCACACCTATGCGGGCACCCTCACCGAGGTCGGCCGCCGGGTGTATGCCGCCGTGCTCCATGGCGTGCAGGCAGCGCTCGACCGGCAGGAAGAGCGTGTCGTCAGAGAACGCCCGTCCTATTTTATCTTCAGCAGGTACGGCGGCGACCACTGGGTGGAGTGGCAGCCGGAGGGGTGTCCGTATTATCCCTGCCACTTCGAGGGGCAGGCCTGCGACTTCTGTTACTGTCCCTTCTATCCATGCCGGGACGAAGGCCTCGGCGACTGGGTCGAGAGTTCAAACGGGGGCCGGATCTGGAGTTGCAGCCGGTGCACCCTCCTCCATGAACCGGAAGTGGCGGCCTACTTCAGACGCAACCCTGAGGCGGCACTCAAAGAACTCAAAAAATACCGGGCATCCATCACGGATAACCCAAAAAAATAGATTTTACTCCTGAATACCCAGCGCGGCAACGAGCTCTTCGAGCGGAATGCCGTGAGCGGCCGCGGCCTGACGAATGCTCTCGCCCCTACCGATGGCACAGCCAAGGCAGCCCATACCAAAGCGCATCAGGACATCTGCGGATTCTGGCTTCTCCTGGAGAAGTTCCAGGATCGTACTATCAGCGGTGATCGCCATATTCAGGGTTTGGACTCAGGAGTACTTAAAGATACAACCAGGGAAGGGAGGGCATTCACTTTCACACCTCGCCCGATCTGCTTTATACCCATGACACCGATGCTCCTGTGGAGATGTGTATGGACCTATCCGAAGCATCAAAAAGAATCTCCCAGAAGTTCGCATCACAGTCTGTCGAGGTCGATCCGGCCTTCATTGAGAAGAAACTCAGGACTCTTGTCGAGGAGTTCGGGGTCAACCTCGCGGAGGCCGAGAAGACGGTGACCGAGAACATCGCAAAGGAGCACGGTCTGGAGAGTGTCCCTCGCCAGACCTCGGAACAGCGCGAGATCGGTTCGCTCCTCCCCGGCGAGTGGGCAACGGTCGAGGGAAAAATCGTCGGGCTTGCAAAACCCTTCTCGCCCTCCATCAGCCAGACCGGAATCATCGCCGACGCCACCGGGGCGATCCAGTTCACGGCCTGGGCGCGGGCAAACGCCCCCCTCGTTGAGGAAGGTCAGTCCTACCGGATCGAGTCCGCGGTCGTGGACGATTACCGGGGTGTGCCGAAGTTGAACTTCCACGCTGGAACAACGATCACCCTTCTTGAGGAGAATGTCGCGGCACTCCCGCAGGTGGTCAAAGTCAGCGATCTGCGGCCCGGCGTTGCAAGCATGCGGGTGAAGATGGTCCAGGAGTGGGAGGCCCGCCACGAACGGATCCTCCAGACCGGACTTGTCGGCGACGAGTCGGGGACGGTCAAGTTCACCATCTGGAAGGACGACGATGCCACCGAACTCGAGGTCGGAAAGGTCTACAATATCTTCTATGCGTCGGTCAGCGAATTCCAGGGACGTCTGGACATCACCCTCAATGGGGCCCGGTGTTTCCCCGACGAAGAGGGCGATATCGAGGTCGGCGTGGGCGGCGCACAATATAGGGGCGCAATTGTCAGCATCGGCCCAGGTTCCGGCGTGATCAAGCGCTGTCCGGTGGAGGGGTGCAACCGCGTCCTCTCACGGATGAACTACTGCCCGGTGCACGAGATGCAGAGCGACTTCAGGTACGACCTGCGGATCAAGGGCGTCCTCGACGACGGCGAGAAGGCGCACAACATCCTGATGCAGCGCGAGGTCGTTGAGGCGGTGACCGGGCTTTCTCTCGACGATGCGATCGAGATCGCCCAGAACAGCCCTATGGGCATGGACGATGTCTTCTACCGCCTCAGAGACACCATGGTGGGGCGATATTTCATCTGCGCAGGCAACGACCTCGGCGACACGATCCTTGTCAAGGAGTGTTCGCCGATCACCTATGATCGAGACCGACATGCCGAACTGCTCAACCGCCTTGGAGGTGAAGACAATGTCGAATGAAGTACGGTTCAAACAACAGCAGACGTACGAACGCGAGCCTGCCCGGCGGGTCTTTGCGACCGAACTGCGGGAGGCCACCTACCACTTCAAGGACGGCGAGGACGAGAAGAGCCCGGCCTATGTACTCCTGCCCACCGGCGAGCGGTGCAATCGGATCTTTATCATCGGGTCGATGACCCAGAAAGAGAAGCGCGGCGAGCAGAATCTCTTCTATCAGTTCCGCGTCGCCGACCCGACCGGGATCTTCTTTGTCAGTGCCTCCTCCTTCCAGCAGGAGGCGATGCAGCAGGTCTCCAGGATCGAGCCGCCGGCATTCGTGGCGGTCGTGGGGAAGCCAAGTGTCTATGAGACTCCTGACGGCAGGATCTTCGTCTCGGTGCGGGCCGAGTCGGTGACGGTCGTCGACAAGGAGATGCGGGACTGCTGGGTCCTTGACGCTGCCGAGAACACGCTGAAACGGATCGAGGGCTTCGACCAGAGCAAGGATGCAGCACTCACGCAAGAACACTATCCGGCACTTGATCTGAAGGTCTACCGGCAGATGGCCTATGAGGCCCTCCGGCAGATCAATCTCTGAAATCTTTTTTTCCCCGGATAGCATTCTTCGTCCTTCTGTCGCGGCGTCCATCTGATCTCACGCCTTTCTCCGCGCAGCGGTTGGGCGGGAAGGCGGGAGGTGATCCCGTCCTCTGCCTATCAGGTCCACCGGGGTGTGGTCAGCCCCTGATTCAGACTCCAGAAGAGGAATATAATAGAGTTGAAAATGAGGGAAGTATCAGGGATAGCGCGGGATCAGAGGGTTACGAAAAAAGTATGAGGGTTTCAAAAGAGCTGATTATTCGCTCTTCGCCACGGAAGACGACTGCGCCCCTTTCCACTCGCCCTTCAACTCAGGATAGTCGGCAAGGATCTTGGAGACCGTGCTCCTGCTCACATTGAACATCCGACAGATCTGAGAGATGCTGATCCCCGAACGCCTGACCGTGATCAAGGCCTCGATCTGACCGTCGTTCAGAGCCCGCGGACGGCCGATGGTACCTTTCGGCTGGGAGGCCGGGCGCGCATGGTTCGGCAGGTTCTTGCGGGCGAACTCGCGGTAGGCATTCATGTATGCAAGGAAGTTTTTGAAGTCCCTGACCCTTGCCGAAGAATCGTCCGTATTCGCAATAAAATCATCTTCGGCAAAGTATGGAATGATTTCTTCGCTGAGGAGGAGTTTCAGTTCTTCGAGTCCGATGTCGAGATTTCTGGAGACAGAAGGGAGATTTAAAAACAGAACGTGTTTGATCCCATGCTTCTGACAATAAGTGAGCATTTCAACATAGCCTTCCCGTTTTCTGGGCGGTGCGCTGTTCACCCGATGATCGGTGAAGACTCTATTGATGCTAAACTTATATTTGCAAAATTCTTCAACAATTGCCCGATGATGCTCCATATCGCCCCTTTTCCGGGTAGAAAAGTAGGCCACGGCATCTTTCTTCATAAAAAATATTAAAATTCATGACCATTTATCTGTTGCGATCCCCGACAACTGCTATAAAAAAAGGAGCATAAAGAAAAAGAATAAAAAAATGAAGAAATATCGATTCAAGGAAATAAATGGAGACATTCAGGCTTTGTTGAAATCTGATTCCAGAGTGCGAATGGCGGAGGGTTGGCCGCGCCCCGGCAAAGCAGGAGAGGGAAGGCGGGTGATGCATGTTCATGCAAGAAAAGGAGAGGGAAAATGGCCAGGAGAGAATTCTTCGGACCCGTACACGACCGATAGGATCAAGGATCAGATCAAACTCAAAACGATCGGCCCTCTGTCTTCCCGCCCCACTCTTCGCGTGGGGGGTTGGGAGTCGCGGTGTTCTGGCGCGAGAATGTGGAAAGGCAGGGGATCGGAGGGTTACGAAAAAAGTATGAGATTTTCAACACAGCCAACATTCAGGCATTCTTAGCGGCTTTCACTTCTTCCCAGTGGTCAAGAACCTCTTTCCCTTCGATGAAGACAAGGCCGTGCTTCTCCGCATATTCTATCGCGTCCTCTTTCGAGAGCGCAAGACCTGTCTCGTCGTCGAGCATCTCGCAGACCACGACCGCCGGCGTCACCCCGGCCTGCTCGGCAAGGGCGATCGAGAGTTCGGTCTGCCCGCGGCGGTCGTCGAGGAGACCCTCGGCCGCCCTGAGGATCGCCACATGGCCGGGCGTTCTGAACTCGGCAGCGAAGTTCTGGCCCCCGCCGTTGAGGGAGGACTTCACCTGGTCCGCGATGGCGTTGATGGTCGTCGCCCGATCGCGGTCGGGGATCCCGGTGTAGGTGCTCCGGTGATTCACCCAGATCGAGAACGACGAATGGTTCTTCCGGTCGTACGGGATGTCGCCGAGGTGTTCGACCGCCCCGAAACCCTGCAGGAGGTCGGAGGCAAAGGGAAGGCCGAGCCTTTTTGCCGCCTCGGGGTGGATCGCGGTGCAGATGAGTCCGCCGCCGTCGCGGCGCATCGTCAGCACGTCTTTGGGCGTGACGGCGTCGGCCCTGATGATCAGGTCGGTCTCTTTCTCGCGGTCGTCGAAGTCATAGAGCAGAACAATCTTGCCCTCTCTGAGGGCGGAACACGCGTCTTCAATCATGAGTTACCTCAACACTTACGATATCGTTGTCATGCAGTCCAAAGGTCTCGCGCAGGGGTGCCGGCGAGATGATCTCGATGATCTCTTCAGGATAGTGGCTCCGTCCGGGCTCGATGATCGCACCCGGACAGTCATCGATCCGGCACGGGAGACACCGGGCGTTCCCGAACGATCGGCCGTCGGCCTCGAAGCCCTCGATCCCGATCCAGACCAGAGCCTCAAGGCGGCGCTTCACCCGAACACTCTCCGGGTCGAGCCTCACATTGAGGGTGCCCGGATAGGCATTGAACCCGAGTTTCTCGATGAACTGTTCCCGATACTGGGGGTGGTCGATGTAGTATCGTCCCTCGCCGAGGCCGCTGATCACCGCCCCTTTCAGGACATAATACCCGCCTTCCGGCGAGAAGATCCGCGAGTAGGCCGAGTACTCGCGCCTGAGTTCCTCCTCCCCGGCGGGTGCGACGGCCACATACTGCCCGTCGGTTCTGACCGTGCGCGTGATCATCCCGGTCGCTTCAAGGCCCTTGAGCCGACGAGAGGCCGTCTGGGGGCTGATGTTCAGGGCATTGGCCAGAGACTGCGAAGACATCCAGGCAGAACTCCGTAGACCGCCCATGAGGGCAACGACCTTCAAGCACTGGAGATCTCCTGCATCCATCATGTATTTCAAAATTGAGATGCATCCTATATATGGGTTTGTCCCGCGCACTTCGTAGATTGTCGATGGTCGATTCGTTAATTATTTAATGTGCCTGGTAAACATCTACCTTCATGAACTCCGAACTGCGTAAGCAGCTTGCCGAGAAGATGGCAGGTGAGATTACGCTCTCGGACTCACCGGGAAAAGCCCTGAAAAAATGGCGCATGAGTTTCGGCATCCCTCAAGGGGTGCTCTCAGAGCGGCTCGGCGTCTCTCCCTCGGTCATCTCCGACTACGAGGGGGGCAGGCGCAAAAGCCCCGGGACCGCCGTGGTCGGCAAGATCGTCGACACCATCCTCTCGATCGACGAGGAGAACGGCGGCAAGTATATCCAGCGTTTCTCAAAGATCCTCTACAACGCCTTTGACGACGACGACGTCATCTACGACATCCACGACTACGCATCCTCGGTCCCACTGACCGAATTTGCGAAGGCCGTGGAGGCGCGGACACTCTGCGGATCAGAAGACCTCTCGATCTTCGGGTACACCGTGGTCAACAGCCTCAACGCGATCATGCAACTCTCCTCGAACGAGTTCAACCGCATCTACGGATGGAGCACCGAGCGTGCGCTCATCTTTACCAATGTCTCGACCGGGAAGTCTCCGCTGGTGGCGATTCGGGTGACCCCCTTCAAACCGCGGTGCATCTTCCTCCAGGGACTCGATTTAGAGCAGGTCCATCCGCTGGTCCCGAAATTGGCGGAACGCGACCGTATCACCGTTCTCTGCACATCGATGGACGTCGAACAAATCGTAAGCACATTGAGGGAAAAAGAATGGTAGGCATCATCAGTTATGGGGCATATATCCCCAGGTTCAGGATCAAGGTCGAGGAGATCGCCCGGGTCTGGGGGGACAACCCCAAGGACATCTCCGGCGGTCTCGGCGTTCAGGAGAAGTCGGTTCCCGACCTCGACGAAGACACCGCAACCATCGCCGTCGAGGCGACCAGGAACGCACTTCTCAGAAGAAACGTCGACCGCGACGGCATCGGAGCAATCTATGTCGGCTCCGAGTCACACCCGTACGCCGTCAAGCCGACGGCGGCGACCGTCGGAGCGGCCATCGGGGCAACCCCCGTCATGACCGCGGCCGACTACGAGTTCGCATGTAAGGCCGGCACCGCCGCAGTCCAGACCTGCATGGGTCTGGTCGGGAGCGACATGGTGACGTACGGCATCGCCGTCGGCGCCGACGTCGCCCAGGGCGCGCCCGGCGACGCCCTCGAATACACCGCCGCAGCAGGTGGGTGCGCGATGGTCATCGGGTCGAAGGATCCGATCGCCGAGATCAACCACACCTGCTCGTTCACCACCGACACCCCGGACTTCTGGCGCCGCGAAGGGCAGGCGTACCCCCGCCACGGCGGACGGTTCACCGGCGACCCCGGATACTTCAAGCACGTCCAGGGCGCAGCCAGGATGATGCTCGAACAGAGGGGGACAGAACCCTCCGACTACGACTACGCCGTCTTCCACCAGCCGAACGCGAAGTTCCCCTCCCGCGTCGCTGGCATGCTCGGGTTTACGAAAGAACAGATCAAGCCGGGCCTCGTCGTGCCGCGCCTCGGCAACACCTACTCGGGCGCCTCGATGGTCGGACTTGCGGCGACGCTCGACGTCGCCGAACCGGGAGACCGGATCTTCGTCACCTCCTTCGGGTCGGGTGCGGGCAGCGACGCCTTCGACATCACGGTCACCGACCTGATCGCAGACACCACTGTCTTCGACCGGGCGGCGGCGCCTTCGGTGGAGAAACTCCTCGAAAACCCGATCTATCTCGACTATGCACAGTATGCCAAGCACAAGGGTAAGATCATGGTGCAAAAATGAGAGATGTAGCAGTAATCGGGATCGGTTGCACCAAATTTGGTGAATGGTGGGACCGTTCCTTCAGGAACCTCTTTGTTGAGGCAGGCGTCAGTGCCATCGAGGACGCAAACCTCGCGGGCGAACAGATCGACGCGATGTACGTCGGCAACATGAGCGCCGGACGGTTTATCGAGCAGGAACACATCGGCGCGCTCATCGCCGACTACGCCGGGCTCGCATCCGAACACATCCCCTCGACCCGTGTCGAGGCGGCCTGTGCCTCGGGCGGCCTGGCCTTCCGCGAGGCGGTCATCTCGGTCGCCTCAGGGATGTCCAACATCGTCGTCGCCGCCGGGGTCGAGAAGATGACCGACGTCGACACCAGCCTCTCCACCGACGCCCTGGCCGGGGCGGCCGACCGCGAGTGGGAGGGCTTTGCCGGGGCGACGTTCCCCGGACTGTATGCGATGATCGCCAACGACTACATCCACCGGTACGGGCTGACCAGAGAGCAGCTCGCCCAGGTGGCGGTGAAGAACCACTACAACGGCGCACGCAACCCCATCGCACAGTTCCAGAAGGAGATCACCCTGAGTACCGTGACCAACTCGACGATGGTCGCCGACCCGCTGCGGCTCTTCGACTGTTCGCCGATCACCGACGGGGCGGCGGCCGTGGTCGTCGCACCGCTGGAGATGGCGAAGAAGTTCACCGACACCCCCATCAAGGTGCTCGCCACCGCGCAGGCCAGCGACACCATCGCGCTCCATGACCGCCGGGACATCTCGACCATGGACGCGAGCGTGGCCGCGGGCAACCGGGCGTTTAAGATGGCCGGGCTCGAACGAAAAGACATCGACTTCGTCGAGGTCCACGACTGTTTCACCATCGCGGAGATCTGCGCCATCGAGGATCTCGGCTTCTGCAAGAAGGGCGAGGCCGGGAAGTTCACCGAAGAGGGCGCCACCGCACTGGGCGGGCAGATCCCGGTGAACACCAGCGGCGGGCTGAAGTCCTGCGGTCACCCGGTCGGTGCGACCGGTATCAAGCAGGTCTGCGAGGCCGTGCTCCAACTCCGCGGCGAGGCCGGGAAGCGGCAGGTCGACGGGGCCGAGATCGGTATGACACACAATGTCGGCGGGACCGGTGCGACGGTCGCCGCGCATATCTTCGGGAGGGGCTGAGATGTCGGTACCACGTTTCTGGAGAAAGATCCCCCAGCGCTATAACCTGGAAGGAACCCACTGCGAGACCTGCGGGCGGTACTTCTATCCGCCCAGGAACCTCTGCCCTGACTGCCGGCGCGAGGGCACGATCGTCAACCACACCTTCAAGGGTGTCGGCAAGGTCGTGACCTACTCGGTGATCAGGACGGCGAGCGACCAGTTCTCGGCCCTGACACCATATGTCCTGGCCATCGTCGAACTCGAAGAAGGCCCGAGGCTGACGGCGCAACTCGTCTGTTCGCCTGAAGAGGTCACGATCGGGATGCCGGTCAAAGGTGTCTTCCGCAAGATCGGCGCCGAGGGCGAGAGCGGGGTCATCTACTATGGGACGAAGTTCGCTCCGATGTGAGCGAATTTCGAAATTCCTCCTGTGAACAAATTATCTCCGATTCCTCTTTTTTTCCGGTTTTGTTGAATCTGGTATGAAGCGAAAGCAGCCACAAGCATACCGGATGGAATCAATTTTCCATGAAAACCCCATTGAAATCAGAAATCGAATTCAATGTGTAGGTTTTCATTGGTTCAGCATGAGGCTCTTGCCTCATGCTGTTTCATGGTAAAACCTTGAGAGATCTCCTTACGACGGGGGAGCGGACAGAAACTGAGCAGCCTGCCGCCCCCACCTATCCTCTCTCCATGGGGGGTTCCGGGGGGCACGGCCCCCCGGCGCGAGACGGCGGGGAAGATTCTACGATGGGGGCGGCACGTCTGAACGGCCGCATTCGTCAGTCAAAGACCTCTCCTGATCCACCATTCCGAGATCAGAATCACAAAAAAAGAATGAAATCAACAAAATTAAATTTATATCTCCCAATTGACAATTATGCCATCGCCAGAGGTTAATCTCTCCTATCCGCTCTTCCACCAGCGTTGTCTCCAACTGAATGAGGCCATTCTGAAAAAGTCAGGCCAGCCATTTTTTTCTTTTGAGGAAGGTCTCCCCCGCGACTGGGAGAACTACAAAAAGAAAGTCTGCGAAGAAGGACGGAAACGACTCGCTGTCGATGAATGGACCGAGGACGAGATCGGAAGCGGGCAGATCATCAGAAGACTGATCGCGGCGATCGAGATCGACATCCCCAATACCGACACCACAAACAATCTCATTGAGTCAGGGAAACGGTACGGGGAACAGACCCGCAGTCATCGGTCACTCTATGAGGCGCTGCACGATCCCGGCGTGACGCGTTCCTACGAACAACTCATCTACGATCTCTTCAAAGAAAAGATCCCACGAGACAGAGCATTCCAGGGTTTCATCGACCATGCCGGGAAAATATACGACTATATCGCATATGTCTTCTTTTTATACCGGCCAGAACGCTACGCCCCCATCAAGACCACACACTTCGATCGGGCCTTTTCGATGATGGGCATACCCCTCAAAACGGCGCGAAAATGTTCATGGGAAAACTATCAGGCGTACCTCGCGGCGTTGCGGGAGGTGAAGAAGGCGCTTGAACTGGACGGGTTCGTGGACGTGTCGCTGATCCATGCCCACTCTTTCTGCTGGATGCTGGAACATCTCGTCAAGGAGACATCCGGCGATCTGATCTCGATCCCTCTACCCGAGGAGGTCAAGGTCCTGGGCCCCGTGCCGACCGACCGCAAGAACCGTGACCCTGACCAGAACAGGCGCACGCCGAACGGCCCAATCGATTACGAAGCGCAGCACCGAAAAAACATCTTCCTGGGCCGTTGCGCCGAATACATCGCGTTCCGCGCAGAAATACGCCGCCTGGAGATGGCCGGACGCCCTGATCTTGCAGAGCAGGTGAATATCGTATCAAAGAACGCAGCCCTCGGTTATGACATCAAGTCATACGACGAAACCGGAGAAGAGCGATATATCGAGGTGAAGGCCATCTCAGGTGGCAACACACGCCATTCGTTTTACCTCACTCAGAACGAGTGGAGGACCTGCACACGCCTGAAGAATTATTATTTTTACCTGGTCTCAGGTGCAAAAACTTCAGAACCAAAAATCCATTTTTTCAAGGGGAGCCGCCTGACCGAAGGCCATCTCACGCCCAGCGAATATATCGCATCGATCCCGTACGCCCGGGAGTGATCCCTCACTCCCCCACCACAATCTCGTACACCGCATGCCACTCGGCCGGCGAGTAACTCCTTACCCGGCGCTCCCGCACCTCTCTCACCGGGAAGGCGCGGATCGCATCGAGGTACTTCCCTTCCTCATCCACCAGCGCATAGAAGTGGATCGTTCCGCCCGGACGGCAGAGGGCGAAGGCGGCCTTGAGGAACTGGACCGACTCCATCGGGAGGTTCATGATCACCCGGTCGAAGGTCCGGCCGAAGACGCCCGGAAGATGAATGGCGTCGGCGAGGACCGGGATGACGTTGGTCTTCCGGTTCTTCGTGATGTTCTCGCAGAGGAGGGAGACGGCCGCGGGGTTGAGGTCGGCGGCGACCACGAGGGAGGCGCGGTCTGCCAGGGTGAGGGCGAAGGGCCCGACGCCCGCAAACATATCGACGACCCGCTCGCCCTCCGTCATCTCTGCACAGACGCGGTGGCGCTCGGTGGAGAGGCGGGCCGAGAAATAGGCGCGGGCCAGGTCGACGACAAAGTGATGGCCGTGCTCGGTGACCACCGTCCGGGTCGTCTCCTCGCCGGCGAGGATGAGAAACTCCCTGGTCCTGAACTCCCCTTCCACCGCGGAGGTGGGGTAGAGGACCGTGTGGAGCGAGGGGCGGGAGGCGAGGATGCGGGCGGCACCGGCCCGGTCCTCCTCCTGCATGATCGCGATCCCGCCGACAAGTTCGTGCCTGGGCAGATCCTCGTGCCGGGGGAAGGGTTTGAACAAAGCCTCCTCAGCGCCCTCCATCTCCTCGATAAGCGGGAGAAGGAGATCGTCGCCGTCGGCACAGGGCCGCACACTCCGGTCCAGAAGACCTCCGGCGATCAGAACCTGCCGCTCCTCTTCAGCACGCCGTTTCTCCACCCGCAGACACCACCGTCGCACCCGCTCTTCTTCCTCCATGATATCCAGATTCTCCGTCGCAAGGAGGGGTTCGATACCACCTGAAACCTGACGGGAACCCCGGATCCGGGACTTCCATAAGTTCAAAAAGTATCGTACCCCTCTGTACTTCCATGGATGATGCTCTTGCAAGACTAAAAAAAGGAACCCTCAAACTCTACGCCCTGGAAAAGGAACTCCCCCCCGAAGAGGCCGTCAGGGTGCGGCGGAACTTTGTCGAGGGAGAGAGCGGGGCCGACCTGGCGGCCCTCGGTTCCTTCTCCATCGGCATCGACCGGGTGGTCAGGCGAAACATCGAGAACATGATCGGGGCGGTCCAGATCCCGGTCGGGGTGGCCGGGCCGGTCCGGGTGAACGGCGAGTACGCCGCAGGTGAGTATTACCTCCCGCTCGCCACCACCGAGGGGGCGCTCGTCGCCTCGGCCAACCGAGGAACCTCGGCGATCACGAAGGCCGGCGGGGCCGACGTCAGGGTGGTCAGGGACGGGATGACCAGAGCGCCGGTCTTTGCGGCCCGCGACATCGTGCACGCAAAAGAAGTCGCCGACTGGGCGACTGCACACTTTGCCGACCTCACCGCGGCTGCGGAGAAGACCACCTCACGGGGCAAACTCCTCTCGGTCACTCCCTACGTCACCGGGACCAGCGTCTTCCTCCGTTGCGCCTACGACACCAAGGACGCGATGGGGATGAACATGGCGACCATCGCCACCGCCGAGATCGCCGACCTCGTCGAGGCCGAGACCGGGGCGCGGCTCATCGCCCTCTCGGGCAACATGTGCACGGACAAGAAACCGGCGGCGATCAACCTCATCGAGGGACGGGGCAAGACCGTCGTCGCAGGGGTCCGTCTCTCCGACGACCTGATCCGCACGGTCTTCAAGACCGACGCGGCGACCATGGTCGAGGTCAACTACCGCAAGAACCTCATCGGCTCCGCCCGCGCCGGGGCGCTGGGCTTCAACGCCCACGCCGCCAACCTCGTCGCCGCCATGTATCTCGCCTGCGGGCAGGACCCGGCACATGTCGTCGAGGGGAGCAGTGCGATCACCACCGTCGAGGCAACCGAAGACGGCGGCGTTTACGTCTCGGTCACCCTCCCCGCCGTCCAGGTGGGGACGGTCGGCGGCGGGACCGGGATCGATACCCAGGCGGCGTGCCTCCGTCTCCTCGGGGTGGCGGGCGGCGGCGAGCCTGAAGGAGCGAACGCAAAGGCCTTCGCCGAACTGGTGGGCGTCGGCGTGCTTGCCGGAGAACTCTCACTCCTCGGAGCCCTGGCCGCTCATCATCTTGCGCGGGCGCATAAGGAACTCGGGCGCGGATAAGAGCGGGGGGTTCTGCTCCGGGGGAGGGGGGTCAGGGCCGGATCGCTCCCCCACAAACCCCTCTAAAAAAACCACTTCATCATCAGGATGGCGTCCTCGCCGTTGGCATAATAACCTGCGACCACAAACACCGGCTGATAACCATTTTTCCGATAGAACGACTGTGCATGGGTGTTCGAAACCCGCACCTCAAGCTGGACTCCTTCGGCCAGACGGATGGCGAATTGCTGCTCGGCCCGGCGAAGGAGGGTACGGCCGATCCCTTGCCCCTGATATCTCATCGCCACGGCAAAGTTGCAGATGTGGCCGTAGACCGCCTCGCCGGTATCCTCCAGGCCACCGACAATGAACCCTGCGACTTCGCCGCCCACCTGGGCCACAAAAAACATGTCGGCCCAGACCTCCAGCGCCTGGAGGAAGGTCTCCTCGTTCCACGGGTCGACAAAGGACTCCCGTTCGATGGCGGCGATGGCGGGGAGGTCAGCGACCACTGCTCGCCGCAGGAATACCCTGGTCTCAGACATTACATGAGAGTACACCCCACGAGCTAATATATTGACGCAGGTGAAAGTACTACCAGCTTTCAGGAGACTGTGATCCCCATGGTGAAAATATACCGTTTCTCCGGACTGCGGCCGGACCGCGCACAGGCCGCAGCGATCGCCTCGGTGCCGTACGATGTCGTGACGACAGATGAGGCCGAAGAGATCCTCAAGAAAAATCCGAGTTCATTCCTGCGGGTCGTCAGGACCGACGCCCTGCTCAGGGACATCCCGGCCGACGACGAGAAGATCTATGAGACCGCCCGCGAGAACCTCCAGGAGATGGAAGACCAGGGGATCCTCCGCCGCGACGAAGAGCCCTCGATGTACCTGTACCGCGTGAAACAGGGCGGCAACCTCTACCTCGGGCTTGTCGCCTGCGTGGACGTCGACGACTACCTCAGCGACGCCATCAAGAAGCACGAACACACGCGCTACGACAAGGAGCGCGACCGCACGCGGCACATCGAGGCGACGAACGCCAACACCGGTCTGATCGTCATCCTGTACCCGGACGAGGGCGAGATCTTCGGGTACACCGAGTCGATCCTCCCGCAGGGCGAACCCGACGCGGTGGTCAAGACCGAGAACGGCGTGGTCCACGAACTCTTCAAGATCAGCGATCCGGTCAGTCTCAGTTACCTCGAAGACGCCTTCTCCAGGGTGCCGGCCACCTACATCGCCGACGGTCACCACCGGGCGCGGTCCGCGGTGACGGTTGCCGAGGAGCGGAGGAAGAACGGAACCTACGAGCCCGAGGACGGGCGGTTCATGGCCATCCTCTTCGCGCACAAAAGGGTGAAGATCCACGGGTACTCCAGACTGGTCGCGGACCTCGGCAAGTACACTCCCGAGTCCTTCCTCGACGCGCTCAAAGAGCAGTTCGAGGTGCGGCCGTACGGCGAGATCGACGACACGGTCTTCAAGATCGCACCTCTCCGCAAGGTCGACGGGACGCACGTTGTCCACATGTACCTCGGCGGGCAGTGGTACGAACTCTCGGCACCGGTCGAGAACCCCGACGACCTGACCGGTTCCCTCGATGTCTCGGCGCTCCAGAAGCAGGTGCTCGAAGGGATGCTCGGGATCACCGACCCCCGCGGCGACCCCAGGCTCCAGTACCTCGGCGGGGCCAGGCCGCTGGCCGACCTCGAAGCAAAGGTCGACTCCGGCGAGTTCGCCCTTGCCTTCTCGATGCAGCCGGTCGATGTGGAGACGGTGATGAACATCGCCGACGCCGGGATGGTCATGCCCCCGAAGTCGACCTGGTTCGAGCCAAAACTCCTCTCCGGCCTTGTGATCCACACCATGGGCGAGGGGAAGAAAAACTAAAAATTAAATTTTTTTACCAGCCGCGGGTGTACTCACCGGCACACGGCATACAGAGCACCTCACCGTCGACGAGCCGCGCCCTCGCCTCGGAGACCAGCTCGCCGCACTTCGCACAGGTATAGGACCGAAAGATCCTGGCCCGCTCCGGCACGTCGGGTGCGACGTCCCGGATCAGGAAGATCTCTTCTGCGGGCCGCGTCTTGATCGTCTCACAGACGGCGTGGAGGTGGCGGGCATATGCCTCCCGCTCCTCCTGCGTCGCCTCGCCCGACCAGACCTTCGCCCTGAGCGGGTGGAACTCGGGGTCGAGGGTGTCCATCGTGACGTCCGCTCTGCTTGCCACCCGCACGGCCTTCCCGTTCGTCCTGTTGATGAAGGTCCAGGCATTCTTGCCGACGTCCCTGAGAATGAGGTTGCCTTTTCCCACGGTGCATCCGGTCATCACCTGGACGGCGTCGACGCCGCAGGCATCGTTCTCCACGATGGCGACAAACTCCTCGTCAGGCGCACGGGTCGCACCGGTCCGCTCCATTCCGATGAGGGCGGCCCGGTACCCGAAGGTGACGCCGGGGCAGAGGTGGCCGTGGAAGCGGACGACGTCGTCAAAGTCGGGGCATGAACAATCCATGGTCATGGGTGCTGCCTGATCGGAGATACGCTTTGCGATAGAGATCACGCCGCGTCGGATTTGATCAGAACAATATTCTCCAAAATAAAATATGGCATCAGCTTCCGTCATCGCCATCCCCGGCCCCGACAGAGAGAGAGCACCCGACTGGTCACTCTCCCGCACTGCAGGCCGCACGCCCCGATGCCGCGGATCATGGCCCAGGCGAGATCCAGCACTATAATCCTGAAAACAACGATTTAAGCCCCAATGTGAAGCAATTAAAATTCGAATAACATATATACCAATCTCCCCAAAATGGATCTCTAATATGAAACTCGCGCACCTCGCCCCCCTCCTGGGTCTCTGCATCCTCGTCCTTTCCTGGACCTGCGGTTGCACCTCGGCGCCAGCCGGCGGGGGCGGGATCCAGGACATTACCACCGAGCCCGCAGAGATGCGGATCGGGCTCGAAGAGGCACTCAGGGAACTCGAAGTTCTCGACGGCGAGGGCCTGGAGGATCTGACCGGGATGGAGATCGTCACCGTGAGCGGTTCGGGTGTGGACAGCACCGGGAACGCAACCACCTGGACGCTCGGGGTGCGGCAGGCCGGGAACACCTCCCTCATGGTCCACTCTCAGGGAGGGTGGTCGCGCTATGTCTGGCACGGCCCGCTCCCTGAAAATCCGGTGGACCTGGACGCTGTTGTCATGCCCGTTGATCTCTACCCGGGACATGCCGCCGAGATCGGATCGCTCGGCGAGGTGACCGAACTCGTCCTCATCGACGGAACCTACACGGTCAGGTCGGAGGAGAAGCAGACCGAGTCCCTCTCCTTTGATGCACATACCGGGGAGGCGCTTCCATGAGTCTGCGAAACGACGACTCGGCCCTCCTCTCCATCGATTTTCTCGCGGGGTTCACCGTCTTCCTCCTCGCCTTCATCATCGCGGCCTCGATGGTTCCCGGGATGCTCGCCTCGCTCCAGAGTTCGACTGTCGACTACGACGCCGTCGCCTACCGGACCGGCGTGATCCTGGTCGAGGATCCGGGGTGGTTCGAGGATACCGGGGGGAGGACTGGTTCCCACTGGCAAGGCGAGCAAGACGAGGCAATACGGAGGATAGGGCTTGCAGTCTCGAAGGACACACCGGGCGTCCTCTCGATGGCGAAGGTGGACAGGTTCTTCAACCAGACCGCGTACGAGGCCAACCCCGGCGATTATAGAGATAAAATCTTCTTCTCAGACTATCCGTACGCCTTCAACATCTCATTGAAGAAAGTCGACGAGAGCAATGCCCGCATCATCGGGGCGCCGGTCCCGAAGGATACAACCGACTACGGGTCGATCCGGCGGGTGGTGATGGTGAAGGACGTTGGGCCAGTGGAACTGGACTCGTCAGATCTGAATTCCTCTAATAGTATCGGGCCCAAAACCTTCGCGGTCAGACTGGACTTCTCAGAGATCCTGAATAAACCCCAGGCCTATCAGGTCGACCCCTATGAGGACAGGATCGAGGTGAAAATCATAAACCTCAACTCTACATCACCTAAAGCAAAATTTGAGAGTCTTGGACTTTTCCACGGGACAAGCGAGATTCGCAACCGTTTCCAGGACACACGATACTCAAGTCTGATGGTCGACGGCGTGTCTCAAAGCCCCCCACCGTCAACAATCGATGTCGAGAATAATATCACCCTCACCCTTGAGCCCGGATTCTTCACCTATGACATCGTTAAACCAGGCGAAACTGTGGATATAAAGTTCACATTTAACAAAACAACAACCGAATCATGGCAGTATCTCAACGACATCTATGATTATAGTTCCACACCCTCCCCCCTCACCCGCGCCGTGCTGGAGGTGGCCGTATGGTAGACGACTCGGCGCAGCTCTACACCATCGAAGGATTTGCCGCCGCGTTCATCATCCTGGCGACGGCCTACCTCGTCGGCGGGACAACGAGCATCTACACCCCCGGCGACTCGCATATCACCGACATGCAACTCGAACAGATCGGCAGCGACGTCCTGGCGGTGATGGACACGCCGACAACACAGGGGGCCGATAGCGAACTTGTTGGATATGTCCAGAATTGGAACAGAGCCGGTTTTAACGCCAGTTTCTGGAACCTTCTGAACAACCGGGCATCAGGGACAGACATGCTCGAGTACGAGGCTTCAATCTCGTATCGTAATGCCGCCGCCAATACCGTGCAGAACACAAATTTCACCTTCTCACAACAGCCGACCGGTTACGAACAGGCGGTGCGAGTGACGCGGCTGGTGACAGTGCCAGAAGATAGTTCCAGACCAGATGGGTGTCCACTCGAAGACCATAAACAGGTCGTGCTCCTGGAGGTGCTGCTATGGAGAAGTTAGACAACGAAGCGCAGTGGATCGTGCTGATGGGCTTCATGGTGGCGGTGGCCTTCTTCTTCCTGGCCCTCGTCATCAACCAGTCCACGCTGGTCGGACAGACCACCGCCGAGGGCGTGCTCGAGTTCCCGAAAGAGGAGATCCGGGACTTCACCAGCGAGGTCTCCACCCTCATCGATTCAGGTGATGTGTATAATGCTGACGGTACGGTGAATGAAAACATTCGAAACGACATCATCGCACTTGAAGAGGCCCGAAATAACGCCATCGTGGATTACTCAGTCGAAAAGACAGAATTGTCCGGGGAAACGTACAACAAAACCGTGTTCCACTTCAACAACGGGGTGACCGAGTATGATGAGACCGCATATTACTGACGAAGACGGCGTCTCCAACATGGTGGAGTACATGACCATCTCCGGCGTACTGGTGGTCCTCCTCATCCTCATGACCTTCGCGGTGAACGCGATCTTCATGGAAGGCCCTTCGGACCGCCTCGCCTACCACTCCTTCGTCGACATCGGCAACGGGATCTCGACGCGGATCGTCGACGTCTATGTGCTCGCCCCCGACAACGGATCGATCGCCACCGCCTTCGACATCCCCGACGATGTCGCCGGACAGGGATACCAGGTCAGTCTCGACGTCGGCCGACTCGATTCCAACCAGCAGGTGGTGGTCTCGCGGGGCGACGTCATGAGCAGGATCTCCATCGCCGGGATCGGGGCGACGATGGGCGTTGCAGGAAACACCACCGGCACCGGGATCAACAAGATCTCCTACAACTCCGCGGGGTTTTAACGGATGAAAGCATTTCACATCAAGAATGAGGAGGGCGTCTCGGAGGCGATCGGGTTCATCATCATCTTCGGACTGGTGATGACCGGGATCGCCCTGATCACCCTGTACGGCTATCCGATGCTCCTGCAACAGCAGAGCAACGCCGACGTGCGCAACATGGAACAGACGATGGTGGTGCTCCAGAACGACATCAAGAGCCTCTGCTACAAGAACGTCCCCTACAAAGAGACCGCCCTCCAGGTGGCCGGCGGGGTGCTCGCTGTGGAGAATGTCACCAAGACAGGATCGTGGCTGAACATCACAGCAAGTGGGAATACAATGTCCTTCCCCACAGGGATGCTGATCTACACCGCAGACTCCCAGGATGCCACCATCGCCCTGGAGAATGGGGCGGTTATCCGGGCGCAGACCGGGGGATCTTCGATGATCGCCGAGCCGCGGTGGTATGTCGATAATAACAACGGCAAGAAGACCTTTGTCATCAACCTCGTCGCCCTGAACGCGAGCACCGAGATGTTCAGGAACGGGATGGGAACGGTGCGGATGAAACTGAGTAGTTCCAATGTTTCGTCCCTGACCCCATCTGACGGAAACGTGCAGGCCACCTACACCGGAGAGTTCTCGAAGGCCTGGGAGAACTATCTCAACGGCACCCTGAAGATGACAAAGAGCGGGAACACCTACACCCTCGACGGTGTCGACAAACTGATCATCAAAAAATATGAGGTCGAGGTGCTCGGTATCTGAGCACCCGACAAAAAAATCTTTTTTTCAAAGATATCCGTGGCCGCGGAGCCAGTCCACCTGGGGACGGGTATATCGGTAGATGATATCGCACTTTTCAGCCTGGAAGTCCCATGGCACGACGATCAGAGTATCGCCTTCACGGATCCAGACGCGCTTCTTGATCTTCCCTTTGATCCTGCCGACACGGGTGGTGCCGTCAAAGCAACGGACACGGATGTGGTTCGCTCCGAGCATCAGGTCTGCGCTCGCAAACATCTCCTTGTTCTTTTTGTTCGGCAGGCGAACCCGTACGACCTCTCCCTCACTCACGTTCTTTTTTTTGTTTCTGAAATTACTCAGGGAATCAACTCCACGAATCAGATCTATTCCTGCACCCATTTCTGCTGAAAGAATATAAGGGTATCTTCTTCACCGGGTGATCCGACCATTTTCTGCACGGAACCGACCAGAACATGGAAAAAACCCGGAAAGTTGACGAAAAAAGGTACATAGCCACCCTTTCATTCTCCCACAGACCCGTTCACGGGTGCCGGTGGCGATGGTGAATGTCGGGGAGATGGGGATGGTCGTGGACGATCTCCTGGTGGGCATGCGGGTGGGAGTGGCAGCCCCCGGCGTCGAGCGGCGGGGTGCCGGGCGGGTGGGGGTGGCCGTCGTGGTGGAGATCGTCGTGCCGGTGCCGGTGCTCGTGGACGCCGGCAGGATGGCGGTGGAGGTGGGCGTGCCGTTCGGTGACCAGGAACCAGGCGCCGAGGGCCATCACCGGGAGGGCGAGATAGAAGGCGGGATCGATCGGGGCGGCGTACAGGAGGAAGGAAGCCGCGACGCCGAAGAAAGGGGCGATGGCCACGATCGATCCGGTCCTCGCCGTTCCGACGGCCCGCAGCGAGAGGATGAAGAGGATGCTGGTCAGGCCGCCGTAACTGATGCAGCCGACCGCCATCGCCGCAAGGCAGGTCGTCGGGGGGGGCAGGGGTTCGGCGATGAGGGTGGCGACGAGGAGGGAGAGCGTCCCGGCGCAAAGGCCCTTGACGGTCACGATGGCAAGCGGATCTCTGGCCGAGAGGTTGCGGGCGAGGTTGTTGTCCATCCCCCAGAAGGTGGCGGCGAGGAGGACGCCGACGGCTGCCACGGAAAACCCGGCGGCGCCGTTGCCTTCCCAGGAGAGGATCGCACACGATGCGGTGATCAGTCCGAGCGCCGCCCAAGTCCGCTTCCCGACCGCCTCGGCGAAGAGAAACGCAGCGATGGCGGCGGTGGCCACGGCCTCGAAGTTGAGGAGGAGGGCGGCGGTGGCCGCCGGGGTGGAGGCAAGGGAGCACATGAGGGTGACCGGGGCGAGGAACCCCCCGAAGAGGACGACGCCAGCAAGCCAGGGGAGATCGGCGCGGCCGAGCGGGGCCTCGGCACCGTGCCGGTCGCGGCCGCACAAACGGCAGACCGCGAGGAAGACGGCGAGGGCAAGGCCGCTGCCCAGGTAGAAGAGGGCGGCGAGGGTGACCGGCGGGACATCGCCGAGGAAGAGTTTTGCCACAGGCGCTCCGCTCCCGAAGAGGAAGGCGGCGACGAGGGCGTAGAGGTAGGAGAGACGGCGGGTGTCGACCATGGCGTAAGTATCCTATCTATGGGTCCACGCTGCCGATATACATGGCGGGCCGGCCGGCAGGAGAAGACGGATCTGTGTTCCATACGGGTAAAGAGATAAAAATCGAGCATGATTTCAAAAGAGTCAAAAACGATGGAGTCAATGAAACCCCATGAACAGGTCCGCCGCTGTCTTCATCGGCATCACGGCCGTACTCCTCCTGGCGCTCTGTTGTGCCGGGTGTATGACCGGAGAGACAGACCAGAGCACCGGGACCACCGGGGACGATCTGGAAGCATATGTCCATGACGCCGCCGCCTACGCCCGGAGCGTCGACAAAGACGAGGCTCTCGCAGCATTCTCCGATAAAAACGGAACCTTTGTCAGAGGAAATCTCTACCTCTACGCCTACGACTTCAACAACACGCTCCTTGCCCATCCGTACCAACCGGAGAAGGTCGGGACCGACCGGACGAACTGGACCACCGCAAATGGGCTCCGTTTCGTCCAGGCGGCAAGCGATGTCGCCAGGGGCGGGAGCGGGTACGTCGTCTACATGTATCCCCCGCCCGGCGAAGAGCGGGAGATCGACGAGGAGATGCAGAACCTCTACGAGGTCAAACTGGGATATGTCGAGAAGGTGGACGACACCTGGTGGATCGGGTCGGGGGTCTACCTCTCCGACTATGTCGACGAGTCGACCGGGGAACTGCCCTCGGAGGTCACCACCATGACCGCCCTCACCCGCTCTGCGGTCGCGTACGCCCATGAGAACGGCACCGCCGCCGCCCTGGCAGAGATCGACAAACAGGACGGCCGGTTCACGGATGGCAACCTCTACCTCTACGCCTACGACTACGACGGCACCCTCGTCGCCCACCCGTACCTCGCCCCCGGCATGATCGGCACCGACCTCTCCGGGTACGTGGGGCCGTACGGGGTCAAGGTCATCGAAGTCTGTGCGGAGACCGCGAGGAACGGCGGCGGGTTCGTCGTCTTCGGCTGGGAGAACCCGGCAAAAGGCGGAGCGCCCGAACTGAAACTCGGCTATGTCCTCCCGGTGGACGACAGATGGTGGGTCGGGTCGGGGCTGTACCTCAGCGACATCGCCGGCGATGAGAGGGCCGCACCCTCGTGCGACGGGCGGACGCTCGGCGACGTGGTCACCTTTGTCAGAGAGGCCTGTGAGCATGCGGACGCGGTCGGGAAGGAACAGGCGCTCAGTGACTTCGGGAAGCGCGACGGCGAGTTCGTGGACGGGAACCTCTACCTGTACGTCGAGGACTTCAACGGCACGACCCTTGCCCACCCGGTCCACCCGCAGAAGGTCGGGGTGTCCAGGATGAACGCCACCGATCCCCACGGTCTTCTCCTGGTGAAGGGGCTCTGCGAGACGGCGGCGATCGGCGAGGGCTACTTCATGTTCATGTACCAGGACCCGGCCGACAACTTCACGCTCACCCCGAAACTCGGGTACGTGAAGAAGGCGGGAGACGACTGGTGGATCGGGTCGGGAGTCTACCTCGCCGACCTCGCGGACCCTGAGAGCGGCAAACCCCTCTCCGTCCTCGCCAACCTGACCGGTGCGGTCGAGGAGGCGAGGGAGTACGCGCTGTGCGAGGGGAAGGACGCGGCGCTCGACGCGTTCCGCGACCCCGCCGGGGAGTTCGCCGTCGGCGGCCACCCGGTCTATGCCTTCAGCCGCGACGGCGTGCTCCTCGCCGATCCCGCCCGGCCCGATGCCGAAGGTACCGATTGCTCGGGCGCCGTCGGGGAGTACGGCGTCCATTATGTCGTCGAGGGCGCGGCGGTCGCGGAGAACGGCGGCGGGTATCTCATCTCAACCCCCGAAGGCTCCGGGCAACGTCTCGACTACATCCTCCCGGTGGACGGCGAGTGGTGGATCGGGGCCGGGGTGCCGGTCTCGACGGTCGTGGACGAGAGTCTATAGACCTATCTTTTTTTATCGCCCCCCGTCATGAGGGACAGCGGGTGATGACGATGATACGATATCTTTTCGCGGCGGCGGCGGTGCTGCTCGTCCTCGTGCTGACGGCAGGGTGTGTCCAGCCCCCCTGCACGGTCGGGTCGGGGAACGTGGTATCGGAGACACGGGATGTCGGGGCGTTTCAGAGCGTGGAACTCAACACCTTCGCGACGGTGATGGTGACGCAGGGCGCATCCGGGCCGCTCGTGATCGAAGCCGAGGACAACATCGTACCCCTGGTGCAGACCCGCGTCTCCGACGGGGTGCTGGTCGTCGACCTCGACGCCGCATGCGTCCGGAACACCAGGCCGGTCATCGTCAGGGTGACGATGGAGGAGGTGCAACGTCTCTCGGTGAGCGGGTCGGGCACGGTGCAGGGCGAGAACGAGATCGTCGCCGGGCGTCTGGAGACGGCGATCAGCGGGTCCGGTAACCTCGACCTCGGCATGAACGTGACCACCCTGGAGACCACCATCTCGGGATCGGGGGAGGCGCGACTCTCCGGGACGGCGGCCGAACACAATGCCGGGATCAGCGGGTCGGGAGCACTCAAGGGCTTCGACCTGACGACCGAACGGACAAACCTTGTGATCAGCGGATCGGGCGCGGCCGAAGTGCTGGCGACCGGGGCGCTCGACGTGCAGATTGCGGGCAGCGGGGCGGCCATCTACCGCGGCGATCCCGTCGTGACTCAGGAGATCTCAGGCTCGGGAAGCCTGGTCAGGGCGGGGTGACGGGCCTCGCACAAAAAAGATCCAGGGGCCGGGGTTCAGACCTCGACCCGCCTGATCACCTGCTGCTCTTCGTCCACCTCGAAGTCGCAGAAGACCGTCGGAACGTGGTCCCGGAAGATGCGGAGGAGTGCGATGGCGAGCGCCCTGATCTCCCACTGCGCCCCGCGGCTCCCCCGCAGGCCGACGATATGCCGCCACTCGCGCATGTTGGCGCTGACGACCATCTCGGTCTCGGTGGCGTTGGGGAGGACGAACCGGGCGTCTTCCCGCCTTACGCCGAGGTCGGCGAGCGCTTTATAGGTCTCGCGCGTCCGCTCAAGATATTCGGCATAGAGGGCGTGCGCCTCCTCGTTCCCGGCGACGGACGCGGGTTCGACGGCCGGGAAGTCGTCTTCGGAGACGTAGCGTTGCGACTGCTGGGTGATGGCGCAGAGGCGGTGGCGGACAAGTTGGTGGGAGCAGGCGCGGGAGATCCCCGATATCCTGAACGTGGCGTAGGCGTGCTCGAGCACGGACTCGTGCCCGTTTTTCACGATCATCCTGATAAATTTCTTCTCACTGCCCGGAGCCTGGCGGTCGAAGGAGCGGTAGGCGGTCCTTCCGGCGCTCTCGATCAGCCGTTCGGCGTCAGGGGTGATGGCAAGCAGTTCTACCTTTATCGACACACTGATCGGGTATGGGGCCAGGATCAATATAGTATTGTGCTACCGCCGCGCACGCCGGCGGCCGGGGATCGCCCCGACGATCATATCGACGGTCCCGGCGTCCAGTCGTCCTTTCTTCCCGCAGACCTCGCGGCCTCTGAGGGTGGAGAGGTGGGCAGTGAGGACATAACTCTCATCGAAGAGGTCGAGGCCGCCGTGCGCAAAGTCTTCGAGGTCGATGGGGACGAAGGGGGCGTCGGTGGGCGGGGTGCTTGAGACCGGGCAGACTTCGATGAATCCGCCGGCCTCTTCGCCGACGACGACCGCGGGCCGCACCTTCGGTCCTTCGCCGCTCCCGAACCTGACCGGGGCCAGCACCACGTCGCCGGGTGAGTACTGAGCCATAACCCGAAGAGGTCTGATCTCAGGGGGCATAAGCGCACGGGTCGGCGCAGGAGGAGATAGCCCATCTTTCCTGCGAGCGAGACTGTCGTGATCAGATGACGTCCCGACTCACCTTCACCTATCTTACGAGAGACGACCTCCCGGCGGTCGCCGCGATGCTTGCAAAGGAGCGCGTCTGCGCGTGGTTGTTCTTCGGGCTGCTGCGCGAAGATCTCCCCGAAAGGAGGCTTGCGACGCTCGCGGAGCGGTTCAAGGATATGGGGCGGGTCTGAGTTACTCCTCTCCCGCCTCCTCAACCGCTTTGCCCTCCCGGTGGCAGTACACGAGAACCGCAAGGGCCGCATACCCGACCAGGGCGTACCCGGCCGTCTTGAGGGCGGCCACGCACCCCTTCGTGAGTTCGTCCAGGAACTCCTCAGACCCCGGGACCGGCGGGGGGACCGCGGGCATCGACGGCATGAGCGCTCCCTGGATCAGTTCAACGATGAGCACCACCGCCGCGACGCCGCCTGCCCAGGCCCAGGCACGGTGCGGGTGGGCGTAGCGCCTGACAAGGGGGAGGAGAGCGACGACGATCATCGGGTCGAAGACGAAGAAGGCGCTGAGGTTGACGGCGAGGAGGAGGGCGTGGTCCGCGGCGACGGCCGCAGCCCAGACCACCCAGAGTGCGACGACCGCGACCGGGACGGCGGCGGCGAGGCGCCTGGACGGAATTTTTTCGAGGAGCACGGTATAGACCGCGGCGCAGACGCCGCAGAGAAAATAGACCGGGAAATAGATGAAGAGCACTGAAAATATGACCATGACCGAAGGGTGGGGAGCGGCCCCCTTGAAGGTGCCGGAATTATCCGGGCGCTTCCATCGTCCCCTAATCCTCCAGGGTCGAGATGTCGCCGGGGTCGACGCCCATCTCCTGCGCCTTCAGGACGCGGCGCATGATCTTGCCGCTCCTGGTCTTTGGGAGCGAGGGGACGAACGCCACCTCGGAAGGCATGGCGATGGGGCCGATGCTCATCCGCACATGGTAGATGAGGTCGGTCTTCAGTTTCTCACTCGGGGCGTACCCGACCTTGAGGATGACGAAGGCCTTCACCGCCTGGCCCTTCACCGGGTCGGGGATCCCGATCACCGCCGCCTCGGCCACCGCCTCGTGGGCGACGAGGGCCGACTCCACCTCCGCGGTGCCCAGGTTGTGCCCGGCGACGATGATGATGTCGTCGGCCCGTCCGAGGACCATGATGTAGCCGTCTTCGTCTTTCACCGCGAGATCGCCTGCCAGGTAGACGCCGTCGATGGTGTGCCAGTACTTCCGGTAGCGCTCGTCGTTTTTGTAGACCGTGCGCATCATCGCCGGCCAGGGTTCGGTGAGGACGAGGAGGCCGCCGGTGCCGGGGGGCACGGGGTTGCCCTCGCGGTCCACCACCTCGGCCGAGACGCCGGGGATGGGGCGGCCCACGAACCCCGGCTTCATCGGTTCGCCGACGAGTGTGGCGAGCATATGCATGCCGGTCTCGGTCTGCCACCAGGTGTCGAGCACCGGACAGCGGGACTGGCCGATGACCTGATGATACCACTCGAAGGCCTCAGGGTTGAGGGGTTCGCCGACCGACCCGATGACCCGGAGCGAGTCGAGGACGGAGCGGGCAGGCCACTCGTCGCCGTACTTCATGAACATCCTCACCGCCGTCGGTGCGGTGTAGAAGACCGTCACCCCGAAGTCCTCGATGACCCGCCACCAGATGCCGGGGTCGGGGTAGTCGGGGACGGTCTCGGTGATGAGCACCGTGGCCCCGGCGGCGAGCGGGCCGTAGATGATGTACGAGTGGCCGGTGATCCAGCCGGGGTCGGCGGTGCACCAGTAGACGTCGTTCTCCTTGAGGTCGAAGATGTACTTCGCCGTGTAGTAGGTGCCGACCATGTAGCCGCCGCAGGTGTGGACGATGCCCTTCGGCGGGCCGGTGGTGCCGCTCGTGTAGAGAATGAAGAGCGGGTCTTCGGCGTCCATCACCTCGGGGTCGACGTGCGAAGGGGCGGCGGCCATGCACTCCTGGAAGTCGATCTCCATCTCGGGGTGGAGGGCGACGTGCGGGACGGTGCGCCTGAGCACGATCACTTTCTCGATGCTCGGGGCGTTTCTCACCGCTTCGCCGACGATGGTCTTGAGCGGCACCCGCGTGCCCCGTCGATACCCCACGTCGGCGGTGACGACGATCTTTGCCCCGGCGTCGCGGATTCTGGCGTTGAGGGCGCCGGCGCCGAATCCGCCGTACACCACCGAGTGGACGGCGCCGATCCTGGCGCAGGCGAGGATGGCGACGATCTGTTCGGGGACGAGGGGCATGTAGATGCAGACGACGTCCCCGCGCCCGACGCCGAGGTTTTTCAGGGCGCCGGCAAAGCGCATCACCTGCCGATGGAGTTGCCGGTAGGTGAGCACCCGCTCGACGCCTTCCTCCTCGCCCCGCCAGATGAGCGCCACCTTGTTCCGGCGTTCGCCCGCGGCGTGGCGGTCCAGGCAGTTGGTGGTGATGTTCAGTTTTCCGTTGACGAACCAGCGGGCATAGGGATACTCCCACTCCTTCACCCGGTCCCAAGGTTCGATCCATTCGAGTTCGCCGGCATACTGCGCCCAGAACCCGTCGGGGTCGTCGAGGTACCGGCGGTAGGCCTGTTTCCACGGCCCCAGGGCCGAGGTCTCCAGGTATGCGGGGTCGGGCCGGACGGCCCTGCTCTCCAGGCTCACCTCAAACTCTGCTGACATTTCGTGTCCCTCTTTTCGTCTCCTCCCTCGGGGGTGGGGGAGATAAACCTATGCCGGGGACCGGGCGAAGATACATATCAATCGTCCTATAGATCTAAAATCATGAAACCCCTCCCCCTCCTTCTCCTGACCATCGGACTCATCCTGACCGCCGGGTGCAGCGCCCTTTCAGGGACGCTGGAGGTCGACTCCGACCCGCCGGACGCGGCCGTCTACCTCGACGGCGAGTACCGCGGGAACACCCCCTGCACGGTGCGCGACCTCGATGCCGGGAGCCACATGCTCGAACTCCGCCACGAGCGCTACCCTGCCTGGCAGACCGAGGTGGAGATGAAGTTGGGCGAGGAGGCCGGGGTCATCGCCGACCTCGCCGAGAACCTGGTCCCCGAGGTCGCCCTCGCGTGCGAGGGGTCGGGCGACCATCTCAGGGGTGAAGAGATCGTTGTCACAGGCCACGCCGTCACCCCCTGGAAGCAGGTCAACCTCTCGGTCGAAGCGATCGACGGGGACGGGTCTTTCGCCCCCCGGTCGTATCAGGTCGAGGTGGACGACGAGTATAACTTCGAGTATCGTCTCCCGACCGATTCGATGCCTGGCGGGCGGTACCGTCTCTCCGCCAGACTGGGCACCGGCGAGACGGAGAACCTGACCGTCACCGTGCTCACCGAAGGGGAGGCGAACGTCGCCGTCGTGCGCGAGATCGTCGAGACGTACCGGGAGACGCATACCTACAGCGACGCCGACTTCTTTGTCTGCGCCGACATGGCGCTGGACGTCTGGAACATGATCGAGACGAGAGGGATCGGCGCGAAGATCGCCATCGGCGACGTGGAGCGGACCGGCGAGGAACTTCCTGAGGCCGACCATGCCTGGGTGCTGGCCGAGACGTCGCCAGGTGTCTGGACGGCACTGGAGACGACCGGCGGGTTTGTCGTCGTCGACGACGAGCAATACCTGGAGGGGTGGTCCTTCGATACGCCGCGGGCGTTCAAGGAGTATATCGATCTCTCGAACCGGTACAACGCGGCGACGGAGAATTATAAGGATACCGAGAGGCGGTACAACCGCAAGGTCGAGGAATATAATAACGAAGCGGAGTATCTCGAATACCTCGTCGACTCGTACAACGACCGATATGTGGGGCGGTCGCTGACCTCGGTCGAGTACCGGACTGCACAGGATATGAAGAAGAGCATCGACGAGATGAAGATCGATGTCGCAGAGTTGAACGGCGAACTCGGGCAACTCTCCAGAGAACTCGAAGGGGTCGAGCAGGACATGGAGGCGCTGGAGCGGCAGATGCGGCGTCTGGCCGAGCGGATCGGCCGGTGATCACCCGAATGTCTGATACTTTTTTCGTACCTTTTTGGTTCCGCTTCATCTCCTGTTCTCTCGCAGGGGTGCACGGTCATAATGATCGCCGGAAGAAAATCTTGACGCACGTGATGCCGCCCCGCGGCGAAGATATGGGGGTGTACTCTGTTCTCGTCACCCGCCCGGTCATGACGAGAGATCTGGAGCACGGCCTCACATTCACCCCGCGTCACTCGATGTTATATCCCCGGAGGGTCATCCTCTCATAGATGCGGTGCGGTGATCCGGGTCCGGGCGGCGACGACGAGTTCAGCATTTCAGCAGGTTTTCAGCAGATTTTCAGCAGGTGCTGTCATGATCAAAGAGCCGGGAAAGGCGTCGGATTTCACGGTACTAATACAGAGAGAGAGATAGATCTCTCTCTCCATAGTAAAGTACAGCAGAATCCACCCCCACACGGCGCCACCGGTTCTCCGCTGTCCGGGTGTGTGTGCGCGAACCCCGGAATGCTGAAATCGATCCGGTGATATCACCGTGTGATGGAGATCATCGAGATCAAACCATCCTTCGTCGTCCGTTGGATGACAGCACCTGCCGAAACCTGCTGAAGATCGCTGAAAAACAGGGGGGTCTGCTGAAAGCATGGTCCGGGACGGTGCCGCTCACACCGCGGCCGACGGTGACATCTTTTCACCCTGTTTTCACCGGATTTACACTGAAAAGTGAACACAAAGGGGACGGAGGAGCGGGCTTTGAATACGTATTCTATAGAGAGAAGAGAGATCTCTCTCTCTCAGAGTACTATGTTACACTAAAACGGGGGGGCACGGGGCGCATCCGATCTTTTAGGGGTTCGGGGGGGCCGTGTGCGCGATCGGCGTTTGAGTGATCATGACGGAGTAGATGGGGAGAAATGGGGGGGATCGGCGAACGCATCCCGAATGATCGTCCGTCGGGTGACACTTTCTTAGTGTATGTCGGTGAAAACCAGGGTAAACGTGAACGTGGGGGGGGATGATCTCGCTCATCGGTGTGTTTGACCGCCGGGGGGTGGGACGGACGGAGCGGATCCGCACGCTATAAGAGGGAGTATGCACTATCCCAGAAGAGAGATGGAACCCCTCAACCGGATCCAGCGGAACCTCGGCACCATTCGGGAACGTTACGGCGTGGCACGTATCGGGATCTTCGGGTCCGCCGTGCGGGGAGAGGCCACCCCGGCGAGCGACATCGATGTTCTGGTGGAGTTCAGGGAGGGGGAGGAGACCTTCGACCACTTCATGGACCTCACCTTCTACCTCGAAGATCTTCTGGGGCGGAGGGGGGACCTTGTCATTGCCGATACGTTAAAGCCCGCGATCCAGGACGCTGTTCTCAGCGAGGTCGTTTATGCCTAGGAACCTGTTGCTCTACCTGGAGGATATCAGGGATGCCGTCGTCAGGGTGTACTCACAGAGAAAGACCAGACGATCTGATCGTGATTATCGATTTCGATTCAAAAATCTACACGTTCACCGACAACGTAGGATTGCAGGCCGGTGCAATTCCATGCACGATGCAAATAGGATCGGGACGACCCCTCTCCCCCGTGTCATAGACCTCCCTGGAGGTCGCCCAGTAGATATTCCTGGAAAGATGGGCCAGAGAAGATAAATCTCACACCATTTTAATTTCAAAAAGAATATATACCGCATTTACATACTTACAGACATTAAGTAGCAAATCCATCATGTTATAATATTAGTACATGTAATTCTGGGAGATTGAGAGGTGAGTGAAGTGATTCATGATGATGTCTGGGAACGCAACTTACGTCCTATGGTAATTAACAGGGAATTACTGACTAATGAAGCAAAAAGGTATCGGATGGGCAGTGTGAGGCTAGCGTTGGGGAGAGTTAAGACTTCTGAGGAATTCTTGAGCGAAAAAAAAGAGATATTAAGTAAACCTCTACCTTAATCCGAGCATTTATGGATCTAGAATTCAACGATGTCGAGAGTAGTCGGCTCTATGAAATAACAGTTCTTTATCAAAAATACAAATATCTAGCACTATATGCAGAAGAATTACGATCAGAGTCTTTTATTCCCCCTATAAATGAGATCAAAGATGCATATGATCATTTCATGAGAATTTTCGCTGTGAAATGTGGTCTGAAGCATGAAAACAGCGAATATATCGATTCAAATCTAGATGCTACTTTTAGGCATATTTATCGCGCAGTTTATGATTTACTCGATTATATCAGAATCTATCAAAAAGATATTATTTCAAATAAATTATCTGATTTTTCCATAACTACAATACATGATGTTTTTCCAGAATATTACCAACAAATAAAACCTGAGATTGAGAAGAGCCTGAATAATATCCCATTATACAAGGCTTCAAAAGACATTGGATCCCCGGACATTCAAGCAATAGATGCTTACATTAATCTTATATCTGAAATAAAAGACTACATATCAGTAATAGATTCAAAAATTCCCAGCATGATAGAATATGAACAAAAACAGAACATAGAAAAACGCAACAATCACATAGGGCAGATTATTATTACACTGTCTGTTGGTTTGCTTTGCGCTGCGATTACGTACTATTTATTGTAATAGCCGCGTAGAAAGCATTCTATTTTCATCAATTAATTCCCCATGCGAACTGAATCCATCGCCTTCCCTCATTCTCGCGCCGGGGCTCCGTCACACCCCACCCCGAGGATGAAGATTGGACCAGGGAGGCAAAATCGATGAACATGAAGAAGGAGTTGCCGTTGCCGTCCCTATCCTGACGCGGGGGGACGGGAGGGTGGCCAACCCCCCACAAAGATAGCCGCCCGGATGGTTTCTACACAGCCAAATTAATTGAAATCTCCTTCTAATGGCCTTATAAAATCGATGAACATTTTAAGACAAAAACAAAATTCGTTTTATGCCGGTTCCATCATATGAAGAGTTCATGCTCCCGATGCTCCACGTCCTCGAAGACGGAGAGATTCGCCAGATTAAGGAGGTGAGAACAGAACTTGCAGACATTCTCCATCTGACAGACGATGATAAAATAGAATTATTGCCAAGTGGAAAAATGACGGTTTTCCGGTCGAGGGTCGGATGGGCCAAGACATATTTGAAGAAGGCCGGACTGGTAGACAATTCAAAACGCGGCATGGTCAAGATCACAGAACGAGGAGTTCAGGTTTTACAGGGTACTCCGGAAAAAATGGATTCGGAATTCCTGTTGCAGTTCGATGAATTCCAGACTTTTGTGAATGGAACGAAAACAGAAACACCGGAGAATGTCGATCCAAAATTAATATCTCCTGAAGAAATGCTCGAACAAAGTTATCAGGAGATCAAAAATTCATTGGCTTCCGATCTGCTCGATCAAATACTTTCGATGAGTCCGGACTTTTTCGAGAAATTGGTTGTCGACCTTCTCGTGGCAATGGGATATGGCGGGTCGCGATCAGATGCCGGGAAAGTCGTCGGGCAGAGTGGCGACGGAGGTATCGACGGAATAATTAAGATGGACAAACTTGGCATCGATGAGATCTATATCCAGGCGAAACGATGGGACCGGGCACATTCCGTAGACAGCAGAGAAATCCGCAACTTTATCGGATCATTAACGGTAAAAGGGGCCAGGAAAGGCGTGTTCATTACCACGTCAAAGTTCACCGACACGGCAAAATCCGTAGCTCAAAAACCAAATTTCAAAGTCGCTCTCATCGACGGCGCGAAACTTGTCGACCTGATGATTGAATACGATCTGGGAGTGAGCACGTACGAAAAATATACGATCAAAAAAATTGATCACGACTACTTTTCAGAGGATTGAATCGATCCATTCTTTTTTTGAAGAATTCTATCCTGTCAACAAGAAATTCAACGAACCCCAAAAAGAAATGCGAGAGGCCGGATTCGAACCGACGAACCCCTACAGGAGAGGATCTTGAGTCCCCCGTGTTTGGCCGCTTCACTACTCTCGCGCCTGCACCTATGGTTTTCGCCACCCTTCCTCTAATATCTATCGCCCACCGCCGGCACAACGAGAGAAGAGAAGACTGCCCCCGATGATCAGAGGAGAAAAAGAAAAAAAATGTTGAAAAGAAAGAGGAGAGTGATCCCACGCCTCGCTCAAAGGATCTTCACGCCTCCACGCCCAGCACCTTCAGCGGGTTGACCCCGGCATAGGTGAGCATGGAAAACTCCTCCGGGCTCTCGCACCTGAACACCTTGACCGTCGAGACCACTTCCTCCGGCCGGTCGGTGTAATCGATCAGTTCGAGGTCCATCACCAGTTTTGCGAGCGACGGGTTTCCTTTCCAGTCGGCGGTGCCGGTCACCTCATTGCTCCGCGTCCAGTTGTATCCCACGACCAGTCCGTCGCCGCTCTTCGTGGCTGCGTCCCACCTCACATAGATCCCCGCGACATCGGTCCCGAGACTCTCCTTCAGCGCCGCCTTCTCGACCGCGCTGAGATCCTTCACGAAAAGACCCCGCTTCCCCGGCGTCGCGTCCCACACGATCGGGAAGAGATCGTCCTTGCACCAGACCGGGCAGGCGATGACCTTGTAACTCTGGGTGGGGCTCTCGATGGGGAGGTTCTCCTCCACGTAGTGAGAGATGAGGTACCCGCTCGTCACACCCGGACAGAGGTGGTTGTGGAAGGCGGAGGCCCTGAGGAAATCGTATGTCGTCGCCGGATCAGCCCACACATTGGCGATCGTGATGAGACTGAACTCGTTCCCGGCAAAGACCTTCTTCTCAAGATATTCGGTCCACACACTCTGGTTCTTCAGGATGTACGCCGCATCGATCTGCTTCTTTGCCATGACGGCAAAAACCTCATCGGCCGGCATCTTCGTGATCTCTGCGGCCGAACGTGCCGTCGCCGTGCCGTTCACCTGGAGGAAGACCGCCTCACCGGAGTCTTTCTTGTAGAAGAAGAACCACAGCGGCGAAAACTTGCTCCTCTGGGGGATGAGGAGATTCGCATCGCCGATGGTGCACCCGCTCACATCGGTCACCCCGTTCAGACACTTCTCAGTTGTTTCTTTCCCGATCATCGCACAACCCGCATCGGTCATCGCCAGCAGATTGACATCGCCCTCCGCCGATCCGAGTTGATCCATCGCCACCGTCGCCGCCTTCGCACCGATCGCCTCCATCGTCGCATCGTCGGCAAGGACGATCCCCGGCACCGCCAGCAGAAGGAGGAGTATAACCATACCATATCGCATCTTCGTCACAACAATCACCTGCTCCGCACCGTTCCGGCCGCTGAAAAGACCGAGCGGACGCGGCAAAATTCACACAAGGTGTAATTTTCGTATTATCAAATAGTTATGATATAGCTTTGGATATTACCAATATTCAGATGAAAAACAGACATTCAAAGCGTGATGCAGGATAGATCGTCAAATTTGCCCGGAACCATCACGGGAAAAAGAAAAGATCGCCCCGAACCGCTCACGACTCGGAGGCAGGAGAGCGGAGCCACCCCATCTGGATGTCGTCCTCGTAGCGTCCGCCCACACCATAGACGCGGCCCCGGAGCCGCCCCTCGGCGACGAACCCGAGCGACTCGTAGAACCGGATCGCCCGCGTGTTGCTCTCCCTCGCGCTCAGTTCGATCCGACGGATCTCGGGCATCTCCTCGGTCACCACCTCGATGAACCGCTCGAAGAGTTGCCGCCCCCACCCGTGCGACTGGCACGCCGGATGCACCGAGATGGTGAGGTCGGTGAGCACATGCCCAAAGACCTTCAACCCGCAGCGGGAGGCGTGCACCTCCCCGACAACCCGGCCCCCGTCGTCCACGGCGACGAGGGAGAGGCCATCGCCGATGCATCTTCTCAGAAACGTATGGATATAGGTGGGGGTGATCTCGTCCCTGCAGCGGGCAAGCCCGCCCGGCACGGCGGCGGTCTCAACATATAATCCATAGATGGCATCGGCATCTTCGAGTTTCGAGCGACGAATCAATCAGATCAGACCTCTATCGTAGTTACCTCTTTATTTGGGTCTGTATTATGAAAAATCTTAAGAAAAAAATCGGAGAGCGTCGGGGGGCGGAGGCCTCCACGCACCGGACCGCATCCGGCACGCCACCATCCTCTTCACGACCTCCCTTCTGCCTTCCCGCCCTATCGCAATTCCGGGGGTCCGGGGGCAGCGCCCCCGGCACGAGCATGGGGGAAGGCACGCCGATCAGACGGGCCGCTCAGCGCCGCACCGCGAACCCCGCGAACGCTCCGGTATACTCTTCTCCCACTGCTTCGACCCCGGTCACCCGCGCCGCCGGAGGACCGCGGCGGCAGAAGCCGAGCACCGCCTCGACACCCTCCGCCTCGCCCTCGAAGACCGCCTCCACCCTGCCGTCGGCGAGGTTTCGCACCCATCCGGTCACCCCGTGCCGCGCCGCTTCCTCGCTCGTCGCGTCCCGGAAAAAGACCCCCTGCACCCGACCGCTGACGAAGACATGCACCCGCGCCTTCATGGCTCCCGCAGCACCTCTTCGACGATCTCCACCGCGTCCCGCACATACCCGGTGCACCGCGCCGCAAACGCCCCGGCCGCCTTCGCCGCCGCGAGGGCCTGCGGGTCAGAGAGATCGTAGCCGACGAGGGCGGTGCACTCCGTCGAACCATGGCAGTCGGCGAACCGGCGGAGGAACTCCCGCACCAGCACGTAACATGCCTCCTTCCCCTCCGCATCGCCGGGGATGGCGGTGCCGCGGGTCAGGCCCAGGACCAGGACGGCGCCGCTCACCGCCCCGCAGGTCCGGCCCGTGTGGGCGAGCCCGCCGCCAAACCCGCACGCCATCTTTCGAAGCGTTGCCTCGTCAAGACCGCACTCGTCGGCAAACGCCCCCGCGACCGCCTGGGCACAGTTCACCCCGCCGGTGAACGACGCCGCGGCCCGTTCGGATCGCTTCGACATCGACGATCACCTCCGGCCGCCCGACGCGGTGCGGTACTCGGCCATCAGCGCCTCCGCGTAGGCGTCGGTCTTCTTCGTGGGAACATAGTTGAAGGCCTTCACCCGCTCCAGGAGCGCCGCCCTGATCTCGTCCTCGCGCTCAAGGTCCAGGGCGATCACGTCCTCGATGATCCGATCGAGACGATCGATCCCCGTCGCCTTCCCGTCGACCAGCACCTTCCTGATCTCCGGGCCCGCCGGCACGGCGCCGCCGCAGATGGTGCAGTATTTTCCTTCGTCGGTCACCTCGCTCACTCCCGGATCATCGTCAGCATCATCTTAAAGCGCGTCACCGCCGAGAGAGCGTGCGGGGCGTTTGCCGGGAAGATGATCGTCTCGCCCTCCTTCATCTGATGCGTCTCGCCCGCGAGCCAGACCTCGCACTCCCCGTCGAGAATCGTCACCACCGCGTCGTACGGCGCCGTGTGCTCGGAAAGCCCCTCGTCCTCGTCGAAGGAGAAGAGGGTGATCGTCCCCGCCGGCCGGTTGACGATCGTCCTGCTCGCCACCGTCCCCTCCTGATACTCGACCAGATCTTTCAGGCGGAGCACCGTCCCCTTCAGTTCAGCACGTACCTCGTCGCTCATGATCTCGTTCCTCGTTCAGGAGAGCATCGCCGGCACCGGATAAAAGAATGGCGTTCAGTGCACCAGAACAGGAGGATCAGTCCTCGAACTCCAGTTCAAAGAGGGCGTAGTTCGATGCGGCCATCCCCAACCGGCGGTAGGTCTCCTGGGCGGTCAGGTTCTCCTGGTCGACGTACAGCCGCAGTCCCGCCACCTCCGGCCGGCGCCTGGCCTCGGCCTCGAGGGCGCGGAAGAGGCGGGCGAAGACCCCCTGCCGCCGGGCGTCCGGGTGGACATAGACACTCTGGAGCCACCAGAAGACCCCGTCCCGCCAGTCGCTCCACTCGAAGGTGACCATCCCCTGCCCGACGACGCGCCCGTCCGACTCGGCGATGAGATAGAACCCCTTCGCCGGGTCGGCGAGCACCGCCTCGACACCTTTTCGGACGGTCTCCGGGTCGAGAACTTTCCCCTCGGTCTCCAGCGCCATGGCGATATTATAGTCCGCGATCACCGGGGCGTCGGCCGCGGTCCCCCGGCGAAGGCTCACCTGTTCGTCGTGCATTCGTAGATCCTGGAAAAAAGAAGGGAAGACGTTTTCCCCTACCTGACAATATGACGCTCGCACTTGTCCGGCCTCGCCTCGATCTGCCGGCTCATAGGTTCGATGAGGTAGTCGTCCGGGTTCTCGACAAGGTCGAAGGCGTTGACCCGCATGTCGATGAGTTCCTGGTAGGTGAATCCGGCAGTCCTCCGCCCCCCCTTCTGGCGGTACTCGACCAATACTCCGTTGGCCAGTTTCTTTACCCCGGTGATCTCCTCCATGCTCCCCCAGACACCGCCCCGGCATATGAACTCTTCGGCGGGACGGTCATGCGGTCCGCACGACAGGATACTGCACTTCGGTCCTCAGTTCATCGGGCGAGACCTCGTGCGGACTGTTGTAATAGATCTCCCGGTCCGGTCCCCGGAGGGCGAGGTCGTGCGCTGCGGCGTATTCCTGGATCTTCCCGTAGGCAGAGGTGAGGTGGTAATACGGCCCGGTGTAGAGGACCGAGACGACCTCGACTGCCGGGAGAACCTTCACCTCCATCCCTTCGCCGACGCTCACCCGCCCGGCGACCGGGACCGCGAGTTCGACGTCGGCGTCGGTCTCCCGGTACTCCTCGTCATAGCAGAGCATCATCACCGGCCCGACGATCCGCACGCCGTTGCGCTGGTTTTCCGGACTGTACACCGCGGCCATGAGGCCTTCGATGAGCCGGTGGCAGACGTCCTCGTAGGTTCCTTTCTCTCTCATGCTGATCACCCGGATCTCGGGGATCTCCTTGACAACTGGTTCTGACAGCGACATAGCAAACAACTCCTCGAAAGATGACCTGGCACAGAGGACTCCTTCAATCGTTTTGAGATGCGCCATCTCCTGCCGCACTGCGGCCAGGCGCCTCTCCACCATCCCGTCGTCGGCCTCCCCATCCAGGACGACCTTCATCTCTTCGAGCGAGAAGCCGAGGTTCGCCAGGGTTCTGACCCGCACCGCCGCCTCGAGTTGGCCGAGGGTGTAGTTGCGGTAGCCGGTGATCGGATCCTTCGCCTCGGGCACCAGCAGGCCCTTGCGGTCATAGAGACGGAGGGCCTTCTGGGTGAGGTGCACGATCCTGGAAAATCTCCCGATGGGAATCTGGTCGACGGTCATGGTGTTCACCTGAGATGTGGGCGGGCGCCGGTCATCATATGCCGTAGTCTGCCCCGGGGAAAGGTGGGGGCATGCCCGTGCATGAACTTTTTGCCAACCGAACACCTCAAGTCCTCCACGCCCCCAGATCGAGCCATGGAGATCCGGAGAAGTGCGACGAAGACGGCGAAGGCCTTCCTCCAGATCATCCCGATGATCGCCGGGGTGCTCCTCCTGGTCAGCCTCATCACCACCGCCGTTCCCCAGGAGGCCTACGCCGCCCTCTTCACCGGCCACCCGGTCCTCGACCCCCTCGTCGGGGCGGCGGCGGGGAGCGTGGCCGCGGGCAACCCGGTCACCAGTTACGTGATCGGCGGCGAACTCCTCAGGGTGGGGGTGAGTCTGACGGCGGTGACGGCCTTCATCATCGCCTGGGTGAGCGTCGGGCTGGTCAGTCTCCCGGCCGAGATGGAGGTGATGGGCCGGCGCTTCGCCCTGGCCCGCAACGGGATCAGTTTTCTCTGCGCCGTGCTGATGGCCGCGCTCGTCGTCCTGGTCCTCGCGGTGCCGGGAGGAACCCCATGAAGCCGGAGAAGAAAGGAGAGTTCTCGCCGTACCCCTTCCTCTTCCTCGGCGTCGTGCTCCTGGTGTACGCCCTCGTCTTCGTCCTCGACCCCGACCTCGCCGTCCGTTCGTGTGCGCGGTTCGCCGCCCTCGTCCGCCAGGTCATCCCGGCGCTTGGCCTGGTCTTCCTCCTCCTCTTCACCGTCGACCTTTTTCTCACGCCCAAACGGGTGGCCGGGGCGCTGGGCATGGAGGCGGGCGCACGGGGCTGGCTGATCGCCACCGCCGCCGGCGTCGTCTCGACCGGCCCGGTCTATCTCTGGTTCCCGCTCCTCGCCGATCTGCGGGAGCACGGGATGCGCCCGGCCCTGGCCGCCGCGTTTCTATACTGCCGGTCGGTGAAACTGCCCCTCGTCCCGCTGATGGTCTATTATTTCGGCTGGCTCTACACCGCCGTCCTGACCGTCTTCATGCTCGGGTTCTCGGTCGTCGTCGGGCTTGCCACCGAGCAGGTCGAGGAGTGGGGCGGAAAAAAAGAGGATTAACCGAGGACGGCGTCCTTCACCGCCTCGATCCCGACCCGCTCCACCATCCGGTGCGAGCGTTCGCCGGGTTTGCCGTGGACCTGATAATATTCGAGCAGCCGCCGCACCAGGTCGAGGGCCTCGTCGTGGTTGAGGTCTTTCGCGATGACGTCGCCGATCCGCGGCCGCCCCCCCGAGTTCCCGCCAAAGATCACGGTCCACCCCTTCGTCGTCCCGAGGATCCCGACGTCCCGCACATAACTCTCGCCGCAGCAGCGCGGGCACCCCGAGACCCCGGCCTTCAGTTTGGCCGGGAGGTTGAGGTCGCGGTAGACCTCCTCCACCTCGGTGCCCAGGCCCAGGGAGTCCTGGACCCCGTACTTGCAGACGGCGGTGCCGGGACAGGCCTGGACATAGTGGAGGCAGGGCGCCGTCGCCTCGCCGACGGTCATCCCGAGTTCTTCCCAGATCTTCTCGACCTCTTCCTTCTTGATCCCGACCAGGGCCATCCGCTGGCCTGAGGTGATCTTGAGAACCGGCACCCTGTACCGGCGCGCCACTTTCACGATGTTCTCCAGATCTTCAGGAGAGATCAGGCCCGCAGGTGTGCGCGGCACGATCGCATAGGTCTCCAGATCCCGCTGGAGGATCGCCCCCCTCGGTCCTTCTTCTTCTATTGGCATCATCACGTTTCCCCCCTTTCTGGACGGATAGAGGGAGGTGGAGAGATATACCTTTCGGAGAGGGGGAAGACGGAGCGGCCGTGCAAAAGGATCTCCGCATGGATTGGACGGTGCCGAAACCTGCGGCTCTTGATGAAGGAAATCAGAAGAATAAGTGAAATGGGGTCGCTGAGATTCGAACTCAGGTTACAGCGTCCCGAACGCCATAGGATGGACCAGGCTACCCCACGACCCCAGAGTGCATTATAAGTTGGGTGGTCAGGGTATTTGAGGGCTTCTAAAGTACGGCCCGGCGGGGGGTGGGGCGAGGGGGAGAACGGGGGGCCACGCGGCAGGCATCATGATCCATCAATGGGTGACAGATTGATCGATACCGATAGCAGGAACCCTGGTATCAGGAGCGATCGTACCCCCGGCCGCTCCGTTCCATGAGCAATTCTGCAAATTACAATACGCACAAAATACGAGACTTTTCAAGATTCAAACCCATAATCGACCTCATTCATCATGAGGTTCAGAAAATTTATATCCACGCGAGGAGACAATTATACTATCATACCCGCTATCGTTCCCCCCGGGACGATAGTTTCTTCTTGTATTGATCCTTTTCATCCTCCATGACCGGGAGGGCGGCCGTATTCATCGACAACGGATACCTCTCCAAGGTCTCGCCGGAAGGCACCAAGATCGACTTTGAAAAGTTCTCCGACGAGGCCTGCGAAGGGAGAGAGCGGCTGCGCACCTATTTCTACGACTGCATGCCCTACCAGAGCGACCCGCCCACCGAGGAGGAGAGGCGGCGCTACGCCCAGTACTGCAAGTTCAGGGACATCATGGAAGGCCTGCCCAGGTTCCAGATGCGGTTCGGACGGTTGCAGAAAGGGATCGGCGAGACCTTCGAGCAGAAGCGGGTGGACATCCTCCTTGCCGTCGACCTGGTGAAACTCAGCTGGACCGGGCAGATCAGGTATGCGACCGTCGTCACCGGAGACAGCGATTTTGTCCCGGCCGTCGACGCGGCGAAGGACGCCGGGGTGATCGTCACCCTGTACTACTCAAAAAAGGCGGCGCACAACGAACTCCTCTCGGCCGTCGACGAGCGGCGCGAGATGGACGAGGAATTTTTCGAGCGGATTCAGAGGGATTAGAGATTTTCTGGATCTGTTGAAAACCTCTTCTGAAGTGTGAATCCGGTGCTGACCAGACCTCTCACTCTATCGTACCCCCCACCGCCCTATCGCCGGGCCATGAACAGGGGCGCCGCCCCGCCTCCCCTGCCTGCTCACATAAAGTCCGCGAGGCCCAGCTGCTTCTCCTTCTCTTCCCCGAACGTCGAGAAGATCGCCATGTCCAGCACCTCGATCCGCTGCTTGGTGTACTGCGAGATATCATAATTCTTGGAGAGATTCCGACTCATCGTGAGATACTTCTTCACCGAGGCCTCGTGGACCGTCTGGAGGATCTTGCCGCCGCACTTCGTGCACTTGCCTGAGAGAGGCATGCGGCGGTACTTCTGGCCGCACTTCGTGCAGCGCACCGACTGTGAGGCAAAGGCGCGGAGATTGCCCATCAGGTCGCGGATGAAGTGGGTGTTCAGCACCCGCTCGGCCACGTCGTCCGCGTCCACCGCCCGGATCATCTCGGCGAGTTCGAGTTCGGCCTGCATCTTATCGAGCATCGAGCCGAGCAGGGTGTAGGTGGACTCCAGGGGGCCGGCCGAGATGTCGGCGGTGTCGTGGGTGAAACGGAAGCCCTCGTACTGTGCGGGCGTGCCGACGCGGAGGTCGACATGATCGATCACCTTCTCCAGATCTTTGGGCGGGGCATAGTTGAGCGCCGCCTCGTAGAGCGCGAGCGGGTAGTGGTCGACGACATCGACGTTGAGACTCTCCTTGTCCACCTCTTTGGGATCGAGGCGGGAGGTGAGCACGAGCGGGGCGTCCATCGACCCGCCCCGCGTCTCGGGCAGGAACGATCGGGAAAAGTTGATCAGCCCGTCGAGGAGGAGCATCACGCAGTCCTCGTCGCCATCGCACTGCCCGCAGAAGATCCCGTTCGCCGCGAGAGTGTGGTCCTCGGCGACCGTCAGGCAGTAGACCGCCTCGTCAGGGCACCTGAGATAGTCCACCCCGGTCACGGTGTCGGAGACCACGCCCCCGCCTTCCATCACCGGGACGCGGTCGCCGACCTTCACCTCCATCGCCATGATCTTCCTGAGATAACAGAGATCCCAGACCAGCATCGTATGGTCGGGCGTCACCTCCAGGCTCCGGCCCCGCGCCGTCTCGAACCTGATGAGATGGTCGGGGGCGCGGTGGACCGAGACCGCCGTCACCCGGCGGGGACGGACATTGCCCTGCGAGTCGACGGCGAGCACCGTGGCCTGCCGTCTCGGTTCGGACCAGTGAGTCCCGGCCTCGTCCAGGCCGGGGCGGGCGAGGTCGAAGTTTTCCAGGACGAACTGACTGACCGGCACCTCGCGCCAGCGCCCGTCCTCCATCACCCGGATGAGGGTGTCGCCCTGGAAGCAGTTGCGCCGTTTGGCCGCATGGAAGAAGGGGTGGGCATACCCTACCTGCGCCTTCGTGAACCCGATGAGCCGGCAGAGCACCCCGGCGCTCGTGTGCGGCGCGAGGCCGATGAGCATCTGCCCGATGAGGTCCGCGGGCTTTTCGGCATTGTAAAAGCGCGGGAGACCGTAGAACCGCTCCAGGAGATCGTCGACGAACCGGGAGACCCGAAGCAGCCACTCGCCGCAGAGCTCGGAGACCATGATATCCTGGCAGTGGAGTTCGAGCACCTGGTCGGGCCTGGTCAGTTCCACCCCATTGTAGTCGTGGGTGTACCCGATCGCCCTGATCTGCTCGACGCTCGCCCCCACCTCCTGCGGCCTGAAGTGCGTGACCGGGAGATCGATCATGTCGTAACGGACCGTCCCGTCCTTGAAGACGTACAGCCCATGGCATGCCCGGAGGATCCCCTTCTCGATCGGTTCCACCGTCCGTTCGGCCGAGATCATGCCCTTGACCCCCTTGACAAGTTGCACGGCGTTATGGTTCATCCGAAGACGCTTGAGGCCCTCACCGTACTCATCCTTGATCGCCAGGTCTATCTTCTGGAGGCAGACCGCCTTCCCCTCGCAGGCCGGGCAGATCCTGCCGCCGGTCTCGATGTTGCATTTCGGGCACCGCCAGACCGGTTCGGTGTGACCGCCGCAGGAGGGGCACTGGTTCTTGAAGGTGACCTGCCCGCAGGCGGCACACCGACGCTCGCCGACCTCCGCGTTGATCGTGCCGCCGTCCCGGTTGCTCCGCACCTTGTACGAACCGGCGGTCTGCACCGACCGCCTGGCCCCGCCGGCCTCGCCGACCGGGAAGAGGACGTGGGGTGCGGGCTTCATCTCACGGGGCTTGGACTTGCCGGGCCGACCCATCCTCCCTCCGATCCTGGTCCCGCCCCGCGACCTGACGGTGAAGCCGGATAGGTGGGAGACGAGGTCGAGGGTGTGGGTGTTGCCGTGGATCTGGCCGTTTCCGTTGCCTTCGGGTGCATCGGGCGCGTTCTCCCAGACCGGCCGCTTTTCGAGGGTGAGGGTGAGTCCCAGGCAGGCGAGGAAGGCCAGGAAAGTCTTGAGCACCACCTCGTCCCCCTCGACGGTGCGGGGGATGAGGAGCACGTCCAGGACATCTCTCAGTTCGGGGCTGTCCTCGATCCTGAGCGCCCCATCCTCGACCCGACCGCGGGCCGAGACATAATCGGCAAGCCATCGCACCTGCGCAGGGTCAAGGTCGTCCCAGAACCAGGTGTAGGCCGGATGGAGGGGTGCGCCCTCGAGGGCGAACTCGATCGCCTCGATCTCGTTCTCCGGGTGGCGGGGGCCGCCCTCCAGGAGCCACCACTCCTCGCAATAGGTCGGCGGGATCAGGGGGTGGTTGTTCTCCAGGAACTCGCCGTAACTGATGAGGATCTCGCCGATGTCGAGGATCTTATCGAGCTGCGGGACGATCCGTTTCGCCTCCTCGGTGTCGTCGACCCGCCGCACCTCCCCCGACTTCAACCTGACCGTCGGTCCTTCGATGCTGTCGACCGGCACCACCCCGGCCGCCTTGCCGGGGCGTTCGGTCTTCATCTGCGTCCCGACCGCGAGATAGTCGCCGAGGATGTGGAGGGTGGCCGGGTTGAACCCTGCCGCAGCAAACCCGGTGTTCCGGGACCGGCCGTACCGCAGCCGAAACCCTCCGGTGCGCATCGGGTACGAGAAGACCGGGCGGCCGCCGATGAGGTCGCGGATGTATTTGTCCTTCGGGTGGACGCCGGGCTCTTCCTCTTCCTCGTCGTCAGAATTCGATGCCCCGTCGATGATCTGCTGGAGCCAGTCCCAGCCTTCCATCTTCATCTTTCTGACATTCTTCATCACCTTGGGGGCCTTGAGGGCCAGCCCCTCGGCGACGACCAGGCACATCCCGCCCCGCACCGTGTTCGTCTCCACCCGCTCCAGGTTGCGGTACCCGGAGACCTCCTCGCGCTCGGTCGGTTCGCCGTCGATACATACCGGGCAGTTCTTGATGATGAGGCGGATCTCGTCGTCGCTGGGCATGTACTGCATCGACTGGATGTTGTTGTACTGCTTGAGTTCCTCGACGTATCGTTCCACCTCATCGGTCCTGGGTTTGTATCGGTCGATCCCGAGACTCTGCCGGACATAATCGCCGACAAGAACCGAGAGGGCCTGGGCCGTCCCGCCGGCCGACCGGATCGGGCCGGCATAATAGACCTTGAGATATTCGGTGCCGTCGTCGTTCTTGCCAAACCCGACCTTGGCGATCCCCTCGGTCGGCGCCGCCACCACACCTTCGGTGAGGAGACCCATCGAGGTTCTGATCGCGTGGTCGACGACCTCCTCCCGCGTCTCCTCGCCGAACATCTTTGCCACGAAGTCGTCGCCGATCTTGAGAGAGACCTCTTCGCGGGACATCTGTTTCTCGAGTTCCCGGATCCGCGCGGCCACCCCCTCGATCCCGAGGAGGGCCTCGACCCGGTCGCCGAGGTCGTTGGCCAGCGGGATCTCGACTTTTGTGCGCGGGTCGTAGCCCCTGGCCCGCGCCGCTTCCGCTACTTTCAGGACAGCGTTGAGGTTTTCCTCAAGCCGTTTGAAGTACCCGGCCATCGACGGCGAGACCGCTACCATGGGGATCAGGTCGTCGCCTGCCCCAATAATGGTTGGTGCCCGGTCACTCCTCCCCGGCATCCTCCCGCCTGAGTCCGGCCGAGAGGGTCTGTCTGGCGGCGTCGCGGACGTCCGGGTCGGGGTCGTCGAGGGCGTCGAAGAGGGTGTCGACCCCGGCCTTCTCGCCCTCTTCGGCGAGGACCAGCGCCGCACCGACACGCACCCAGGGGTTCTTCCGGCCGAGGGCCGCACGGAGCGCCGGACCGGCGACGGCCTTCCCCATCTCCCTGAGAGCGTCCACCGCACCGAACCACCGGTCCCGGACCTTCAGCCCCTCGACCACCGCCGACGCCGCACCGGCACCGACGCCGGCAAGGGCGGCGACGGCACCGGCCTTCACGTCCTGGTCCGGATCGGCGAGGAGGGCGACCAGGGCGGCGACCGCGTCCTCGCTCCCGATCGCCCCGAGGGCCTCGGCCGCCTTCCACCGCACCCGGGGGTCGGGGTCGGCGAGGAGGGAGGAGAGAGCAGGGACGCACTCGGGCGCGGGGATCCTGCCGAGGGCGAGCGCGGCGGCCCACCTGGTGCCTGGTTCGGCCGACCCGGCTGCACCGGCGAGGACTTCGCAGGACGGCGCCCCGATCTCGGCAAGGGCAAGGGCCGCCCGCGTCCGCACGTACCGGTCGGGATCGGCGAGAGCCGCACCGAGGGGTTCGATGGCCGACGGGTCGGCGACCTCGCCGAGGGCCACCGCCGCCCCCCACCTGAGGTCGACGTCCTCGTCGGTGAGCAGGCCGGTCAGCACCGGGAGGGCAGGGACGCCGATCTTCCCGAGGGCCTCCAGCGCCGCCCACCTGACGCCCTCGTCTCCGTCGGCGAGGGCCACCTCCAGGGGTCCGACAGCCGACGGGTCGCCGGATTCACCAAGGGCCACCGCCGCCAGGTACCGCGCCCGGGGATCGCGGCTCCGGAGGTCGCGGAGCGGATCTTCTCCCGGTCGCCCCCGGAAGAGGAGGAAGGCGGCGACCATGAGCGCGGCCCCGGCGAGCGCAGCGATGAAAAGAAGAGGAAGAGAAAGCGCACCTCCGGTCAGGACCAGAAGAATCAGTGCGACCTCGATGAGAATCGCCGCGGCAACGATCGTCCTGAGCACGTCCGCCATCAGGAGAGGATGCGGGCCGCGGGGTAAAAAATGATCTGCTCGTCACTCGATTCTGTCCGCACAGAGACAAAAGGTGTGTCCGACCGGCAGGGCCGGTCGTGGAAAAATGGATCCTCCCTTCTCTCTCGCCGAGATTGGTGCGTGAAACCAATGGAGGGTTACGGAATCTGGCGATTCTGGAGTTGAAGTCCGAACACCATCCTCCCTCGATGAAGTTCGGATTCAATATGGTAGAGGTCTTTCCCTGGAGTGCACAGGAAACCCGTGTGGTCGGGACAGAAAGATTACGCCTGCCCGACGGTGGCGGTCACAGACCCTCACCCCCTCCGGAGAGAGAAAGACTCCATCGGTGCCGTAACCACCACGGCCCGTCCGGATCTGATCTCTGCGGCATTCATAAGCCTCTGTATCTATAGTCAGAGATTCGGGGCTGATGTACCCTTCCCGAAGAATGTTTGGAAAAATAGCTGTGGAGAAGTTTTTCCATCGGGGGGTGATGGGGGGCATATTTTCGGCTCTGTAGAATTCGGCGTGAGGCGGGATCACGCCTCAAGCATACGGGATGAAAATTTCTCGTCGCAGTTCTCCTGAGTGCGGAGGGATACTTGATTCCTCTCCTCGCAACAGGGCACCTGAAAGATATTGTTCAATTGCCGCCCCTCGGCTATCTTCATCCGTGGGGGGTCCGGGGGTCTCCCCCGGTGCGAGACGGCGATGAAGATTCTGGGGTCGGGGCGGCACGCCTGATCGACGTGCCTTCCCCCTACGCTCTCACCGGGGGCGCTGCCCCCGGACCCCCGGGATGAAGATAGGGCTGGGAAGGCAAAATCAGCGAACATGAAGAGGGAGTTCCCGTCCCCCGTTCTATCTTGACGCGGGGGGCCGGGGGGCGGCTAGCCCCCCGCAGAGATAACCACCTGGAGGATTTTCACCGCCGTCTCGCGCCGGGGGGCAAGGGCCGGAGTTTCATGTCTGCTGAATTTTTCTGAGGAGAGCGATCGATGGATTGGTTGTCTTGAGAAGCAGTCAAGATCTCGGATGCTATCGACAAAAAAGTGAGAGTTCTCCACAACCGAAAAAAAGAATTTCTTCAGGACGACTTCTCGTCGCTCAGACCTTCGACCAGGTCGCCGATCCCCTCCTCGCCCATCTTCCAGAGGGTGAGGGAGGCGCACATCCGCTGCACCTCGTCACCCTCTTTGAGAAGTTTCTTGAGCGGGGCGAGGGCCGGGGTGCCGATCTGGCAGAGGGCCAGGGAAACAAACCCGCGGAGTGCTTTGTCCTCGGTCGAGAACGCCTCGATGAGGGGCTCGATCGCCACCTCCCCCATCGAACCCAGGGCCGCAGCCGCGTACCGCCTGAACTGTGGATTTTCCTCGACGATCATCGTGATCAGCAGCGGCTTGATCGCCGGTTCCCCGATCCTGGCAAGAACCCTGGCAATGTACCAGCAGGTGCTCTCCTCGGCCTCGGTCAGCACCTCGATGAGCGGGAGGATCGCCGCCTCCCCCATCGCCGTCAGCCGCTCCTCCGCCGCATGGCGTTCGTCGATATTCTGGCTTGAAAGTGCCTTTATCTGACTGGTGATCTCTGCATCCATGATATCTACCTTCCTTCATCGTCGTCGACGTCAGGGCCCGGAGGCGCCGCATTGTCGGCACCGGTCCGGGGGAACGAGTAATCAGGGTGGGAATCGGACATTTCTCCACTCCGCACCCCCCTCCCGAGAGCGAGTTCGTTCTGGAACCAGACCACCCGCTGCGGGAAGGGTATCTCGATCCCGTTCTGTTCGAGTTCGGCCTTGATCTTCCAGAGGAGATCGGTGTACACTCCCCACCACTCGCTCGCGGGCGCCCAGATCATCACCTTGATATTCACCGAATTGTCGGCGAGTTCGTCGACATAGATCGTCGGTTCCGGATTCTTGAGAGCGAAGGGGTGCTCCAGGATTACCCCTCTGATGATCTCGATCGCACGCCCGGCATCGGCGTCGTACGGGATGCCGACGACATAACTGAACCGCCTCGCCACGTGGGCGACATAGTTTGTGATCGCAGATGTGAAAACCGTTTCATTCGGGATCCGCACATAGACCCCGTCGTAGGTCTTGACGATCGTCGAGAAGATGTTGAGGTCGGCGACATCGCCGGCCACATCCCCGATATTGATGTTGTCCCCGATGGTGATCGGTCGCTCGACGATGAGGAAGACCCCTGAGATCAGGTTGCCGAGCACGCTCTGGCTGGCGATACCGATGACGATCGAGAGGAACCCGCCGGCCACCAGCAGGCCGCCCAGTTCGACCTCGAAGACCGGGAGGAGCATGAGAGCGGCCAGGACCAGGACCGAGTAGTTGACGACCTTGAGGAGGAGGTCGAGCTGGCTGCGTTTGATCTTGTCGGTGAGAGATTTCTTGAGGTAGATGGTCAGGAGTTTGGCGACGAAGGCCGCCCCGACGATCAGGATGAGGATGGTGGCAAGATGCCACCAGTCGAAGTCCCCCAGAAACGAGAGGTCAAGATTGGATTCCGCCATTATAACCCCTGGTCCATCAGGAACCGCAAGCGTTCCACACCGGGGATCGCCCGTCCCTGGCAGAGTTCAAGCGCCTTCTTCTGTCCTTCGGCAAACGGACGGTCGCGAAACGAGGTCTCGGCCACCATCGTACTGACCAGCCGCATCCTGGCCTGCATCGAGACCTGCGTATCGTCGTAGTAGATCTTCATGCCCGTGCTCTCGAGGACCGTCCTGGAGAGTTCGATCCAGTCACGGGTGGTGTTGCTGATGGTCAGGGAGAGCAGCCCCTCCCTGAAGGGGTCGAGGTCGGGGGGTGCGGCACAGGTCGCACTCTTCCAGTACCTCGCGATCGTTCCCGCGTCCGACGAGCCGTAGAGGGTGTACTTCGGCGCGTTCCATGAGAAGATATCAAGGACTTCGAGGTTCCCGCGACCTGCGACAAAGACCCCGATCTCGATGGGGAAGGTGAGGTAGACCGTCGCCCTGGCACCCGGTTCGATGGAGAGGGGGTCGAACTCGACGAGGAGGGCATGGCAGATGCTCTTGGGGAGGTTGAGCGGTTCTACAGGATTAATGATCACCCGGCCACCTGAAGAGAGGAGGATATGCTCTTTTTTCTCACCGCATAATTCCCGGTGGTAGAGATATCTTCCCTCCTCATGCTCGAAACTGAGAGAGAAATCCTCTGTTTCATAGTGGAAGGGGAGGTCGTGGGTGCCGTACACGCATTGAGTTTCAAAGGGCGGGTTCTTTAAGGTATCTCAGGCGGCAGGGGCCGAACGCTCTTTATAGCGGGGCACCCATCCCGGTCTGATGGCGGCCCCGGACCCTCGCTGGCACACCCTCGCACCGGTCGAGGTGCCGGATGCACTCTCCACGCGGGAGAGCGGGCTGTCCGGGACCGAGGCCGCGGCACGCCTGGAGCGATATGGCGAGAACCGACTCTCGGACGGAGAAAAGCCGTCGGTCCCGACGATCATGCTGCGGCAGTTCCGGAGTTCTCTGGTCCTCGTCCTCCTCGTCGCCGCGGCCATCTCCCTGGCGGTCGGCGAGCGCGTCGACGCCCTTGCCATCCTGCTCATCGTCGCCCTCAACGCGATCCTGGGTACGGCCCAGGAGTGGCAGGCCGAGCAGGGGATGGAGGCCCTCAGGCGGATGCTCGGGCTGCGGGCCGTCGTGGTGCGGGACGGGAGAGAGAGCGAGGTCGACGCCGGCGTGCTGGTCCCCGGCGATATCGTGCTCCTGGAGAGCGGGCGCAAAGTCCCGGCCGACCTCGCCCTCCTCTCCTCGACCACCCTCCAGGTCGACGAGGCCCCGCTCACCGGCGAGTCAGAACCGGTCACGAAGGTCGAAGGGGCGCTTCCCGAGGAGACCCCGCTGGCCGAACGGGAGAACATCGTCTTTATGGGCACGACCGTCGTGAACGGCCGGGGGACCGGGGCGGTCGTGGCCACCGGGATGGAGACCGAGTTCGGACGGATCGCCGGACTCTCCAGGCGGGTCGAGGAGGTGAAGACCCCGCTCACCAGGCGGCTCGATCTCCTTTCACGGCGGATCGGGGAGATGACCCTCGCCGTCGCCGTCCTGGTAGTGCTCATCGGTCTCCTGCAGGGCCGGGAAGTCTACGAGCTCTTTCTCACCGGAGTCTCCCTGGCCGTTGCGGTGATCCCGGAGGGCCTGCCTGCGGTGGTGACCCTCAGCCTGGCTGTCGGGGTGAAGGCGCTGATGCGTCGGCACTGTCTGGTCCGCCACCTCGCCGCCTCCGAGACCCTGGGCTCGGTCACGGTGATCTGCACCGACAAGACCGGCACCCTCACCAGAAACGAGATGGCGGTGAGCATGATCGCCCTCCCCGGCGGGGAGCGCGTGGAGATGGAAGGAAGAGGCTACGATCCGACGGCCACCTTCCTCGTCGACGGGGAGGTCGTCGGTCCGGATGCGGTACCGGGACTGCCGGCCTTCCTGCGGGCCGGCGCCGCCTGCAACCATGCCTCGCTCTCGGTCGACGAGGACGGGAAGCCGGGGATCCTCGGGAGCCCGACCGAGGGGGCGCTGGTCGTGGCCGCGGCCAGGGCCGGGATCAGGCGGGAAGAACTCCCGGCGATCGAGGAGGAGGTCTCCTTCTCCTCGGCGAGAAAGCGAATGACCGTCGCAGTCACCGAGGGGGGAGGGCAGGTCGCCTACATGAAAGGGGCGCCCGAGGTGGTGCTCGGGCACTGCACCCTGGTGCTCGCCGGCGGGCGGGTGCTGCCCCTGGACGAGAGATGGAGGAGGATGCTGCAGGGAGACCTCGATGAGGCGGCAGGAGGTGGGCTGCGATTGATCGCAACCGCCCGCCGGAGCATGAAGGCGGGTGACGACCTGGAAGAACCTGACTTCATCTTCCTGGGCTATGCCGGGATCCTCGACCCGCCCCGCGAGGAGGCGAGAGACGCCCTCGCCCTCTGCCGGCGGGCCGGGATCGACGTGGTGGTGATCACCGGCGACGCCCCGGCGACGGCGGAGGCGGTCGCCCGATCGGTGGGGCTTTCGAGCACCGGGGTGTTGCGGGGCGCCGAGATGGATGCCATGGACGATGGCGCCCTCCTCGAAAAACTGCGGGAGACAAAGATCCTGGCCAGGGTCTCGGCCGAGCACAAACTCCGGGTGATCGATCTCTTCACACGGGAGGGGGCGGTGGTGGCGATGACCGGCGACGGGGTGAACGACGCCCCGGCCCTGAAGAAGGCGCATGTCGGGATCGCGATGGGCGTGAAGGGGACCGACGCCGCAAAAGAGGCGAGCGACATCGTCCTGGTCGACGACAACTTCGCGAGCATCGTCGCCGGGGTCGCCGAGGGGCGGCGGGAGACCGACAACATCGCAAAGTTCACCAGATATCTTCTCTCCTCCAACATCGGCGAGGTGGTGGCCATCACCGGCGGACTCCTCGCCGGTCTTCCCCTCGTCCTCCTCCCGGCCCAGGTGCTCTGGGTGAACCTGGTGACCGACGGGGTGACCGCCCTGGCCCTCGGGGTCGAACCCGCGGAGAAAGGAGTGATGCATCGCCGCCCGGCCAGTCCGGCGGCAGGGGTGCTTCCCCGCAGAGCGGCGGCCGGGGTCGTGCTCATCGGGGCGGCGATCGGGGCGCTGGTCCTCATGGTCTTCGCCCTCGCTCTCGGCGCCGGCGAAGAACGGGCACGGACCCTCGCCTTCACCGGGCTCGTCGTCTTCGAACTGGTCAACCTCTTCAATTTCCGATCTCTGCACGCCGGCATCCTGGAGACCGGAGTCTTCTCAAACCCCTTCCTCATCGCTGCGGCCGCGATCAGTCTCCTCCTCCAGGTGGCCGCGGTCTATGCCCCACCCCTCCAGGCGGCCTTCAGAACCGTCCCGCTCGGAGGGGCCGACTGGCTCCTCCTCCTGCTCGTCGGCCTCCCCCTCCTCCTTGCAGGCGAGAGTTACAAACGGGCGGTCGGACACGGAGAAAAAAAGAAAGAACGGAGATGAGACCCTCAGGATATCGAGACGATCTCAACCTCGAAACAGAGGATCTCCCCTGCAAGCGGGTGGTTGGCATCGATGACAACCGTCTCCTCGGTGACCGCCGCCACCCTCACCGGCACCGTCTGTCCCTCGGTAAGTTCGGCCAGGAAACTGGTCCCCGGTTCGGGCGCCGGGCCCTCCCCGAAGACCGAGCGGGGCACCTCGGCCACGAGCCCTTCCCGCCACTCGCCGTAGGCCTCCTCGGGATCGATCGTGAACGACTTTTTCTCGCCGGCGACCATCCCGACAAGCGCCTCCTCGAAGGCCCTGAGGTACTCGCCCCCTCCAATGGTCAGGACCAGCGGGTCACTCTCGGCGGTGGTCCCGAAGACGCGGCCATCCTCCAATGTGCCGGTGTAGTAGAGTGTGACGGTGCTTCCGTGTGCTGCCTGATCGGACATACCCCACCTGCGGAGCAGGAGGTGAAGTAGTTTGTGGGCGGGGGTCGGGCAGGAAAAGCATATCATCTCAGAGGATATCTCTACATCCATGCATCAGGAGGAAGAGGCAATCGCCGTCGATATTGCCCTCATTCCACCGGCCGAAGTCCGTAGCGAGGTCGGCCGGATCAACCGGACATTGATCAGACGCAGCAAGGACCGCGGGGTTCTCCTCGGCCCGGGCGGAGGGATCGCCCATATCACCCTTGCCATGGCCCCGATCCGGGCTTCCGATCTCTCCGCCGTCTGCGAACTTCTCACCGGGGTCTGGGAGCGGCACCGGCCCCTCGACCTCACCCTCACCGGGGTCTCCAGCGTCATGACCGCTCCGGGCCACCCGGTCTCCGGCTTCGACATCGCTCCGGAACCCGCGCTGCGGGCACTCCACGACGAGGTCGTCCGCGGCCTCGCACCGTTCGCCCTTACCGAGACCGCACCCTCGATGCTCGCGGTTCGAAAGGGCGAGGGGGACGACCCCGCGATCCTCAAGTATGTCAGGGAGTTCGGGGCCGCCCATGCCGGCGACCGCTACTCGCCCCACATCACCCTCGGAGTCGGTGAGGCGACCGACCCGGACACCAGACTCCTGCTCCCCTACCGTTTCACCGCGGAGACCGTCGCGGTCTGCCACCTGGGCAACGGCGGAACCTGCCGGGCGGTGCTCAGGGAGTTCGGAGGACGGCAGGCCCTGGCCCCCCTCCCCTGACCCAACCGAAAACCTGAGAGGAGGAGAACATCCTCTCTCAGGCCATACTCCTTTAATATCCACGAGACACACCCCTGAACATGAGCACCGGGATCGAGACGACCATCGAGTTTCAGATGAGCCTGCTCCTCTTTGTGGCGCTCACCGGATACCTGGTGGCATCCAGGATCAACCAGTCCGCCGTCGTCGGCGAGATCCTGGTCGGCCTCGTCGTGGGACCGAGTTTTCTCGCCCTTATCACCTATACCGATTTTGTCAGGAGCCTCGCCGCCCTCGGGGCCGTGATCCTCCTCTTTGTCATCGGTCTGGAGTTCGACCTCAAAGACCTCCTGGACCGGCGGTACGTGATCATCGGCCTCTTCGGCGTGGCCGTACCCTGGCTCGGCGGGTTCTGGCTTGCAGAGGCGATGGGGTACCCCTTCGGGAGCGCCGTCTTTGTCGGGACGGCGATGACCGCCACGAGCATCGCGATCACCGCCAATGTCCTCAAGGAGATGGGGCAGTTGAGCAGCGCCGCAGCCAGAGCAGTGATCGGGACCGCGGTCATCGACGACGTCCTCTCCCTCATCGCCCTCTCGGTCTCTGTCGATGTGGTCTCAGGCACCTTCACCCCCCTTGGAGTCGCGACGACGGTCTTCAAAGACCTCGCCTTCATCGTCGTCGCTGGAGCGGTCGGGATCAAACTGGTCGCCCCTCTCCTTGAACGGATTGACAGGACGCCGTTTGCACAACACTACCCCGAGTTCGTCTTCATCACCGCGATGGCCGCCGCCTTCTTCTTCGCGATGGGAGCCGAGTTCATCGGGATCTCGGCGATCATCGGGGCCTTCATCGCCGGGATCTCGTTCAAGGGCGTCGACCTCGTCCACTCCCGCGACCTCAAGGAGGGGGCCGAGTACCTGCATATCATCTTCGCCTCGATCTTCTTTGTCTCGCTCGGGATCCTCGTCGACATCAACGCCCTCACCCCCGATATCATGCTCTTCCTCCTCGCCCTGACCGTCATGGCCGTCGTCACCAAACTGATCGGCTGCGGGATCCCGGCGCGTCTCCAGGGCGTGAACACCAGGAACTCGCTGATCATCGGCTTTGGGATGGTGCCGCGAGGCGAGGTGGCGATGATCGTCGCCCTCATCGGTCTCAACCAGGGACTCATCGACCAGGGCGTCTATGTGGCCATCGTGCTGATGAGTCTGCTGACGACGGTGATCACGCCCATCGTCTACCGGAACTGGCTGTACAGGAAGACAGCCGACGCGGCCTGATCTAAACGTCGAGATCCCGCGCGAGGCGGTGCATCCCATCGGTGATCCTCCCCTCATCGGCGTTCGAGAAGTTCAGGCGGACCGTGGTCTCCCCGCCGCCGCCCACATAAAAGGGGAGGCCGGGGAGACGGCGACCTGCTCGACAAGGGCACGCTCGAAGAGGGTCGTCGAGGAGAGACCGGGAGGGTGACGGGAACCGAGCGCACTTCGCCGCCCCCTGACTATCTTCGCCGTGGGGGAGTCCGGGGGGTCTCCCCCCGGCGTGCGAGAGCAGATGAGAATTTCCCGTCCTTCTGGGGGGGCGGCACGTCTGATCGATCGCCCGCCTTCCTCCATGCTCTCATCGGGGGCGCTGCCCCCGGACCCCCGGGATTGCGATAGGGACGGGAAGGCTGGTGGTGAGCGTTCTGAGGGTGTTCCCTTCCTCTGCCGGTCCATCACGGAGGGGCAAGGGTGTGGTCAGCCCCCGATGTTCATTCCAGAAGAGGAATTTTACAGAGCCCAACATAACCCTTTCCTCATATGAGGGGTTCCATTGGATCTGGGTCAGATCATAATTTTCGTGAACTACTGGTACCGGTCGGCGATGAACTCCCTGAGAGGGAGATAGCCCCCGGTGGTGGCGTACTGGAGGGCAGCGGCACCCCCGGATTCGAAGACCGATCGAGCCGCCATTGCAATCTCCTCAACCCGGATAAGCGCCGGGTTCGGGAGGCCTCCGGCAAAAGAGATGATCTCGGGGCTTTCAGTGACCCTCAGGATCTCCCGGATAAAGGACCGGGGCGTCTTCCCCATTCTGGCGGCGTACCGGTATGTCATCACGGAACCATACGGTTCGTCTCAGAAATAATTTTTGGGATGGATCAGGCCTCCCGCTCCTCCCTCACCACATATTCTGCATCGAGGACACCTTCCTCCTCTTCAGGGATGATGATCGCGGCGATGATATAGATGAGCACTCCCGGGATGATATAGCCAAGGAGACTCACGATCGCCCAGACGATCCTGACCCACGTCGGGTCGACATTGAAGTACTTCCCGATACCTGCACACACCCCCGCAATCATCCGCCCCTCCTTCGGACGGAAAAGTTTTTTTTCTGCCATCTTTCGATTATTGATCTCTTCCACAATTAGCCCTTTTGGAAGACAGGAACAACCCAACACCTTCATTATCCCTCCGACCAAATGATGGACCAATGGATGAAAAGAGATCCGAAAAGGGGAAATTCGACCGTGCACTCCTTCTTGTCGGTGGCACGATCTTTATTGCCATGATCATCATCATGGTCATCTTTCTGGGCCAGATGATAACCGCATAAGAGAAGCGCCACGGTATATATACCTCCTGACGGATCTCAGTATATGGAAGCGAAAGAAAAACTCACAGGAGTGCCTGGAATGCTCAGGCCGTTCAAAGAGTACCTTGTCAGGTCAGGACTCCCTGAAGGCGCTCAGGTGATCTACTATGGCTGTCCGGGCACCTGCACCCCCTTCATCGAACTCCTGGCCTTCGCCACCAGAGACCTCCCTCTCGAACAGGTCTTTGTCCCGTACCTGAACGAAGAGAAGGCGAGGGTGATCTCCCCCGCACCAGGGATCGGGATGCAGATCGGTGATCGGCCCGAAACGATCGATCCGAAGGTGGTCGTGATCATGGGCGGGCTTGCGATGCCGAATGTCGAGGTGACCGCAGAAGAGGCCGCCGCCCTCGTCGCGAAGTACCCTGAAGCCAGACCGGCCGGGGTCTGTTTCATGAGCATGTTCGAGAAGGCCGGATGGACCGGGAGGATCGCCTTCGACCTCCTTATCGATGCAACCCTCGACCCGGTGACCATCTACCGGGCCTGATCAGGCAGGAACCTGGACCGTCTCCTCCGGCTTCAGTGTCCTGACGATCTCATCCACCATTTTTTCGACCTGATCCGCCCCTGCAGGTCTCCCCCAGATCATGACCGTGAGGTCGCCCCTTCGTGCCAGGGCGAGCGCCGCAAGCCCCTCGAAAAAAGGCATGTCTACGAGATCCTCAAAAGATATCTGTTTTTTATACAGAACCGTCCCCCCCACTGGAGACATACTCGGGGGATCACATATAATCGTTTCGCACTGATAAAATCAGTCAAATAAAAAGAAGACGGAAGACTGCAGCAGACCCGCACCCTTCCGGACCATTGAAGAACGTGCAAAAAATGAGATTAGATGTAGGGGTTACGCAGACCCTTACCCACCCCGAAGGTGGCACGTGCCTCAAGTGTCTTCTGGTTCTTGGTGATCTTGTCGGTCGCAAGCTTCTTGACAAGGTCGAGACCTGGCTTAACCTCCTCAATCGGCTTGGTCTCGAAGCACCCGGCGGCGATGGCCTTGCCCCAGGTGTCCTCACCGTTCTTTGTCCTGACAAAGACCGTGCTCCAGCCATCAGGGGCACCGACCGATCCGGTCGAGATGTCGGCGAGGTTGGAGACATAGTCCAGACAGACGTGGCAGCCGGGCTGCTCGTACTTGTGCGTGACCTTGAGCGGGATCTGGGTGACCGCACCGCGCTCGGTGTAGGCCCAGAACTTGCCCTTCCCGATGTCGAGCTTCTTGACCGACTCGAGTTTCACGTTGCAGTGGTCCTCGACGATCGCCTCAAGGCTCTGGTACGGGAAGTTCTCCATGCAGAAGATCCCGACCGCGAGGGCGATCTTGTCAGGGACGTCCCGCATCCCGACCGGGTAGAGCTGGGCCTTGCGGACCGCCTGCATCTGGCACGGGGTGCCGACGATGCCGATCTTGTCAAGACCGTAGCTGCGGGTCGCCTCCTTGAGGAGGGAGATGTTCGGGGAGAGGGTGTATTTGGTTCCGCGGGCCGCGAGAAGCTCTGCCTTGGTGGTCGCAATGACCGGCTCAGGCTTCCACGGTTCTTCGGAAGGCCCTGCTACGATGGCGCCGTCGATAATCCCCTCTTCGAGTGCGTACGCGAAGAGCTGGGTGACGATGCCGCCGTCCTGGGCACCTTTCAGGATCTCATTGTCAGCGCTGCGTGCTGCAACAACAGACTTGTAATTACCGAGTACCATGTTTCTCACCTCACTCCATGACTCCTTTGATGAGTTCGGAAATCCCTTCGAACTCATTCATCACATCAAAGTTGAAGAAGCTCCTCGGGCACTGGGCATAGCAGGCGCCGCACTTGATGCACATGTCACGGTCGATATTCGGTTTGCCATATTCAATGGTGACCGCACGGACCGGGCAGGCCGCTGCACAGGAACCACAGCCCATGCACAGACCCTGGTTGATCACGTCGTACATCAGGTCGCAGCCACAGGCCTCGTCGCCGCGCTGGGCAAGGTCCATGAGCGGCTTGAGGTAGGCACCCGCGAGTTCCTTCTGCTCGTCGGTTCCCTTCAGGAGCAGGTAGGCCATGATACAGACGTTCCTGATCTGCTGCGGGGTCGGCGCACAGCCGGGGATGTAGAGGTCGACGTCGATCAGATCGGCGATCGGGACGTACGACTCCATCTGCGGCTGGTTCCACTGGCCACCGCGGCAGAACCGGGTAATGTTCCCGTATGCCGCACAGCCACCGAGGGCGACGACGATCTTCGCCTTCTCCCTGGCTTCTTTGATCTCTTCAACTGAGCACTTGTCCTGGAGACAGACGGAACCCTCGACAAGGGCGACGTCCATCTCAGGGATATGCCTGACATCAACAAGGGTCAGTGCATAGACGAGGTCGGCGTAGTTGTCCAGAATCTTGAAGAGTCCTTCGTAGTTATCTGCAAAGGACACAAGGCATCCGGTACAGCCGCTCATGTGCACATGCCCAACGGTAATCTTCTCTACCACAGGCTTTTCCTCCTTAACTTTCTCAGACGGTTTTTCCACTTCTATCTCAGAAGGTTTCGCTACAGGTCTGGGTGTCGGTTGTTCAGCCTCTCGTGTGACTTCAACCGCTTTGGCGGGCTCTCCGGCAGCAGATGTCTGCCGGGCCTCTTTCACGGGTGCAGGCCTCATTGCCGGAGCTGGCGCAGGTTTTTTCACCCACTTTACTGCCCCCTTGTCCTCGGACGGCGCACCCTCAGGCCGAACCTTCGCCGTTACCGGCTCAGGTGCTGCCCTCAGGGTCTCCTCGGACCTGGGCGGCTCCTTCCTTCCAAAGATGATCCCTTTCAGCTTTGATAGTAGCCCCATAATCCACCCCAATTTCAGCCAGTACGTACCGTACTACCTTGGGTATGGCCTTCTGAACCTCTTCAGAGAGCCCGATTTCCATATCGGGCGACGATACCCGCTTCGGCTGGACGCCGAAGATCGTGATCTCGACCTGGTCCTTCAGCCGGCCGAGCGGCTCGGTGAGATCCCAGGAATGCGCGTCGCGGTAACTTCCCGGCGGCAGGTCTTCGACCGAGAACTTTGCAAGCGAGCCGGGTTCCGCACCAAATTCCGCGATATCGATGACGACGATCTTTTTGGTGACCGCCGGATCGATCAGCGTAAAAATAAAGTGCGGGGCTCCAAGCCCTCCGTCTATGACTTTGACGTTGTCGGGAAGCTGCAGGCGGTCCAGTTCCTCGATCACCGCGGGGCCGAGGCCGTCGTCGGCGAAGAGGGGGTTTCCGCATCCTACAATCACGATTTCCGGGTATAACATGAACACTCTCACTCGAGGAGTTTCTGGGCCACTATCTTCTTGTTCTCGTCGACGACCAGCATGTGGGTGGCGCAGGAGACGCACGGGTCATAGGCCCGGACGATGACCTCTGCAAGTTCCCACGGGGCGCCGGTGAGGGCGCGGCTGCAGGTCGGGAAGTTCCAGGTGGTCGGGACAAGCATCGAGAACCAGCCGACCTTGCCGTCCTTGACCTTTGCCAGGTGGACGTCACAGCCACGCGGGGCCTCGTTGGCGGCCCAGCCGAGGGTGCCGTCGCCCTGCGGGATCTCGTCGGCAACGACCTTGCCGGAGGTGTTGAGGGCGTCGACGGCCTCGATCATGCCGTAGGCACATGCCTCGTACTCCATCTGCCGGGCGATCTGGAGACCCATGGCACCCTTCAGGTCGTAGTTCTTGAACTGGACCATACGGGCACGCGGACCGACTTCGACCGGCTGACCGTCGTACAGGGGCACGCCGGTGCAGGCCTGCATCTGCGGCCAGGCCTTCTCGCCTGCCGGGGTGGTGCCGCCTACGGGATAGTCCTTGTCTTCGAGGGTGATCTCTTCCTCACCCATGTACCAGTCCCAGGGGCGGACCTCGGTCCAGCGCTCGGGGAACCAGGTGGGGTTGTCGTCAAGGCTGCTGCTGCCGTAGATCGGAGCCGCGGCCATGTAACCCTGGTTGTGGTAGCCGAGGTCGTCGGGGATCGGGACCTGGCGGCCGGCCACTTCTGCCCAGTCGCGGTTCTGGAAATTCTTGAAGACCGCGATCATGAACTCGGACTGTTCGTGAGCAAGGATCCTGCCCTCTTTTGCGAGGTCATAGATCTTCTGCTGGGCCCGCGGGGTGATGTTCTTGTACATACCGCCGACACGGGGGTTGGACGGGTGGATGGCCTCGCCACCAACGATCTCACCGACGGTCTGAGCGATCTCACGGAGCCGCTGGATCCGCAGGGCAACCGAACGGACCGGCTCTTCGGGAGTGAACGGGTTGATCTTGGTGTCGGTACCCGGCAGGTACATATCAGGCAGGGAGAGGATGTTGTGCAGGGCGTGGCTGTGCAGCCTGTTCGCACACTGGAGGATGTAACGCAGGAGCATTGCATCTTCAGGAACGTAACAGCCGACCGACGCTTCCATGGCCTCTGTTGCTGCGAGCGTGTGGGCAATCGGACAGATACCGCACACGCGGGAGGCAATCTTGGGCACCTGGTGCATCGACTTGCCGACGGCCAACTTCTCAACACCCCTCACCGGAGTGATGGAAAGCCAGTCACCACGCTCGACGATGCCCTCGTCATTTACCTTCAGGACAAGCTTGGAGTGTCCCTCGTGCCTCGTGGTTGGGGAAATCTCTACAACTTTCGACAAATATATCGCCTCATTTCGATTCGAACTGTTCAAACAGCGATACTATGATTTCGAACCTGTGCAATAGGTGTGACACGTACCACAGAAGTACGTTAGAAGCACTTATCCCCCAGGTTTAATTATACCTTTCGATTTAACACCCGATTACCACAAATCACCGCGCAAAACAAGTGGACTTCATCTGAACAATCTCGCGCACCAGGGGCATGAGAACTGAAAAATATTTTATCCCGACATGCACACCCCCACGCTTCAAAGCAGCACGATAATTAAATTTATACTTTTACCCGGGCCTTTTTTGAAACAGATCCTTTTAACCGGAATACCCGGGCAAACCGTTTTTGAACCCCCATAGCCACCGAAAGATTCGGGGAAGCGTTCAAATAAAAGCAGAAAAATTGGGAGTATTGCAGAAAACGCGCAGGGCAAAAAACCGGAACATCAAAAAAAGAATTTAAATGAAGAGTGGCGTTCTATGTCCCGGCACATATGGGGGAAGGACCTGAAAAACTCAGGGAGATCAGGCGAATATTGCGCCGGAATCCAAAGGGCCTGAGCATATCCGACATCTCACGAAAAGTGGGGTTGAACCGCAACTCGGTCGCAAAGTACCTTGAGATGCTGCTCATCTCAGGCCAGGCGGAGATGCGGACTTACGGGGCCGCCAAGGTCTACACCGCCTCTCAGCGCCTCCCCATCTCGGCACTCCTCGAATATTCCAGCGATCTGATCGTGGTTCTCGACGGCGAAGGTCGAGTCCTCCAGATCAACGCCCCGTTCATCTCATTCTCCGGACAGAACAAAGAAGAATTCCTGGGACTGGAGATCTCTGCGTCAGGTCTCCCGGTCGTCACCTCACCGGCGGTGCTCTCGGTCCTGGACGATCAACCGGCAGGCGAGGTGGTGGTCCCCGAGGTGGCCTGGGGAGACGAGAATATCTTCAGGGCCAAGATCCTCCCGACCACCTTCGAGGAGGGGGGGAGGGGGACGACGATCATCCTGGAAGATCTCACCGAGATAAAGAAGGCCTGGCGGATGCGGACTTTTCTGGCCAACATCGTCGAGTCCACCGAAGATGCCGTCATCGGCAAAGACCTTGACGGGAGAGTGGTGTCATGGAACCGGGGCGCCGAACGGCTGTACGGCTACACGCGAGAAGAGATGATCGGGCAGACCCTCGACCCGCTTGTCCCGCCGGAGAAGGCAGTCGAAATCGCCAGGATTCAGGGGGAGATCGAAGCGGGAAGGGGGATAGACCGACTTGAGACGATCAGGTTCAGAAAGGACGGATCCATGGTCGACGTCGCCATCTCAGTCTCGCCGGTGAGAGACGAACAGGGACGGGTGGTCGGGGCCTCCACCATCGCCAGAAACATCACCGCCCAGAAGCATGCCGAAGAGGAGCAGCGTCGTCACGCCGAGGAGACAGTGTTCCTCTCAAAGACGGCGATGGCCTTTGTGGAGATGGAAGACGACGAGGAGATCTTCGGATATATTGGCAGGCAGGTCAGGACACTTCTCCCGGGTTCAACCGTCGTCGTCTCTTCCTATGACCACAAACAGGATGAACTCTGCATCAAGGCGGTTGTGGCCGGAGAAGAGGAGAAGAGGCTGGAAGGCGAACGTGCAGGAACGCGTGTTCCGATGGCCCCGCGACTCAGAGAATATGCACAGACCTGCCTGTACGATGAGGTAAACCTCGTCGGCCATCCCGCCGCAGCATTCGTGGGGGCAGGGGAGAGATGCATCTACGCTCCACTCATCTCTCATGAGACATGTTTCGGGGACGTGGTCGTCCTGCCGGGGAACGGGCAGGTGAAAGAGAACAGAGAACTGATCGAGGCGTTCATACGTCAATCGGCTGTCGCTCTCCACCGGCGGCACGCCCGCCTGGCCCTGAAACGGAGTCGGGAACGGGCACGTACCCTCCTTGACGCTTCCTTCGACCTGGTGGTCCTCACCAATGCTGAAGGAGAGGTGCTCGCCGTCAACGAACGGGCAGACCGGTTCTTCAGTCGGACTGGAAAAGAGCGTGTCGAAGCCCTGCACATCGTCCTTGACGGGTTGCGGGAGGGCGTCCTGAGAGAGGGACGTCCTGCCAGAGGCGAGGTGCGGGCCTGCGGGAAGACCTTCGAGGTCTCCATGACCCCGGTCAGGGTCGTGGACGAAATTGTATATGAGATCGCCACGTTCTTCAGAGACGTCACCACCGAACGGGAGGCACAGAAAGAGAGCAGGCGGACGAACCGACAACTCGCGGACATCATCGAATTTCTCCCGGATGCCGCCGTCATCGTCGATACCGGCGGGCAGGTCATCGCCTGGAACCGGGCGATGGAGGAGATCTCCGGGGTCAGGAAAGAAGAGATGATCGGAGAGGGGGACCACGCGTACGCTATCCCCTTCTATGGCGAACGCCGCCCGGTCCTCCTCGATCTGGTCGGGACCGACGTCGATCCTCCACCCGGTTATCTCCACTTCGAGCGTCTGGAAGATGTCGTCGTCGGGAGGGCTCACTGTCCGGCGGCAAAGGCGGGGGACGGAGCGTACGTATGGGGGAAGGCCTCGGCACTCTTCGACGATACCGGCGATCTGATCGGTGCGATCGAAGTGGTCAGAGACGTCACCCCGATCGTCGAGACAGATCTGGCTCTTCGCAGGAGCGAAGAGCAGTATCGGACACTGGTCGAGCATACCACTTCGGTCATCCTCTCCCTCGACCTTGGGGGCCGGGTCACGTCCCTCAACACCGTTGCCGAGGAGTGCTTCGGCTACACCGGAGAGGATGCGATCGGTAGAAGTGTGCTCGGATTGATCATCCCTGAGACCGAGTCCTCAGGCCGCGACCTGCGGGCACTTGTGCGGGCGATCTGCACCGCCCCGGACCAGTTCCAGACCTGCGAGTACGAGAACATCACCCGGGACGGGAGGCGTCTCTGGTTCTCCTGGACCAACCGGGCGGTGTACGCTCCAGATGGCACGCTCAAAGGGGTGACCTGCATCGGCAACGAGATCACCGGGAGAAAAGATCTGGAAAAGGCGCTGGAGACGGCACACCTCGACATGGAGAGCATTGCACAGGTGCTGGAGTTGAGCGCCTCCCGTACCTTCGTGGTCAGACCCGAAGAGATATGCCCGGCAACTCAGAACGCCGAAACGATCAGAGAAGCCCTGGAGAGCGGACGTCCGACCAGAGAGGAGATCGCGGACGGGGAGGAGAGATGGCTTATCCCGCTTCGGGACTGGAAAGGCAAGGGCCCGGCGGTCCTCGGAGTGGCTCTGGCGCGGCCAGAAAGTCGGCGGGGTACGTATGGGCCGCAGAAAAAAGAAGAAATTTCTTAATCGGCGTTCAACTCGCAGATGAGTTCGGCGAGTGTCGCCTTCCGCTCAGCGTAGGCATCGTGCTGGTGAATGCTCTCCTCGTTCGTCTGTCTGAGGAGAAGCGCCGAGTCGCCCGGCAGGTCGCCGAACTCCTGGACCACCCTTCTGGCCATCTCGCGGACACAGTCTTCGACAAAGCGCGCGTTGGAGTGTGCCTGCATCACGACATAGTTCTCGTCGCCGCGCTTGAGAAGTTCAAAGATCGAGGCGCTCATCGAGGCCTTGAGCACGTTGATGATCGCCTCAAGGGAGACGTGGGAGTCGTCGTCGGTCTCGATGCAGAGGAAGCCCCGACCGCGCTGGTTGTGGGTGGCCATCGGCACCTGCTCGAAGAAGGCGTCGATCTTCTCGGGTTCGACCTTGAGATCCTGCATCACATGGATGGCATGGTCCTTCATGATGTCCTGAGCGCACGGACAGGCCGTCATGCCGGTTACTTCGGCACCGATGCTCTTTCTGATGATCGGGTGTTCCCCGTTCCTCTTCGCAACAGCGCGAGCATAGACCTTCACCACTTCATGACACCAGGTCTTGGAGACCGGGGTCTCGCGGCGAACCATAAACTCGCTGCGCATCTGGATCTCGGTCCTTTCTGCATACTCGTGATGGTCAAGGAGTTTCCGGGCGACAACGCTGCAGAGTTCCTCGATCTCGCTAACCTTTCCGTCGATGGCCTCCTGGAGTACCTCGTCGATCACCTCGAAGTTGCGAGAGAGATTCGCACCCTTCAGGCTTCCGGGGAGGTCGACATAAACGTCAAAATTAGAGATAAAAACGACAGGACGCTTATCGGGGCGGGAGACTTCAACGAGCTTCTTCACATTTTTTACGCCGACACGCGTCAGGTTGATTCTGACATCCGGACACGTCGACTGTACATCAGGCAGATCCATTCTCATTACCCTCGTCGCTGGAATGTAAGTTCATTTACGATTTGACGCAGTCCAGAAAATCCAAAAGCGCCAATCTGTAGTAGTTTTAGGTACCCGCTATAGTTATTTATGGACTTCGATAGCACTAAGCGCGTGGTGCAGATGGTTGAGAAGTACTATGACGCAGACGCCGACCTGGGCGTGCTGGCCGGAAAACGAATCGCGGTCATCGGCTACGGTTCCCAGGGGCGCGGGCAGGCACTGAACCTCAGGGACTCGGGACTCGATGTGATCATCGGGGTGCGGCCGGGAAAGAGCTGGGAGAGTGCGATCAAAGACGGGCTCGAGGTTTTCCAGGTCTCTGACGCCGTGCAGCAGGCCGACGTCATCCAGGTTCTCCTCCCTGACGAGGACCAGGCGCGGACATATCAGGAATCCATCAGGCCGGGGCTCTCCGCCGGCAAGACCCTGATGTTCTCCCATGGGTTCAACATCCATTACGGGCAGATCACACCCCCACCCGACGTGAATGTCGCGATGGTCGCGCCGAAAGGTCCCGGTCATCTGGTCAGGCGGCTGTATGAGGAAGGCGCGGGTGTTCCGGCACTCATCGCCATCGAACAGGACGCTGCCGGGAACGCAAGGGCCATCGCCCTCGCCTATGCAAAAGGTATCGGGGCGACGCGGGCGGCGGTCTTCGAGACTTCCTTCAGGGAGGAGACCGAGACCGATCTCTTCGGGGAGCAGGCGGTGCTCTGCGGCGGGTGTTCGGCCCTGATCAAGGCCGGGTTCGAGACCCTGGTCGCCAACGGGTATGCGCCGGAGATGGCCTATCTGGAGGTCTGCCACGAGTTGAAACTCATCGTCGACCTCATCTACGAGGGAGGTCTCTCGAAGATGCGCGAGGTCGTCTCGAACACCGCACGGTACGGTGACCTGACGCGCGGGCCGCGCGTCATCGGGCCCGAGGTCTATGTGGCGATGCAGGAGGTGCTCGAAGAGATCCAGGACGGCCGGTTCGCAAAGGAGTGGATCCTGGAGAACCAGGTGAACCGTCCGGTCTTCTCGGCCCTGACCCGCGCCGACGAGGAGCACGACCTCGAAGTGGTCGGGGCGGAGATCAGGGCGTTGATGCCCCAGTTCAAAAAGTCATAAGACACCGTCCCCTTTTTTTGTGCGAGCGTGCCGTGCCGCAACGCTCATACCCGCACCGGTTGAGCACTTCTCCATGAAGACCTGTATGATCTTTTACTCGGGCACCGGACAGACGCGGACCCTGGCCACCGCCGCGGCCGGGATCGTCGGGGCCGATCTGGTGGAGGTGCGAGACCTCGCCGGTTACTCGAAGTCGATGATGTATCTCAAAGGGGCGCCGAAGGCGCGCCGCGGGGAGGAGGCCGAGATCGAGCCTGCCGAGATCGATGTCGGCGCGTATGATCTCGTCGTCGTCGGGACGCCGGTCTGGGCCTGGAGTCCGACGCCCGCCGCGAACGCGATCGTTGCCGCCCTGAGAAACTGCGAAGGAAAACGGGCGGTGGCCTTTGCGACGAGCGGCGGCATGCCGGGCAGTACCCTCGAAAAACTCTCGGCAAAACTCGAAGGACGCGGGATGATCGTCGCCGGCACTTTCCATGTCTCAGACAAAGACCTGAAAAAAGGGGAGGGGCCGGAAGGACTGGCCGAGGTGATCAGAAGCGCATCAAGCGCGTGATCGAGGTGCGGGCGTCCTCGATCTCATCGGGAGAGAGGACAAACGTCTCGTCCCCGACCGCCACGCGCAGTCCTTCGCCGCCGACGGTGCCGATGACCTGATACTCCAGACCTTCGAGGACTGATTCGTCCTTGAACGCGACGAGGAACCGGCCGTAGGTCTCGGAGAAGAGGGCGACAAGGGGATCGCCCGTGAGCGTAACCCCGGCGTTGGGGGCGAGTTTTGCCAGGGCGGCGATCAGCCCGCCCTTCGAGAGGTCGGTCGCCCCGGTGAGGGCGTCGGCCGCCACCAGATCTCTCACCTTCTCCAGAACCGCCGGGTCGGCCTTCGAGGGAGCCGCACCGCCGCACCCGGTCACGGCGTCCAGGACCGAGCCGCCGAGATGCTCACCGGTCGACCCGACCAGGGCGAGGCGGTCGCCGACCGCAGGGCTAAGCCAGCGGCGGACCGGACCCTTCCCGACCATCCCGATCGTCGGGGTCGGTCTGATCTCGGTCCCGAACTCGTCGCTCTCATTGTACATCGAGACGTTCCCGCCGACGACCGGCGCACCGAGGGTGCGGGCCATGTCACCGAGGCCGAGTACGCTCTGCTCCATCTCCCAGTAGACCTCGGGGTGGAGGGGACTGGCGAAGTTGAGGCAGTTCACGATGCAGAGCGGCCTCGCGCCGAGACAGGCGAGGTTCGCGGCGTTCTCGTAGACGGCGTTGGCGGCGTTCTCGTACGGCGCCAGGGCGATCTGGCGCGGGTTGCACCCGCAGGAGAGGACCAGGGCGGCGTCGCCGAGGCGCAGGACGCCCGCGTCGTGCTCGGTGGAGACGGTCCGCAGTTGCACATGGTGGTCGTACTGCTCGACGATCCATTCCTTGGAGGCGACGTCAGGGTGCGAGAGGACAGCGAGGGCCAGGTCTTTGAGCGCACCCTCGACAGGAGTGTAGGTGGTGTCGGGTGTCCTCGGCGTCTTTGGCAGGGCACACGCCGGCGTCCCCTCGACCAGGAGGCCGACCGGCAGGTCGCAGACCACGTCGCCGTGGAACTCGACGATGTAGCGCGGCTCGGCGATCACTTCGCCGATCTCGCTCCAGTGCAGGTCGTACTTCTCGGCGATCGATCCCATGAGGGCGACGTCCTCGGGGGCGACCTCGACGAGCATCCGTTCCTGGGACTCGGCGAGCATGATCTCGACGGCGTTCATCCCCTCTTCCCTGAGGTGGACCCTGTCTGCGACGATCCGTGCCCCGAAGGTGCTCGCCATCTCCGAAGAGGCCCCGGCAAGTCCGGCGGCCCCGAGATCGCGGCAGGAGAGCACCTTGCCGGTCTCGGCCATCTCGCAGGTCGCCTCGATGAGCAGTTTCTCGGTATAGGGATCACCGATCTGAACGCTCGTCCGCTCGGCGGCCTCAGAGTCCTCGGAGAGGTCGCGTGAAGCGAACGAGGCCCCGCCGAGACCGTCGCGTCCGGTGGACGAACCGAAGAGGACCAGACGGTTCCCCGGCGCCTTCACCCGTGCGGTGAGGAACCGGTCGGGGTCCACGACGCCGACACAGACGACGTTGACGAGGGGATTGCCCTGATACGAGGGGTCGAAGACCGTCTCGCCCCGCACCACCGGGACGCCGATGCAATTGCCATAGTCACCGATACCCCCGATGATGTGCTCGAAGAGGTAGCGAGTCTTCTCCTCGTCGAGCGAACCAAAGTATAAGGGATCCATCAGGGCAATGGGTCGGGCACCCATCGAAATGATGTCACGGACGATCCCGCCGACCCCGGTCGCCGCCCCGTCGTGCGGGTCGACATAACTCGGATGGTTGTGACTCTCCATCCCGACCACAACGGCGAGGTCTTCGGAGAACCGGACGACCGCAGCGTCGTCCCCGGGTCCGAGGATGACGTCCTTCCCCTCGGTCGGAAGGGTCTTGAGAACAGACCTGGTCGAACGATATGAACAGTGTTCGCTCCACAGGTTCTCAAAGCACGCAGCCTCCACATCGGTGAGGTCGCGGCCCAGTTTTCCGGTGATGAACCCAAGGTCATCGGCAGACAGCATGTACTCACAGGTGGGTTTCGAGGACTATATATCCATCTCAGGGGGAAGGAGCCATCTCTTATAACCCCTCCCGGCAATAATGTACGTCATGGCAGATCCCTATGAAGAGTTATTGAAAAAGGCCTACGCCAATATCACCGAGATCGGAGACAACTCCGAGCGGTTCCATATCCCGGACGCGAAGGTCTATCTTGAGGGCAAGACCACGGTCATCGAGAATTTCACCGATATCGCCAGTTACATCAGGCGTGAGCCTGATCAACTGATGAAGGCCCTGGTCGGCGAACTCGGGACGGCGGGGAAGATCGAGGGGACCCGCGCCGTCTTCAACGGAAAGTTCGACGAGACGATGATCACCTCGGCGATCAAGAAATACGTCGAGGACTATGTGATCTGTTCTGAGTGCGGCCGGCCTGACACAAGGCTGGTCAAGGACGGGCGGGTGCTGTTGCTCAGGTGCGACGCCTGCGGCGGGCACCGGCCGGTGAGGAAGCGCCGGGCACGCACCGAGGAAGCCACGAACCAGCTGGAAGAAGGCTCGGAAATGGACGTCACCATCGGGTCCATCTCCAGGCGTGGAGACGGCGTCGTCAAGATCGGCAAGTACATCATGTATGTCTCCAAGGCAAAGCCGGGCCAGACGGTGAAGGTGCGCATCACCAGGGTCTCGGGCTCGATCGTCTTCACCGAACGGGTCTGATCTCAACCCAGAACCCGGTCTCTTCCATTTTATCCGGGGGTTGCGGAGACCGGCACAGGCGAGGGCGGCGGCCACCCACTCCATCACGCGACGTCCTCGTCCGGGGGGATCTCTCCCCCGCACCTCTGCAGAGATCTTCTCTTTTACGGACCGACCTTTCTGATCTCATCGAATGAAAAATGGGCTTTGTAGAAATGCTCTGGAGGGGTATCTTTGCGGGGGGCTGGCCGCCCCCCGGACCCCCCGCATCAGGATAGGAGCGAGGACGACAACCCCCTCTTCAGGTGCATCAATGGCCCCTTCCCGGCCCTATCTTCATCCCGGGGGTCCGGGGGCAGCGCCCCCGGCGCAAGAATGAGGGAAGGCGATGGATTCGATCATAGGGGGGTTGAAGGGATGAAAAGAGGATGGTTTCTACAGGGCCGAAAAATGGAACTCTGTCGAATACCTTTTCTGGAGTGAACATCAGGGGCCGAGCACACCCCCGCCCCTGCGTAACGGATCGGCAGAAGGATGAGATATTCTCATCTGCTCTCTCGCGCCGGGGGGAGAACCCCCGAATCCCTCCACATCCCGACGATCTCCTCAGAACAATGTTCATGCGGTACGCTTGAGGCGCGCTTTCGTTTCATGAGCGATTCAACAGAGCCCATACCCGGGGGTTCTGCGACAGCGGCCCCGCGAAGGCCGGGACCGACGTTAAGGTTCACTCAGTGTGCCCGGTCCAACCCGGCCCGGAAAGGGAGTATAAAGAAGAGTGACGACGCGGGTTGCGTCCCGCGGCATCGTTCACGCCGTGCTCTGTGCCCGGACCTGTTCGAGGAGTTCGTCGCACTGGGAGGTGAGGCGGGCGCAGGCCTCCTGGACCGCGACGATCGGATCCTTACCGTCTCTGGTGGTGACGAAGAGCTCGGGCTCCGAGAACTGGAACAAAATCGTATATTTGGCCACGTCGACCGAGGGGTCAGAAAGCAGTTCCTCGGCGAGGGCGTTCATGAAGGTATGGCCCTGCCCCTTCAGGACCATCCGCACCTTGTCCTCTTCACGCTCCAGGATCTTGATATCCATGTAAAGATAGGTGGTGAGCAGGAGAGTATATAGATATGGGTACCGGGGGGTCGGGGTCCGGCCTTTATATTGGCCACCGGGATCATGAGAACGTATGAACGGAGGCAGGAGGCTGCGCCGGGAACTCGGTCTGGCGGAGGTCACCCTCACCGGCGTCGGGATCATTTTGGGGGCCGGGATCTACGCACTCCTCGGGGAGGCGGCCGGTCTGGCGGGCAACGCCGTCTGGGCCTCCTTCGGGCTCTCGGCGGTGATGGCCTCGTGCACGGGCCTTGCGTATGCCGAACTCGCCTCCATGTTCCCGCGGGCCTCGGCCGAGTATGCGTATGTCTCGGAGGGCTTCGGGGGCCGGGCGGGGTTTGTGATCGGATGGCTGATCCTCCTCTCCGGCGTCCTCTCGGCGGCGACGGTCGCCCTCGGTTTCGGCGGGTACTTCGGAGAGGCGACCCGTTTCCCGGCACTCGCAACGGCGGTCATCCTGATCGTCGGGCTCTCCGCTCTTTCTGTGCGGGGGATCCGCGAGACCGCCCTCTTTGCCATCGCCATGACGATGATCGAAGTCGGGGGGATCGTCGCCATCGTCCTCATCGGCCTCCCCCACCTCGGGGAGGTGGATTATCTGGAGGCGCCGCTCGGTTTTCCGGGAGTGTTCCAGGGGGCGGCCCTGGTCTTCTTCGCCTATATGGGTTTTGAGGAGATGGTGAAACTCGCCGAGGAGACGAAGAGGCCGGAACAGACGATCCCGAGAGCGGTCATCCTCGCCCTGGGTATCGTCGTCGTCCTGTACATGCTCGTGACCCTCAGCGCCGTCTCGGTGATGGGATGGGAGGGGCTTGCCGGTTCCCGGGCGCCGTTCGCCGAGATCGCCGGGGCCGCCCTGGGCGCGAACGCCTTCGCCGCCCTCACGATCGTCGCTCTCTTTGCGACGGCCAACACCACCCTCCTTCTCATCGTCGCCGCGTCCCGACTCGCATACGGGATGGCGGCGGCGGGATCTTTTCCGGCCGGGCTCGCAACAGTCCACCCGCGTTTCGGAACGCCGTGGGTCGCGGTGATGGGGGTGGGCGCCGTCGCCGCGGCCTTCACCCTCGCCGGCGAGATCGCCTTCGTCGCCAACCTCACCAACTTCGCCCTCTTCCTTACCTTCGTGCTCATCAATGCCACGGCCATCGTCCTCAGACTGCGGATGCCCGACGCCCCCCGACCTTTCAGGATCCCGCTCTCGATCGGACCGGTCCCCCTCGTCCCTGTCCTCGGGATCCTCTTCTCCCTCTTTCTCCTGGCGCAACTCGAAACGAGAATATACTTCCTCGGCCTCCTTCTGGCCGGGGCCGGGATCGCTCTCTCGTATCGATGGCAGGCGCCGGGGAGTGCCTGACCAGGAAGGGGGATGCGAGATCAGAGGGACGCCCAAAAATAATGAGAAGGAGAGTTAAGACGCTCTCTCGCGCCGGTGGGAGAGCCCCGGATCCCTCACGGCAAAGATAGTCGAAGGGCGACGCGGCGCTCCGTTCCTGTCACTCTCCCTGTTATGAGGAGAGGAATCGAGGGATTTCAACAGATCCCTCAGTCCTTCTTTTCTTCTTCCCCTTCCAGGGCCTCGCGCACCATCTTGATCGCACAGAGGTCGCCGCACATCGAGCAGGTATCGAGTTCTCCGTCACGCTCATGGACCTTGCGGGCCAGGTCGCCGAACATCGCCGCCTCGAACTGCTCCTCCCAGTTGATGCGCCGGCGTGCCTGGGCCATCTTGAGGTCGGCCGCCGAGGAGGCCCCTTCTCCAAGCCTGACAATGTCGCCCGCATGGGCGGAGACCCGTGCCACCCTGGTGCCTTCGGCGATATCGTCGATGTCGGGCAGGGCGAGGTGCTCGCTCGGCGAGACCATACAGAGGAAGTCGGCGCCGTGCATCGCCGCTACCGCCCCGCCGATCGCCCCGACCACATGGTCATAGCCGGGGGCGATGTCGGTGACCAGGGGACCGAGGAGGTACAGCGGTGCCCCGTCGCAGACCTCTTTGATCATCTTGACATTATACCCGATCTCGTCGATGGGCATATGTCCCGGCCCCTCGATGAAACGCTGGACCCCCGCAGAGAGCGCACGCCGCGAGAGACGGCCGAGCGTGATGTACTCGGTCGCCTTGGCAAGACGTTCGGCGTCGTAAATACATCCCGGCCGCATCCCGTCGCCGAGCGAGATGACGACGTCGCTTTCCTCCAGGATCTCCAGAAGATAATCGTATTCCTTATAGAGCGGATTCTCTTCCCCGGTCGCCGCCATCATGGCCACATGGAAAGCCCCGCCCCTGGAGACCACGCCCATGATCCTTGGGTCGGCCTTGAGGTCGGCGAAGGCGTCCTGGTTCACCCCGCAGTGGAGGGTGAGGAAGTCCACTCCCTGCTGACAGTGCTCCCTGATGACCTTGAAGAGAAGATCGGCGGTGACGTCTGCGGCCGAACCGGCCCGCCGCACCGCCTCGTAGATCGGGACCGTCCCGAGGGGTGCGTCCAGTTCCAGGATCCGTTTCCGGATCGCCTGAAGGTCTCCCCCGGTCGAGAGGTCCATCAGGGTGTCGGCGCCGTTGGCAAGCGCCACCTTCGCCTTCTCGATCTCAAGGTCTGGGTCGCACCGTTCCGCCGAGGTGCCGATGTTCACGTTCACCTTGACGCTGCACCCTTCGCCGACGGCACAGAGGCGGTGCGGACGGCGAGGATTTGCAGCAACCGTGATCCGCCCTCGCGTCACCGCACGGGCCGCCTGTCTGGGTGAAAGCCCTTCGTCCCGTGCGATCGCCTCGACCTCGGGAGGGACACCGTTGAGGCACTCCTTGATCAGGGTTTGCATAAGACACATCTGTCGGTGTTCCTTATTATTCTGCATGCCAGTCGTCTGGTTGCCAGGAGAGGGGTTCCTCGCGAACAGCTATGTCTGCGGTGGGGTGCTCGTCGACGCCGGGGTCTTCCCCATGGCGGTCGCGCCCTATGCCGAAGAGATCACCGCAATCGTGCTCACCCACACGCACTACGACCACATCGCTCACCTGAAAGAGCTCAGAGACCTCTGTCATGCCGGGGTCTGCGTCCATTCCCTCGATGTCAGAGGACTCACCGACGACGGCCCGAGTCTTGCCCCGCTCTTCGTGGCCAGGCCCCCGGGGATCGCTCCTGACCGTCTGCTCAAGGACGGGGATCTGATCGGCGGCCTTGAGATCATTCACACCCCCGGACACACGCCAGGCGGGATCTCGCTGTACAACCGGAATGAGAAGGCCCTCTTCTGCGGGGACACGGTCTTCCCCGGTGGTTCCTTCGGGCGCTACGACTTCCCTGGCGGCGACCGCGTCGCGCTGACCAGGTCGGTCGAGCGGCTCGCGGCCCTCGAGGTGGAGGGGCTGTACCCAGGTCACGGCACCCCGGTGCAGGAAGGAGGCGGACGTCACGTCAGGGCGGCGGCCATCGCCCTGCGGGGCAGTTGATGAGAGGGATCTACTGTCTGGTCTTCCAGAACCGGGCCGCCACCCTCAGGGTCGGGGCCCTCGGTGAGGTGGCCTTCAGAGAGGGGTGGCACCTCTATGTCGGGTCGGCCCAGGGGCCCGGCGGGCTCGGTGCCAGGGTTGGTCGCCATGTCCGCCTTGCAGAGAAAAGGGACCGGAATCCACGCTGGCATGTCGACCGCCTCCTCCTCTCGGAGACATTCGTCCTCAGAGGAGTGGTCTGTGGAGCGACTGAAGACGATCTTGAGTGCCGACTTGCCGCCGCGATCGGTGGGGAGGCGATCGAAGGTTTCGGATGCAGCGACTGCCGGTGCTTTTCTCATCTCTTTTACCGGCCCGACGACCCATTCACCGGGGTTGCCGACGCCTTCACCTCGATCGGGCTTGACCCCCATATCAAAAAGACCAATATGGTGGGATGCCATCTCAATGTATGAAGGTCCTCGGCATCTCAGGGAGCATGAGAAAGGACGGGAACACCGCCCAACTTGTCAGGTACATCCTCGCAAAGGTTCAGGCGACCGGAATCGAGACCGAATTTGTCTCTTTTACAGGTATGACGATCAAACCCTGCACCGGGTGTGAGCAGTGCAAGGAAACGAAGTGGTGTGTCGTCGAGGGCGACGACTGGGCCGACCTTGCGAGGAAGATGCTTGAGGCCGAGGTGGTCATCGTCGGTTCACCGACGTATTATTATGATGTCAACGGCCAGATGAAGAACTTCATCGACCGGACCTACTCGCTCTTCCACGACAGAAAACTTGCGGGGCGGAATGCGGTGGCGGTGACCGTCTGCGCCGACCGCGGGTGTGAACGGTCGCTCGAAACGATCGAGGGCTTTTTGAACACTCACCATTTCTCGTACCTTGGTCATGTCTGCGGGAAGGCCTACGCTCCCGGCGAGATCATGACCGACGCGAGAGCGGTGAAGAAGGCTGATGGGGTCGCACGGAGGATCGTCAATCTTCTCCAGCCGAGTGACTGAGAAAAGAAGAAACGGCTGTGTTGAAACTCTCGATCAGTCCCTTCACAACAGGGTCACAGGTGGAAAAATATTGGGCCGGGAAGGCAGAGGATCAGTCCCGAAGAACGCGATGCCACCCTCAAATCAGTCCATACAGCGTCGTCCGCTGCCGTAACGGTCGCCCCAGATCTTCAGCGATCCGGCGCATCGCCGAGGGATCGAGATAGTCGGCGTCCTCCGCCCCGGCGTCGGCAGAGACTTCGTCATCGAACATCGTTCCACCCAGGTCATTGCACCCGGCCATGAGCCCGAGTTGCGCCATCCGGGTTCCAACCTTCCCCCAGGAGATCTGGATGTTGGCTAAGTTGTCCAGGAAGAGACGGGCAACGGCAAACATCAACATGTCCTCCCGCCCGGTCGTGCCCGGCCTCGCGATCCCGGCCTTATAGAGAGGAGTGTTGATGTGGATGAAGGGAAGTGGGACAAGTTCGGTGAAACCGCGGGTCTCGTCCTGGATCCCACGCAAGATCGCAAGGTGCCGCACCCGGTCGGCCTCGGACTCGTAACTCCCATACATGATCGTGGCCGTCGACCTGATCCCCATCTGATGGGCCTCGGTAATCACCCGGACCCAGGTGGCGGTATCCACCTTCCGCGGGCAGATCACCTGCCGGACCTCGTCGACCAGGATCTCGGCCGCCGTCCCCTGGAGGGTGCCGAGCCCGGCGGCACGAAGGCGTTCGAGCACCTCCTTTGTGGAGATCCCGCTCCGCTCCGCGGCAAAAGTCACTTCCTCAGGACTGCAGGTGTGGATGTCGGCATCAGGGAGGATCGCATGCACCCACCTGATCATCTCCTCATACGAAGAGACGTCAAAGGCCGGGTGAACACCTGAGAGAAAACAGATCTCACTGACATCACGGTCACGGGCAAGACGGGCGCGGCGTTCCACTTCCTCTCTCCCATGGAGGTAGGCGCCAGGGGCGGCGGCCTTCCGCCCGAAGCCACAGAACCCACAGAGGTTCTTGCAGATGTTGGTGATGTGAAGGTTCTGGTTGCGCACATAGGTGACCGTCTCCCCGGCACGTTCCTGCCGTGCCCCGTCGGCGGCCGCCGCGATCTCCCACACCCGCCGGTCCCGCACGGTGAGGAGGGAGAGGGCCTCCTCCTCGGTCATCCGGTGGCCTGCAAGCGTGTCGGAGAGTAGTACTCTGATTTCATCTCTGGGCATAGGGGGTTCCCTCGGTTTATTACTCTTCTTTTCGGCGCCCGACCAGGAAGTCGTAGACCAGCATCAGGACGATGAGGACGATGGCCACCTCAAGGATATGGAGGGGGAGGTACCCGACGAAGGGGATCGCAAAGAGGGCCTTGCCCACCACCCACTCCTTCTTCACCGGTTCGATCTGCCCTCCGACCTCACGATAGACAGAGAGTTGATCGGGTGCCGGGTTGTTATCTCCCATGGTGATATAGCCTGCGTGCGGAGCGGTATATTCGGCGGTGTACCCATTCTGGAGCGGCAACATCACCGTCTGGTTCGCTTCGACCCACATGATGGCACGATGGATGATCGGGTTGACAGAATCGGCACCATTCGGCCGGTAGATGACCACGTCGCCATAGTCATTGTATTTCATGTACCCCGAGACCTGGCCGTCCTCCCATGTCTGGAAGGCACCAAAACGGTCGGAGGCGGAGACAAAGACCAGGTCACCGATATTCATATTCGGGATCATGCTCCCTGATTCGATCGCCACCACCGCCGGCCAGGTGCCAGAGACCAGGAAGAGGACCAGGGCGATCCCTGCGACAACCGCGACCGCCCAGGCGATATCCCTGGCGATGGCCACGGCAGGATGCTTGCTTGTCCTGATCTGTTCGATCAAACCGGGTTTATTCGCCGCTCTGTCAGACATCTGTAGGGAGATGTTAGGACCGGCATATAATATAAATATAGGATCAAGATCGCTCAGGGTTCAGAGCATACCGGTGGGCCGAGCAGCAGATTCCTCCTCTGCCATGCCACCGGGAAAGCCCTGAAAAAAATCATGGCATTCAATCCTCGCCTTCACTGCAAAAAGAACATTGGGTTGTTGAGGGCTTTTTAGACCAGCCTCAACCTTTGCTTCAGAAGCGGCTCTACAGAATCAGGATTTCAACACAACCCGTCGATCCTGAATTTAAGACGGGGACGTGAGGGCCTTGCCGGCCATCACCATCCCATAGACCGCAACACTGATGAGGATCACCGTCGCCCCCGAAGGCACATCGAGGAGCGAAGAGAGCACAATCCCCCCGCTCGTGAAGACCGCACCCAGGAGCACAGCGAGGGCCATCATCTTCCAGAGCCTGGCGGTGACCTCCCGGGCGATCGCGGCCGGGAGGGTGAGGAGGGCGATGACCAGGATGATCCCGACGACCTGGATGAGCATCACCACCGTCAGGGCGATGAGCACCAGGAGGAGGAGATAGATCCGCTCGACCGGGAGGTTCATCACCCGTGCGTACTCTTCGTCGAAGGTGACGGCGAAGAATTCATGATACAACAGGAAGACCGTCCCGAGGATGAGCAGATCGAGGAGGGCCATGATCAGCACCTCATCTGTGGGGACGAGGAGGATGTTCCCGAAGAGATACCCAAAGAGATCTGGAGCGGTGCCGGGCGCCAGATAGACAAAGAGGATCCCGAGGGCCATCCCTGCGGACCAGAGCGCCCCGACAAGGGTGTCAAGGTGCTGGTGACGGCGCAGGGAAAGTTCGCCGATTCCGAGGGCGGCGCCCACCGTGAAGACCCCGGCGCCGAGGAGAGGTTCGATCCCGAGGAAATATCCAAGCCCGATCCCGCCGAAGGCCGCATGCGAGACCCCTCCCGCGAGGGCCACCATTCTCTTGACAACGACGTAGGTCCCGATCACACCGCAGGCAACACTGGCAAGCAACCCGACCAGCAAAGCGTTTCTGAAGAATTCATAGGCAAAGATCTCGATCATCGCCGGCCCTCCTGCCTGTGCTCGGGAAAGACCCGGTGAGGGACGCCGTGGGCAATGAGATCGACCGGGCACCCGTAGGCCGCCTCGATCATCTCAGGGGTGAGTTCCGGAGAGTCGTGGGTGTAGAGTCTCCTGTTGAGACAGGCAACCCTGGTCACCCGGGAGGAGAGGGCGCCGATATCATGGGTGACGAAGATGATGGTCATCCTCTTGCGGAGGGCGTCCAGGGTCTTCATGAAGTGGTCCTCGGTGGGCGAGTCGATGTAGACCGTCGGTTCGTCGAGGATCAAGACCCTGGGCCTGGCAGCAAGGGCCCTGGCGATGATCACCCGCTGCTGCTGGCCTCCTGAAAGTTGACCGATCTCTCGCCCGGCAAGGTCGGCGATCCCCATCAGGTCCAGGGCTTCTTCAGCCATCTCCTGGTCATCACGACCGTAGCGTCTCGGAAAACCCTGCAGATGACCGAGCCGCCCGGAAAGCACCATCTCTCGAACGGTTGCCGGATATGAGAAGTCGAAGGTGCGGTACTGCGGGACATACCCGATGAGATGACGGCGCTCCTGCGGGTCACCTCCCATCACCCTGACCGTTCCGGCCACCGGCCTGACCAGGCCGAGGATGGTCTTGAGCAGGGTGGACTTCCCGCCACCATTCGGGCCGATGATCGCGTAGAAATCCCCTTTCTCAACAGAAAGGCTGATATCTTCAAGGACTCGCTTCCCCCCGAGGTCGACCGTGACGCCTGAGAGTTCGATGACAGGTTCCCTCTTCATGGCGATCCTGCAAATGCCCCGGCTACATCTCGCATGTTCTCAAGATATCTTTCATCCAGGGGACTGACCAGGACGACCGAACCGTTGATCTCTTCGGCAACGACTTCAGCACTCCGCGTCGACTGCTCCGGCGAGGCAAAGACGACACTGATATTTTCCGCCCGCGCCTGATCGATGAGGTGCTGCAGTCCCTGGGGGGTCGGTTCTTTGCCCTCTTCCTCGATCGGGATCAGCACCAGCCCATAGTCCCTGGCAAAGTATCCCCATGCCGGGTGATAGACGAGGACAGCCTTCCCCTCATGGCCATCGAGGGAAGCGACGATTTCGGTGTCGAGAGCCCGGAGTTCGGCAAGATACCGATCCCGGTTCGCCTCATAGGTCGCCTTCCCATCGGGATCGACGGCACTCAAGCCGTCGCAGATATTTCTGACCATCGTGGCGGCATTTTTTGGAGAGAGCCAGATATGCGGGTCGCCGTCGACGATCTCGATCCCTTCAGAGCAGTCGACGACGAGCATATCCGGATTTAATCCTGCAATCTTTTTCATCCAGGCATTCTCGACCTCAACGCCAGAACCGACTCTGGCGTACATCGCCGCCTCGCCAAGTCTGGCAAGTTGCCCGGGTGTCGGTTCGTACGTGTGCGGGCTATCGCCCGGACCGACGAGAACCATCACGTCCACGCGGTCGCCGCCGACCGCTTCCACAAATTCCGCCTGCGGCGGGATGGTCACGGCGACCAATACCTTTCCATCTGCACCGGTATCTCCCTCCCCCAGGCAGCCTGCAACAAAAATAAAAGATAGGACAAGCACTGCACCACAGAGTGCCTGCCCCCCATATCGCATCCCTGATATCTGAGATTCCTCCTGAAATTTGGTGTGCACCCAAATATTGCGGGCGCCCTATATACGCCTTCCGCGGCTCAGAGTTCTTCAGGGAAGCAGGAATGATCGTGCTCAATGGGCCCGCACCCGCTCATCATCGGGTGACCGAGGGACGCGCAGATCCGGTCGACGAGTTCTCTGGAAACACAGGACTCGATCTTGCTCGCCTCAAGGCATGCCTCCTCGGACGAGAGTCCGAATCGACTCAGGGCAAGGGAGACGATACGGTGTCTCCTGACCAGGAACCGTGCATATTCTTCTCCACTTTTGGTGAGCGTGAACCCCCGGTAGGGGGTGTGTTCGAGGTACCCGGCACTGGTGAGTGCGGCGGCCGCCTTCGTCGCGGTCGAGGGAGAGACCCCGAGTGTGGCTGCAAGGTCGTTGGTGTGGGCAACCCCACCCATTTGATAGACGATTTTGAGAAATTCGGCCTTCCTCGCAGGGAGTTCAGACCCATCGATCTCCACCATACTTCATACTCTGGTCTGATCGGGAAAAAATTTTCCCCACAGCCAAACTTCAGAGATGCAAAGGATGAACTCCCTGCATCCCCAACTGATCACCAATGCTCTGCGACGAGGAGATCGTCGCCAGGTTCCTGGACGCCTCCTTTCAGGTCACTCAGGACGTGGTGGACTTCATAAAGGAACAGGACGACCCCACGCTCATCGATCGGATCATCGCCGGAGCGCCGACCAATTCCTTTGTGATAGACCACTCCTCAATACCTCCGGCATCCACCCCGGAAACCCCGAAGAAGATGCGCGACGGGATCCGGTTCCTGGCCGATCCAGAGATCGAAGTCCTCCAGGGCAAAGAAAACACGGCTAAAGGGATCAGAGAATTCGAGGAGTACGTGAACTACTTCAAAGACCGGTACACCAAACTCTCCGCTGTCATGCGGAGCCGGATCCAGCCGATCCCCATCGAAGCCCTGGGGAGGAACGGGCGGTACCGCGAGGAGGAGATCTCCTTCACCGGGATGGTTTCCGATATCCGAAACAGCGCGAAAGGCAACAAAATTGTGGAACTCGAAGATCCCACCGCCACGATGCGGGTGCTCTTCAATAGATCTCGGGACGGCTTCGAAGAAGCCGAGAAACTCCTCCCCGACGAGGTGATCGGGGTCAAGGGCAAACTCTCAAACGACGGCAACATCTTTTTCGCCGATAACCTGATCAGACCCGACATCCCGATCAACAACGCACCCTTTCGTTCAGAGCGGCCGGGCAAGGCGGTGCTGATCTCCGATGTCCACGTCGGCTCCGACACCTTCCTTGAAGACGCCTGGCACCGCTTCGCCGACTGGCTCTCAGACCAGGACGATGTCGGCTATCTCCTCGTCGCCGGAGACATGGTCGACGGGATCGGGATCTATCCCAACCAGGACAAAGAACTGGTGATCACCAATATCTACGAACAATACCGCGCCTTCGGCGAGATGCTCGCCGCGCTCCCGCAACGGATCAAGATTGTCCTCTCGCCAGGCAACCACGACGTGGTGCGGGGCGCGGAACCGCAGCCTGCCATCCCCCCGGAGTTCAGGGACGGGTACCCTCCAAACTGCATCTGGGTCGAGAACCCGGCCATGGTCCTCATCCAGGGTGTGCGGGTGTTGATGTACCATGGCCGGTCCTACGATGACATGATCGGGATGATCCCCGGGGCATCGTATCGCCACCCCGAGGAGATCATGGAAGAGATGCTGAAGCGCCGCCACCTTGCCCCCACCTATGGTCTGCGGACCCCCATCGCACCGGGAAGAGACGACCGCCTCGTCATCGATCCGGTACCTGAGGTACTCCACACCGGCCACGTCCATATTTCCGGAATAAAGCGCTACCGGGGTGTTCTGATGGTCAACGCAGGCACCTGGCAGTCTCAGACCGCCTTCCAGAAACAGATGAATCTGGTGCCCACCCCGGCACAGGCGGTCGTTCTCGACCTCCAGAGTCTTGAGCCGGAAGTCTTCGATTTTTCAGGCACACCACCCTGAATCGGCACGGCCCCGAAAAATATCTTCATATCAGCAGAAATAGAGGCCCCGTCGCCAGTCAGTATGGGATCGTCGAACGCCCATACCAATAAAATCGCTCTCTTTTTATCATTGGAACGTCAGATACATAGAGGAACAGCAACCGGGTTTTGATGGAATAATCATCGCTCGGAGGATAGAAAAAACATGGATCCAATCGTGTATCTGGCACCTCTGTGTGCTCTTCTGGGCCTCCTTTTTGCAGGTTACTCCTTTATGAGAGTCAAAAAGGAAGGCGAAGGCACCGAGGTCATGAAAAAGATCACCGCGGCGATCCACAACGGGGCCATGGTCTACCTTAACAGGCAGTACAAGGCCATCGCTGTGTTTGTCGTGGTGTTGGCTATTGTTATAGCGGTGATACTGCCTGACGGCGCGCTCACTGCGGGTTGTTTTGTGCTCGGTGCCGTACTTTCGGCAACCGCGGGCTACATCGGCATGTTCACCGCAACGAACGCCAACGGCAGGACGACCAACGCAGCCCGTCGCGGCATCGCTGAGGCTTTCAAGGTCTCTTTTGCAAGCGGCAGCGTCATGGGCATGTCTGTCGTCGGTCTCGGCCTCTTCGGACTCTCCATCTCCTTCATCGGGCTCACCACTTTTATGCCCGGGATGGAACAGGCCCAGATCGTGAACATCCTCGCAGGGTTCTCCCTGGGTGCGTCTTCGATCGCTCTCTTCGCCCGTGTCGGCGGCGGTATCTTTACCAAGGCAGCCGACGTCGGTGCAGACCTCGTCGGTAAGGTCGAGGCAGGCATCCCTGAGGACGACCCCAGGAACCCGGCCGTCATCGCAGACAATGTCGGTGACAATGTCGGCGACATCGCCGGGATGGGTGCAGACCTCTATGAGTCATATGTCGGTTCCATCATCGCGACGATGCTCCTCGGCGCCGCAACCGCCGCCGTCGCCTTCCCGAACATCGACCAGATGAATGTCATCCTGCTCCCGGTCATCATCGCCTCGGTCGGGATCATCGCTTCCATCATCGGTTCCTTCTTCGTCAGGACGAACAGGGCTGAGTCGAGCGCCATCCACATGGCCTTCAACAAGGGCCTCCTTGTCGCGCTCGTCCTCGTGGTGGTCGCCACCTACTTCATCACCAATATGCTCCTCGGGGAGTACGGCTTCGGTGTCTTCGTCGCCACCATCGCCGGCCTCATCGCCGGGTTCCTCATCGGCCAGATCACCGAGTACTACACTTCCTTCGAGCGCAAACCCACCCTCGAGATCGCAAAGTCCTGTCAGACCGGATCCGCGACCAACATCATCACCGGGTTTGCAAAGGGGATGGAGTCCACGCTCTTCCCGGTGATCATCATCAGCATCGCGATCTACTTCGCCTACCAGTTCGCCGGTCTGTACGGCATCGCCATCGCGGCTGTCGGTATGCTCGCCACCCTGGGTATCTCCCTCGCGGTCGACGCATACGGGCCGGTGGCCGACAATGCCGGCGGTATCGCCGAGATGTCCCACCAGGATCCTGAAGTCCGTGAGATCACCGACACCCTCGACGCAGTCGGCAACACCACCGCCGCCATCGGCAAGGGTTTTGCCATCGGTTCCGCGGCACTCACCGCGCTCGCTCTCTTCTCGGCATATGCCCACGCGGTCAGCCTGGACGGCGGGACCATCGCCATCGACATCCTTGACACCCCGGTCTTCATCGGTCTGATCATCGGTGCGATGCTCCCGTTCCTCTTCTCCTCCATGACCATGATGGCCGTGGGGCGTGCGGCCTACGAGATCGTCGTCGAGGTCCGTCGCCAGTTCAAGGAGATCAAGGGCCTGATGGAAGGCAAGGCGGAGCCGGACTATGAGTCCTGCATCGCCATCTCCACTCACTCGGCCCTGAAAGAGATGATCGCACCCGGTCTCCTCGCCATCGTCGCCCCGATCCTTGTCGGTGTCGTGCTCGGCAAGGGCGCCCTCGGCGGTCTGCTCGCGGGTTCGCTTGTCTCAGGGTTCATGCTCGCCATCACCATGGCAAATGCCGGCGGTGCCTGGGACAACGCCAAGAAGTACATCGAACAGGGCAACTACGGCGGCAAGGGTTCCGACGCCCACAAGGCCGGCGTCACCGGCGACACCGTCGGTGACCCGTTCAAGGACACCTCGGGCCCGGCCATCAACATCCTGCTTAAGCTGATGTCCATCGTGGCCGTCGTCTTTGCACCGATCTTCCTCTAATTTTTCTTTTTTCTTTTCAAATCCCTGATTAAAGGGACGATGATCCCGAAATCAAAGCAGAGCATCCCACCACCTTCATCTGCGATCAGGACCGGTCAGGGAAAGGAGGCATGCTCCGGATCTTCAAGAAACATCAGGGACGAACCCAGGACATGTGTCGAGCGACTTGATGTCATCGAGCCAGGAACCTGATGTTCACACAGGAACAAGGGTGTGGTCAGCCCCTGATAATCAGGATAGGGGCGAGGACGACAACCCCCTCTTCAGGTGCATCAATGGCGCCTTCCCGGCCCTATCTTCATCCCAGGGGTCCGGGGGCAGCGCCCCCGGCGCAAGAATGAGGGAAGGCGATGAATTCAGGTCATAGGGGGGTTGAGGGGATGAAAAGAGGATGGTTTCTACAGGGCCCAAAATTACCTCAATATCGTGATGATGTTCCTCGCCCTGGTGTTCGTAAAAAAAGATGCTTTAGATCCGCCCGCCAAGGACCACGGCCGCACGGACAGCATGAGCAAGTTCGATCAGTTCGGCCCTGGTCCCCACCCCTTTTCGTACATAGAATGAGGCACCTGCAGCAAGCGCATCCTCAAGCACCGAGTCGCGACCCATCCCGGTGTACAGGACACCGGGGATCCGGGAACCCTGCGCCCGCAGGGTTCTGAAGAAGGTGACCCCGTCCATCCCCGGCATCTGATAGTCTGAGACGACGGCGTCGAACCCGCCGCCGGGCAGAAGGTCGAGGGCGACGTCCGCGGAGGGGGCGCTGATACAGAGAAACTCCCCACTCTCCTCAAACCACCGTTTTGTCCTCTCCAGCACTTCGGGATCGTCATCGACAAGAAGGACCAGAAGACGCTCGTTCTGCATCATCCCTCTTCTATTGGCGGACACAAGGGAAAAAATTCGCTCAGAACCCTGCACCGTTGGGAGCGCTCTTTCCCTGCCAGCCCGACATCGGACAGATATCCCGGCCCCTCCCTGAGGTAGGCGGAACAGATCTCTGAAAAGTATTTCTCCGTATCTTGAGTACAGATGATAATGGACACCCCCCTCTCTGTCCTCTTCTATGCATTCGCCACGCTCTTCATCATCCTCGATCCCCTCCTTTCCATCCCGATCTTTGTCGGGCTCACCGAGGGATGTCGACCTGAAGAGAAGGCACAACAGGCCTGGCTGGCAGTCAGAGTAGCCGGTGCCATCCTTACCGTCTTCCTCTTCTTCGGCCTCGCAATCTTCGACCTCCTCGGGATCTCCCCGGCGAGTTTCAAGGTGGCGGGCGGGATCCTCCTGCTCATCCTCGGGTTGCAGGTGGCGCTTGGCGTCGAGTTGCCCCACGACCTGAAAGCACAGCAAAATATCGCAGGAGTCCTTATCGGCACCCCGTTGCTCTGCGGGCCGGGGGCGATCACGACCATCACCCTTCTCTCGACAAAGTGCGGCATCCCCATCACCGCCGCCGCTCTCGTCCTCTGCCTCGCTGTCACCTGGCTTATTCTGCGGTATGCCGCAGATATCATGCGCATCCTCGGCGAGACCGTCACCGATATCATGGGAAAGGTGCTCGGGATGTTTCTCGCGGCGATCGCCGTCAGACTCATTGCCGAAGGGGTGACCGGGCTCGCCGGATAGGCGAGCGATCACGACCGGAGAATGAAGATGGAAGACCCCGTCACTGCCTTTCTGTACGCCTTCGCCACGCTCTTCATCATTCTCCACCCGCTCCTGGTGATCCCGGCGTTTCTCGGGCTCACCAGGGGATACGGGAGTGAAGAAAAGAGAAGACAAGCCGGCATCGCCACAGCCGTAGCAGGCGGGTTGATGATCACCTTCCTCGTCCTCGGGCTTCCGATCTTCAATCTCCTCGGGATCACCCTCCCGAGTTTCGAGGTGGCGGGCGGACTTCTTCTCTTCATCATCGGGATGCAGCAGGCGCTCGGGATCGAGTATTCTCCGGATACAACAGGCCACCAGAAGAACATCGGGGTCATCATCGGCACACCTCTCATCTGCGGGCCGGGGGCGATCACGACGGTGATCCTCCTCTCGACCAAGTGCGGCATTCTCGTGACCCTGCCGGCCCTCCTCCTCACCCTCGCCTTCACCTGGTTCACCCTCAGGTATGCCGGGACGATCCAGAGGATGCTCGGCGAGACGACCAGCGGCGTCCTGACCAATGTCTTCGGCATGGTCCTTGCAGCTCTTGCGATCACCCTCATCGCCGAGGGGATCGAAGGACTGGTCTAGTGCTCAGTCATTCCTCAAATAACTGACCCGAGAGCCCCAAGATCACGCTCTTCACACAGGGGACCGGGGCGCGGTCAGCCGCCCGCACAAAAACCAGTACAGAGAATTTCTTCACGGCAAAAAATTTCTGTCATTCAAGTGCATGCTCCTGGCGACCTCTTGTTCCAGACTCGCCATCAGATCAGGTGCGTCGGGCCTCCCGGACCTCCTCTTCCACCCGTGCAAGCACCTTCTCCAGGTCAACTTCCCTGATCGGCTTGACGATATACCCGAGAGGATGGGTGGCAAGGGCCCGTTCTTTCATCCCTTTGTCCGAGTATGCAGTGATGAAAACACTCCTGATCCCGAGTTCATCTACGATCCGGGACGCAGCCTCGATGCCGTCCTGCTCTCCTTTGAGGTTAATGTCCATCAATACCAGATCCGGATGGGCCTCACAGGCCTTTTCGCACGCCATCTCCGCTGTCGAAGCGACGCCGACAACCTCATGCCCGAGTCGCTTCACCCGGCTTGCAATATCAAGCGCAATGATTGCAGCGTCCTCCACGACAAGCACCCGCAGAGGGATCATGGTGCCTCACCCCCAAGAGGGAAGGTGACCCGGAGACCCACGCCGTTGTCGTTAGAGATCTCCATCGAGCCCCCGAGTTCACCCTCGACAATGGTCCTGACAAGATTGAGGCCAAGAGACCCGGGTGCGGCGGGGTCAAAGTCCCCGGGCATCCCGATACCCTCGTCCTGGACCAGGAGTGTGAGATCCCCACCCTCAACCACACCTTCCACTCTGACTGTGCCGGGTCTGTCTTCAGGGTAGGCATGAGAGAGCGCATTTGAGACGAGTTCGTTCACGACCAGACCAAGAGGGATCGCAACATCAAGCCTGAGATGAATCTCAGGGGGGTTGACAACAGTGAAGACCTGTTCGGTCGGGAATGAGGCGGTCTTCGCGAGGTCTTCAACCAGATCGGCGAGGTACTCTCCGAGGTTGACGCGGACATGATCAGGAGAGCGGTCGAGGTGATCGTGGACCCGCGCCAGGGCCCCTATGCGCCCTTCGGTTTTCCGAATGATCTCAGAATTTATTCCCTCTCCCATGCTGGATGCCTGGAGGGCAAGGAGACTCGATATGATCTGGAGGTTGTTCCTCACCCTCTGGTGGATGTTTGCAAGAAGATTCTCTTTCTCTGTGAGCGCCTCTCTGAGTTCGACCTCTGCTTGCCGCGCTGCGGTGACATCTTCAAAAAGGATCGTCATGGCCGGATCACCGTCCTCGAAGACAGTCGGAACAAGTTTTGCCACAAAGAAAAAGATCTCTCCATCCTTCTCAAACTGCAATTCCTGTACCATCTTTTTTCCTCTGAGGGCTTCGCGTATCAACCCCCCTTCCCGAAGATGTGAGAAGAAGTGGGCGTCGAGTCGGTGCACATCCTTACCAAGCACCTCCTCTCGTTCCATGCCAGTGAAGGAGAGAAAGTTGTCATTGAACTGCACCACTCTCCCCGCCCCGTTGAGCACGAGGATGAGATCCGAGGAAAAGTCGAGCATGGCAGAGATAGGAACCCGATGAGAGAGATAATAGACCTTTGCGACGGCGACCTCCTGCATCTCAAGATGTCCGGATACGACGAGGATGTTCAGATATTTTGCCACCGAGTTCCGGTTCATTCCAAGCCTTCGCGAGATTTCAGAGGTGGACAGACCTCTCGGTTCTTCACGGAGAAGTTCGATGACCCGTGAACACTCCCCGGCTGATCCATTAGGATATCGAGACAAACAAATTTCCTTCCCTTTTCCCATTTTTAAACCCTTCTAAATTAAAGGTATTACGAAAGCCAGCCATAAACTCTGCACACCAAGTGGAAACACATATATATAAAATCGACTTACAATCTGTCATCAGATCTGCCTATCAATATTGATAGGCAATGGTCATAACCCTGTGGGATATCCCCGGATGTCCTGCAACCGCTGATGACAGCAGAAACCACGACAACATCAAGAGGCATCAGAATGAAAGCAAAGGACACAGAATTCAAGGAAAACGTATCTGAGGATATAAAACCAGAAGAAGAACTCAATAGGTCTGAGATGGTGCTGGAGGGGATCGATCTCATCCCTCTTCCCCTTCATGTCATCGACAGGGATTACAGGATCCTCTTCATCAATCAGGCTGCAGCAGCCGCACTGGGGATGAAGGAGAGCGAGTGCCTCGGGAAGCACTGCTATGACCTATACAATGCCGATATCTGCAAATCAAGGAACTGTCCCGGCCGGGTGGCTATGGAAACCGGGAAGACAAACAGCATTGACATTCTGTATGATGACGGTCGGTGGGAGAACTGCACCAGTGTGGCCCATCACGACGAAAATGGCCGGATCATCGGGGCGGTCGAGTACTTCCCGGACATCACCGCCCAGAAGCAGACCGTGCAGGATCTTCTCCATGTCGGCGAGGAGGCGCGGAACGGGAACCTTTCAACCCGCGCCAGCCTCGACGCCGAAGGCGACTTCCTGGAGATCGCAAAAAGCGTCAACACCCTCCTCGAAGCCGTCATCGTGCCCATCCAACGCGCCGCACAAGATGTCGAACTCATCGGCAAGGGTATAATCCCTGAAAGAGTTGATGCTTCAACTTACAAAGGGGAATTCAAACAGCTCGCAGAGAGTTTCAACAACTGCACCGATGGTCTTGAAGCTCTTAAGGAGGGTTACGACGTCCTCCAGAGGATGGCACAGAATGATTACACCCGGAAGGTCGAAGGAAACTACCAGGGTGGCTTTGCGAAGATCGCGGAGGCGATCAATGGTGTGCAGAGCAGTCTCCTCCGCATCCAGGCAGGTGTGATCACCTTCGGTGTAGGCAACCTGGAACAACTTGACGACCTCAAGCGCGCCGGGCGGAAGTCAGAGAACGACCAGATGATCCCGGCCTTCATCGCCACGGCGGAGCATCTTCGCGCCCTCGTGGACGACGCAGAAATGCTTGCAGAGGTAGGCAGGCGGGGAGAACTTTCAAAACGGGCCGACGCATCAAAACATCAGGGGGAGTACGCCAACGTCATCGAGGGCATGAACCGTCTGATGGATGTCGTCGTTGCCCCGATTAACGAAGCAATGCGAGTCTCAGGGTGCTTTGCAAAAGGCGATTATACCACTCGGTTCTCCGAGGATATTTCTGTAGCAGGCGATTTCCAGAAATTTAAACAGTCATTAAACGATCTGGGCACAAAGTCTGCCGCCATGGTGGGGCAGATCCAGCAGGCGGTCGAGCAGGTGGAGGCCGGAGTCTCGGACGCGAGCAGGGGGTCCGGCGAGATCTCAAAGGCCGCTGAACAGGTGGCAATCACGAGTCAGCGGTGTGCAGACCTCAACCGGGATCTCCTCATCAGAATGGAAGAGATCAGTCACCGCATCGGCGACCTCTCGGCATCGAACGAGGAGATGGCAAGCACCTCGCAGGAAGTCCTCGGAAGAGCAGAAAATGTGGCAAAGATGGGCAGTGACGCCCAGGGCCTCGGCAAGGAGGCAAACGAGAAGATCGCCGTAGTCGACGAGATCGCCACCGAGAGTGTGACCGATATCACTCAACTCAACGAGGAGATGCACGAGATCAACAAGATCGTCAAACTCATCACCGATATCTCAAACCAGACCAACCTCCTCGCGCTGAACGCTGCGATCGAAGCGGCAAGAGCGGGCGAACATGGCAGAGGGTTCGCTGTCGTCGCAGGCGAGGTCAGAAACCTTGCAGGTGAATCAAAGAAGGCCACGAACGACATCGAAACCCTGATCACCTCCATCCAGGCAAAGAGCGAGAAGACAGCGACAGCCATCAAGTCTGCGAACAACGAGATCACCGCAAGTGTCGAGAGTGTGAACAACGCGATCCTTGCCTTGAACAAGATCGTCGAGGGTGCCGTGGCGGTGACCCACGATATGAGCGAAATGGCGAAAGCCATCGAAGACCAGGCAAACACGAGTAATGCTGTCGTTCATACCGTCGATGAAGGTACGAGACTGACGCAGGAGACGCAAAAAGAGGTGAGCGACCTTGCCGCCCTCGCCGAGGAGGCGAGCGCCTCGACCGAAGAGATCGAGAGTGTCACCAACGAACTCGGTTCCATGGCACATGGACTGAAAGAGACGATGGCACAGTTCAGGGTATAGGCGAGCGAGATGGATATCACAGACGTTGTCGAGTTTGAGATCGGGGGCACCCACTATGCCCTTGACATCAACCTCGCACGGGAGATCGTCGAGATGGTGCCGATCACGCCGATACCAAGGGCGGCGTCACATATCGCCGGGATCATCAATCTTCGAGGCGAAATCACCACCATTCTGAACCTGAACAGGCTCCTCGGCCTCCCTGAAAAGACAAATGCAGAAACAAGAAAGATCATCATCCTGGTCTCCGAAGCCGCAAACGGGTCGAACACCGGGATCATCGTCGACGATGTTCATTCCGTCCTGCGGGTCGGCAGGGACGACGTGGTCCAGATGGATGAGACGATGGCAAAAGAGGCCTATGTCAAGGGGATTATCAGAGCGAGTACCGATGAAAAGGTGACAAAGACGCAGGATGAGAACCTCATCATCTGGATCGATCTCCAGAAGGTCATTGAGGAAGAGGTGAAAAAAATCTGAACCATGAACTACCATATTTCTTAAAGAGAAGGTATTACTCTCCATAAACCGATATATAACACTAAATGTCCGGGAATAATTGGCGGAAGATCCATCAGACTTGCAGATCTGCAGTCGATTTCTGGACCATTTTCCCCATTTTTTTGACAGTATTGAGTTTCGGGATCGTTATATTCGGGTTTCTGAACGGTGTAAAGAGCATAATTCCTGTAGTCCTGTACCTCCCCATTATTCTCATCGCCTATCGACAACCAAACTACGGCATTCAATTCTCGTTTCTGGTCGGCACCTCATATCTGCTATTAAATCTGGTCTATTTTCCAGACCTGGCCGAGATCCCGGTGGCTGTCATCAAAGCAACAGTTCTCATCGGGATCGGCACCCTCACGTCCATCCTCTCACACAGACTGAGTATCAAAGAGAGCAAACTCCGCAGCATCTATGACGCCTCAGCCGCCGGGATCTTCCTTCTGAGAAGGGACGGCGCGATCATTCAGGCAAATGACCGCCTTCTCTCGATGCTCGGGTACCGCGATCATGATAGCCTCCAACGTCTGGACCAGATCTGGGAGGACGAGAGGGCCACCATACTCTTTAACCAGACAATGAAAGGTGGAGAAAATAAAGAGATCGAGACTGAGTTCCGATGCCGCGACGGAACCCTGCTTGCAGTCCTGATCTCGGCAGGACCGGCACCAGACGAACAGATCGTCTGCACTGTCGTCGACATCAGCAGAATGAAGAGAGCAGAATGGGAAAAGCAGGAAGAACGCGCCAGGACAAGACACTACCTCGATGTGGCGGGTGTGATCCTCCTTGTTATCGACGATCACATGGTCGTGCGGATGATCAACCAGAAAGGCTGTTCAATCCTCGGCTACCCTGAATCCGAGATCATCGGGAAGAAATGGACTGAGCACTTTCTGCCGACCCATGCAAGGGGAAAAGTAATAACAGCCTGTTTTACCATCCTTTCTGGATCCCGGATAAGCATCAAAGAATTCGAGAACCCAATCCTGACCGGAGACGGAAGCGAACGTCAGATCTCATGGGATCTTCGCCCTTTAAAGGATGAAAACGGAGACATATACTCAATACTCGCCTCCGGAGAGGACATTACCCTGAAAAAGAAAACAATTGAGACCCTCAGAGAGACTGAAGAATGTTACCGGCGCCTCATTACCATGACCCCAGAGGCGATCGGGATCACCTGCGAAGGTAAAATTATCCATCTCAATGCCGCAGCCCTGAAGGTGCTGCGAGTGACCTCTCTCGAAGAATTTGGAGAACGCTCATTCTGGTCGTACATCCACCCAGAATCTCACGAAACGGTCCGGAACGAACTCCAGAAGATCCACACCGGAATCTGGTCTTCCTATTTCAACGAAGTCAGACTCTGTCTGGCAGACGGAACGAGCCCGTATGTCGAAGCGACAATGATCCCGACCACCAACCAGGGACATCAGGCCATTCAGTTCGTTTTCCGCGACATCACCACAGAGAGAAAGATAGAAGAAGAACTGCGACAGTCAGAAAATCTCTACCGGACGCTGTTCGAAGCTTCAGGTGCCGCCACAGTGATCATCGAGGAGGATCTCATGATCTCCCTCGCCAATTCTGGTTTTGCCGAACTCTCGGGATATGCGAAAAACGAGATTGAGGGAACTGTTCGATGGGAACACTTCTTTACCGGGGCGGATCTCGATCAAATGCTTGAGTTCCACCAGAAGAGATGTAAAGAAGGCGGAGACGTGCCCCAGGTTTATACCTCCTGCTTTGTCGCAAAGGGCGGTTCGATCCACAATGTCATCGTAACCATCGCCCTCATCCCGGGAACAAAGAAGAGCGTGATATCGCTCGTCGATATCACTGTTCAGAAGGATTACGAGACAAAGTTGAAAAATTCTCTCAGAGAAAAGGACGTCCTGCTCAAGGAAATCCATCACCGCGTCAAGAACAACATGCAACAGATCGCAAGCCTCCTCTCTCTCCAGGGATCCACCATCAGAGATCCCGAAGCTATCGACCTACTCAAAAACTGCGAAAGCCGGATCATTGCGATGGCCCTCGTCCACGAGAACCTCTATATGTCAGAAAATCTGGCGTCGATCGATGTGAAGATCTATATTTCCACCCTCTGTTCTGAGATCCATGATTCTTACGCGTCAAGTTCAGAGTTCGTCATCAAGACCGATATCGACGATATCACCCTCGATCTCGACACCGCGATTCCGATCGGGCTGATCGTGAACGAACTTGTTTCAAACGCCATTAAACATGCATTCCTCGGGAGGAAAACAGGAACAGTTCAGGTCGGCCTCCACAAAAAAGCAGCGACATTGTGCCTCACCGTGGAAGACGACGGTATCGGGGTTTCTCCAGATATTATCACAGACAATGTGGGAAAACTCGGGATAAGGTTGGTCAGCGTTCTTTCCGATCAGATTGGCGGCGTTTTTGAGGCATACACCGATGAAAGAACTCGATTTACCGTATTCTTTCCAGACCCACCCTCTAAAAATTGAAAAAAAAGATCCCTCCTCAGAGGGCCTCAAGGAACATCCTGTGCAATCTGAGATCGCCGCAGAGTTCGGGGTGGAAGGAGAGGACCATATGCTTTCCTCGCCTGACGGCAACGATCCCCTCGTCTATCCTGGCAATCACCTCGACATCAGGGCCTGCGGCCGTCGCCATCGGCGCCCTGATGAAGACCGCGTGGAAGGGTTCATCAAGCCCTGCGACCTCGAGGTCGGCCTCGAAGGAATCGCGCTGCCGCCCGAAGGCGTTTCGTTCGATGGTGATGTCGACGATGCCGAGAGGTTCAAACCTGGAATCGTTGATCTCGGTCGCGACCAGCACCATCCCGGCACAGGTCGCAAAGATCCCGCCTTCGAAAGATCGGATCGCCTCACGGAGACCGCTCTCGGCGATCAGTCGGGCAAGGGTCGTCGACTCGCCGCCGGGAATGGCGAGGGCGTCGCAGCCCTCGAGGTCGGCCGGCATGCGGACCGGCACGACCTCGCCGTCCCCTCCAAGGGCGACCTCAAAGGCCTGGACATGTTCGCTCACGTCCCCCTGCAGGGCGAGGACGCCGACCTTCTTACCAGCCACGCTCCTGCAGCCTCTCTTCTCCCTTGAGTTCATGGATGTCCAGGCCCTTCATCGGGTCACCGATGCCGCGGCTCACCTCGGCGATGACCTTTGCGTCGGTGTAGTGGTGAACAGCCTCGACAACTGCCTTCGCCATCTTCTGAGGGTTCGAGGACTTGAAGATCCCTGACCCAACGAAGACACCGTCCGCACCCATCTGCATCATGAGCGCGGCGTCGGATGGCGTAGCGATCCCACCCGCAGAGAAGTTCACAACCGGGAGGCGGCCCATCTTCGCCGTCTCGGCAAGAATCTCATATGGCGCCTCGATCGCGCGGGCACGGGCTCGGAGTTCCTGCTCGTCCATACCGGCAATCTCCCGGATCTCGCCCTGTATCGCCCGCATGTGCCGCACCGCCTCGACAACATTGCCGGTCCCGGCCTCGCCCTTCGTCCTGATCATCGCCGCACCCTCGTTGATCCGGCGCATCGCCTCGCCGAGGTTGCGAGCACCGCAGACGAACGGCACGGTGAACTTCATCTTCTCGATATGGTACTCCTCGTCTGCCGGGGTGAGAACCTCGCTCTCGTCGATCATATCGACGCCGATCGTCTCAAGCACCTGGGCCTCGACAAAGTGACCGATCCGCACCTTGCCCATCACCGGGATGGACACGGCGTCGATGATCTCGATGACCTTCTCAGGGTCGGCCATCCGCGCCACTCCACCGGCTTTCCTGATATCGGCCGGAACCCGCTCAAGCGCCATCACGGCAACAGCGCCGGCTTCCTCAGCGATGCGTGCCTGCTCGGCGTTCACCACATCCATGATGACCCCTCCCTTCTGCATGGACGCAAAGCCCCGCTTCAGGAGCTCGGTGCCGTACCTCAGTTCCTCAAGTTTCATTATTCCTACCTATTGGACAGTCAACCCAATAAAAATAGTGCGATGATCGCAAACGAGCAAAATCCAAGCGTAATACCTCGTACAGCTCCAATAATTTCCGGACCGCCGTCAACGAGGCTCCGCTCTCCGGGACCAATGGTGTATATCCCCGGCTTGACAAACTTCACCCCGGCCCCGCCGGCGATGACACTCATCGGCCATCCGCCGTTGGGACCGGGCCGCTTCCTCCGGTCGGCGCGGAGCGTCTGCAACGCCGGCGCGAACCGGCCTTTCACCGCGAAGTAGACAAGTCCCACCAGCCCTGTCAGCCTGGAAGGGAGGAGGTTTGCGAGGTCGTCGGCTCTGGCGGCCCACCAACCCAACCGGAGCCGCTCATCAGGATAGCCGAGCATCGCGTCCATGCAGTTGATCGCCCGATACACCGCCGCCGCCGTGAGCCCCAACCCAAAGGGGGCGAAGACCGCGAACCAGAAGAGTGGGGCGACGACCGAGTCGGAGAGGTTCTCGGCCACCGACTCATAGGCCGCAGAGCGGATCTCCTCGGCACTCAGGGTGGCGGTGTCGCGCGAGACCAGCATCCCGGCGGCCCGCCGACCCTCTTCAAGGCCTCCACTGGAGAGGGCCGTCTCGACGGCGAAAGCATGCTCCTCAAGGGAGCGCCAGGCAAAGGTTACCTTGAGGAGGAAGGGGGAGACGAGGAGGAGGACGAGAGGCGGAAGATAACACTCGACCATCCAGAAAGGAAAAGCAAAGAGCAGCACCGAGAAGATCCAGAGAACGACCCCCACCACGCGCTGAAGATATACTGGATAGCGCACAGGGCGGCCCCACCACCCGACAAACCGCCCGAAGAGGGCGACAGGATGGAACGGCGTGTGGGGGTCACCGAACAACCGATCGAGAACCAGGGCAAAAAAAAGGGTCAGGGCCGCAGGAACCACGCAGCGAGCACCCCTGCAATGAGAAGAAGGAAGGCCGAGGCCTCAAAGGCGGTGAGCCCGGTCCCCACGTAGATTATGAAGAGAAGGACCGCCACAGTTACAATAGCAAACGGAACCACCGGGAGTTTCGGAGGGGCTTGCGGTTCTTGCTGCACCACAACCGACTTTTCTTCCTTCGGAACCGGAAGATCGCGGACATAGACCAGGAGATCAGAGCGGTTTGCCCCATAGCCCGTGATCACCTGAAGGGTGAAAGTCCCCGGAAAGACATCATTCCTGAGATAGACCTGGATCTCTGCATCCTCTTCCAGAAAAATATTTTCATGAACAAAATCGGTGAAACGAGCGGCATCAGGAGCCGATATGGTGAGATGGAGAGGGGAACCCTCATTGAAAAGTTTCAGTACGAGCGTGTCCCCTGGTCCGACTTCCACAGACTCCGGAAGGTCTATAGAATTGATCCTATATCTGTTGAGCCGGATCTCACAGGGGACGTCCATACTTCAGTCCTGATCAGCTGGGGGGAGGAGGTTGGGGATACCTTCTCTGATAGGGTACTCGACCCCACACGCACCGCAGAGCAAGGATCCTTCGATGATATCATCCTCTTTCTCCTCAACCACCCTGAGTTCAAGGTCTCCCTTGCAGACCGGGCAGCAGAGGATGGGGAGGAGCGAGCGCTTCACAGTTCATCCCTCAGGTCAATGATCTGGGAGAGTTCCGGACCGGTTGAGATCAAGCCGATCGGAGCGCCGATATCCTTTTCTGCCTGCTTAAGGAATTCAATGGCCTTCGGGGTGAGCTCGTCGTATGAAGTCGCCCCAAAGCAGGCCGGATCGATGTGGTCGATCCCGGTGATCGCGGCGATCGTACATCCGTTGATCATCGCCGAGTACCTGGCCATCTTTGCGTCCCAACCACCGATCCTGCGGAGCCGGTGGGTGACGGTTCCAAACTCCTGGAAGCCGAGAGTATTCGATTCTTCCTCAGACATCTCAGTCTGGAAGGGGCCTTCACCGACCCTGGTCGGATAGGCCTTAAAGACGACGACAACATCGTCGATCTTCGTCGGACCCACCCCGTTGTCAGCCGCGATCTGTGAGGCCGAGGTGTCCTTGCTCGTCACGTACGGATAGGTGCCATAGTACAGGGAGATCCCGAACCCCTGCGTTCCTTCGAGAAGGACATTATCGCCCCGATCGATGGCCGCATTAACATCCTCCGCAACATCGATAATATATGGAGAGAGTTCAGGGACATCCTTTGCCTGCCTGGAGACCCGCAACACCCGATCGGAGTTCGCAGGACCACACCCGGTGCCGGTCGAACCGATCTTCTTGGCCAGGTGATCGCTGCTCTGGTCCCGTTCCACATGCTCTTCCTCGATGACTCCGCAACGTCCGTCCACGAAGACCCGACCTTCTACGCCAAGGAGACCGATCTCCCTGAGGAAGACTCTCGGATCAACGAGCACTCCACTCCCAATGTAGAGTTTTGCGTTCGGATAGACGAAACCCGATGGGATCATCCGCACGCCATAGTTCTGGTCCCCGACCGTCACCGTGTGTCCGGCGTTCGGGCCTACGCCTCCCCTTGAAATAATAGAGGGATGGTCCTGGTGGGCAATATGCGCGACGATCTTGCCCTTTCCTTCATCCCCAAAAAATCCTCCGACAATGATGGTGCACGACATGTCTATATCATGTAATTTGGGGCGATACTTGATGATAAAAGTATATCATCAAGGCCCCTACCCCTCACTCCTGATCGCACTTCTTGTCTCCCGAACCTGAGAGACACCGCCTGATGGTACGGTAGAAGGGGATGTGCAGGAGGATATGGACGACCATCAGCACCATGAAAACCAGACCCGTGATATTGTGGAGAACCACCCACTCCCCTCTCGTCACCCCCAGAAATACCCTGAGGTTGGTGGCGCCGGTTCCGGCATGAACCCACTCAAGACCTCCTCCACCCGAAGGAAGAAAGAAAAAGAGGACTACCGATGTCAAACCCACGATCAAGAAAGTTATAAGCAGTGCAAGATCAATGACGGCGTTGATCTGTCTTTTCTGCATAGCAGGGCATGCGACTTCTACCGATATATATCATTACCAGGGAACCGACGCGGCGAGAACTTTCTCCGAGATCGCAGTTCATTCCTTCATCCTCAGAAGGGTGTGGACGTCTGGAAAAAATCGTCGGAGACCATCCTCCATAAAATATGACAAAGATAATACGGAACAAAAAATATCAATATCTCCAGTGGAAACAAAGGGGTTCAGCAGGCCAGAATTGTCAGACAAAGGTCATACACAAAAGATCGCGATCAAATGAACAAACAAAAAAGGGATCGCGCGGATCTCAGCCGCGGAGGTGAGACACAAACTCACCCATCCGCTCGACTGCAACTGAGAGATCCTCACGACTCGTGGCGTACGAACATCTGATATGCCCCTCGCCGGCCGGGCCGAAGGCGCTGCCAGGCACGACCGCGACCTTCTCCTCCTTCAGGAGTTGCTCGGCAAATTCCTCATCCGAGAGTCCGGTCGCCTTCACCGAGGGGAAGGCATAGAAGGCGCCCAGCGGCATGTGGCACTGCAACCCGATCTTGTTCAACCCTTCGACAAAGAGGTTACGGCGGAGGCGATACTCACGCACCATCTCATTTTTATCTTCCTCGGCCTGCCTCAGGGCTGCGAGAGCAGCAAATTGGCCCATCACCGGGGCACAGAGCATGACATACTGGTGGATCTTCAGGGCAGCGTCACAGATCTCTTTCGGGGCGCACAGATACCCGATCCTCCATCCGGTCATCGCATATGCCTTGGAAAAACCGTTAAGAGTGATCGTCCGCTCGCGGAGTTCTTCAATGGAAGCCGGCGAGCAGTGAGTCCCCTCATAGGTCAGTTCCGAGTAGACCTCATCAGAGATGAGGAGAATGTCGTGGTCCACAAGGATGTCGGCGATCCCCCGATAGTCGCTTGCATTCATCACCCCGCCAGTCGGATTGTTGGGGTAGTTGAGCAGGAGCGCCTTGGTCTTCGGAGTGACCCGTTCCATCAATGCCTCGGGGGTGATCTTGAACCGGTCCTTCTCCAGACAGGGGAGAGGAACCGGTCGACCGCCCGTAAGAGTGACGCACGGGGCATAACTGACATAACTCGGGTCCATGACGAGCACCTCGTCCCCGGGATCGGTGACCGCCCTGATCGCGATGTCGACCGCTTCTGACACCCCGGTTGTAATGATGATCTCGTCCTCAGATGAGTAGTCTGTCCTGTACCGACGCGCAAGGTCGGCTGCAAGCGTCTCGCGCAGGGCCGGAAGCCCCTTGTTCGAGGTGTACGAGGTGACGCCCTGCTCTATCGAGTAGATCCCCGCCTCACTGATGTTCCAGGGGGTGGAATAATCCGGTTCACCGACACCGAGGGAGATTACGTCGTCCATCCCGATACAGAGGTCAAAAAATTTCCTGATCCCTGAAGGTGGAATCTCTCTCGCCCGCTTAGATACAAAGTCCCGCATACGGCACCTCAGAACGAGTAAGGGAGGCGTTCTCCCGCGATCCGCTCGTCATATGGCGTCCCGTTCTCTTTGTAGGTCTTCATTACGAACTGGGTCGATGTCTCGTTGATCCGCTCCATGGGGGCGATGTGTTCGGAGACAAAACGGGCGACTTCCTGCATCGTCCGTCCGGTGACGACGATGATGAAGTCATACCGCCCCGAGACCAGACGGAGGGTCTTCACTTCTCTGAAGCGCGCGATCCGCTCGGCGATCTTGTCATAACCAAAGTCGCGCTCTGGTGAGACCTTCAGGGCGATGATCGAGGTGACCTCACTGTCCCCGGCCTTTTCCCAGTCGATGACTGCAGAGTATTTCCTGATGGCCCCTGCTGCCTCCAACGCCCTGATCCGGTCCTCGGCCTCGTGTACAGGGAGCTCTACCATGGTCGCCAGTTCCTCAATCGGAACGCGGCTGTTTTCCTCCAGGATATGGAGGACCAAACGATCTTTGTCATCCATTGCAATCACCGAAACGATGCCTTCAGGCGGTTGAGGTCAACCTGGGCGAGACGTTCCTCAGAAAGCCTCGGATCCTTCGCGAGGACTTCCTGTATTTTCTTCGTGTTGCTGTCAAACCACATCTCTTTTGTCCTCCCATATCGTCCTTTCGAAACGACGCGGGTGTTGATCACCCCGAGCATGTTTAATTCAGAGATGAGGTCGGTGATCCGCCGGTGGGTGAGGGGGTCGATGTTCACAATGCGCGAGACCTCCCGATAGACCCTGGTCACCTCACCGGAAGTGAAGATCTTCTTGTCCATCTCCTCGAGGAGAAGCATCGAATACAACACGACCTTGCTCTGGGTGGGAAGGGTCGAGATACACTCGATCATCGAGTCGGTCTCGATCTTATCGAGGGCCATGCGCACATGCTTCTCCTTTGCCTGTTCGGCGTTCTCGCGGTCCGCGAGTTCGCCTGAGACCCGGAGGAGGTCAAGGGCGCGCCGCGCGTCGCCGTGTTCCTGCGCGGCGAAGGCTGCGCAGAGCGGGATCACACCCTCTTCGAGGCTTCCTTCAACGAAGGCCATCTCGGCGCGTTGTGCAAGGATATCACAGAGTTGCGGGGCATTATATGGGGGGAAAACGATCTCTTCCTCGGAAAGGGAGGAGAGGACACGGGGGTCGAGGAAGTCGGTGAACCTGAGGTCATTGGAGATCCCGATTATCGAGACCTTCGCACCCTGAAGGTCTGCGTTGATCCTGGTGAGGTTGTAGAGGGTCTCGTCCCCACTTTTCTTGACAAGTTTATCGATCTCGTCGAGGACAATGACAAGCACTCCACCAGTTGCTTCAAGCTGGTTCTTGAGTTCGGTGTACACCTGGTCGGTCGGCCACCCGGTCATCGGAATGTGAGCGCGCGCGCGATCACTCGGGGTGGCATCCAGGTCCTCAAGGCTCTTGGCAATCTGAGCGAGCACCCGGTACTGGGTGTCGATCACCTCACAGTTGAGATGAACCACGCGACACCCGGTCCCCACCCCGGCGCCCACCTTCTCTAGTTCACTCCCGACATACCGGACGCACGCAGTTTTGCCGGTCCCCGTCTTCCCATAGATGAGAATGTTCGAAGGAGTCTCATCCTTGATAGCGGGTGCAAGAATAGAAGCGATGGCATCGATCTGGGGTCGCCGATGAGGGAGGATCTGCGGTCGGTACGAGTGCCTGAGCACCTCCCGGTTCTTGAAGATACGGTTGTTACTAAGGAATTTCTGGAAAAGACCAAGGGGTTGATCATCGTTTTCAGACATAGTATCAGCTGCAGGTGTAATAGAGCGAATACTGATCCATGGGAGCGAGGAGATATAACCCCTTTGTTTCCATTGGAGATACTATATAAATCAGATCCTTTCTTTCAGAAAACAAGCCAGATATGCCGTGATCGTGAGCGTTCACCCCCACCCCTTTGTTTCGAGTGGAGTCGTAAAGAAAACAGGATCCTGTTTTCTTTTTAAACAGTGAAAAACAGCTTGTTGTATGGTTCGCGACTTGTACTATATATCCGATCTGATCAGAGATCAGAGATCACGTCGATCTGACCGAGACTTGATCTATGATCCGTGATCGGCGCGAGATCTGATCGCGGATCCCTCATCGATGATCCTGATGATCAGAGATTTCAGATCCAGTCCAGTCTGGATCAGCTCTCCTCTGATCCTGAATTCCTGATCATAAGGATTGGAGATCCCTGATCAGGGGATCGGAGATCTCAGATCAGACGTGATCGAGATCATCTCCCCTCTGGATCGCGGATCTCTGATCCTGAATTCCTGATCAGGGGATCAGAGATCTCGGATCAGACGTGATCGAGATCATCCCCTCTCTGGATCGTGGATCTCTGATCCTGAATTCCTGATCAGGGGATCGGAGATCTCGGATCAGACATGATCGAGATCACCCCTTCCTGGATCGCGGATCTCTGATCCTGAATTTCTGATCAGGGGATCGCGGATCCTGGATCCAGAATCTCAGATCAGGTTTTGATCTCTCTTTGATCCTGTCTGATCCTCCTTTGATCCTCTCCTCCTCCTCTTTTGATCCCTCCTTTTCCTCCTCGATCGCACTGATCCGGAGAGCACAAAATGAGGGTACAGGAGAGATCATGAGGATGATCTCAGGTGATCTCCATTCTGGATTTAAGGGAGTAAAGCAGGTTTTATCTGTTTAAGTGCGGGGATATTCGGTAAAAACATCAGAGGGTACGGGAGGGGATCCGGAGGCAGAGGAGTGCATTATCTCTCCTTTTCTCTTCTCTCTTCCTTTCACTTGTTCCAGTGGAAATGAAGGGGTGGGGGTTCGCCGCTCCTCCCACAAGAGGTATCTGGGGGAAAGGTTCAATCACTCAATGAGGACTGTCCATGAAACCGGAACATGTCAAAGACATCGAGGTGACCGTCGCGGTGGTAACTGTCTCTTCGACGCGGACTGAGGAGACCGATACGAGTGGAAAGGCGATCTGCGGTCTCCTTGAGGCTGCAGGGTACCATGTCATCCACACTATGATCGTAAAAGACGACACCTCGGCGATCAGGGCCTCACTCTTCGAATCACTCTCGGTGGCCGACGCTGTTGTTTACAATGGAGGTACAGGGTTGACCCCTGACGACTGCACCATCGAGGCGGTGGAACCCTTCTTTGAGAAGAAGATCGAAGGGTTCGGAGAACTCTTCAGGATGCTCTCATATGAAGAAATTGGAACCTCGGCCCTTCTCTCGCGCGCCGCCGCCGGAGTCGCCGGGGGGAAGGCGATCTTCTGCCTTCCCGGATCGACCGGTGCGGTCACCCTCGCCACCGGACAGATCATCGTTCCCGAACTGCTCCATATCATCTCACACGCGCGTGGATAGATCGCTCTACAGTTCTACAGTTCTGTTGAGACTCTCATACTTTTTTGTAACACTATGATCCCACGTCATCTCAGATCCTCGCGCCGGAGGCTGTACCGTCGTACGGTTGTCAAAAAGAGATCGTGAAGAGCGTGGTGCCACTCCCGTCAATTTTCACTGTGAAGGTTCCGGGGGATCATCTCGTGCCAGGGGCCCTGCCCGGATCCCAAAGATGAGAATAGGACCGGGAAGGTCGGCCTACCGGTTTATCTCAAGAAGGGCCACCCGTTCATAGACGAGGGGTCTGATCCGCCCGCCTGCGGCCTCGAGTTCCTCCTCCGTGATCCCGAAGCGGTCCATCAACCGTTGTTGCCTGGCGGGGTCGATCTCCTCCCAGTCCTCATCGGTCCAGTCGACCAGACCGGCAAGAGCCTCGGCGGCCGCCGGGGAGGGGGGGCAGAGGCAGACATAGGAACGGTTCGTACCCTCGTGAAGCCCGATTTCTGTTCCGATCCGGCACTGTCGGGTACCTGCGGCATAGAGCAGGGCCTCCATCTCCAGAGACCTGGAGATCGCCCGCTCTTCTCGCCATGAGCGCACCGCATGGTCGACCGCCTTCTCGGCATGACCGCGTCCGGCCATCTCATCTGCGTCAAAGCAGATGATATGGGTCTGGTGCGCCTCTGCGATCCTGGCCATCGCCTTCAGGAAGGCCGGCAGCGAGTCCACCTCGATGATCGCCTCCCTCACCTCGCACTTATTCATTCTCGGTTCCTCCGAATGCACTCAAAGAAGTCTGGTGTTCGACTGGAGTTTCAGGGATAGGTTCATCGACTGTCTCCGCGTCGGGAATTTCTTCCACCTTGCCGCCCGCCTGAGCGACGACCCTGGCCGCGATCTTCTCGCCGAGGACAGGGCTGAGTTTCCTGACGCCGGCGGCCTTGAGGTCTTCGGGAGTGGTAAGCCCCGCGTTGAAGAGCCTTCTCGCCCGCACCCGCCCGATCCCGCGCAGTTTGATCAGCGGGAGGAGTTCGCGTTTGATCCCGTGTTTTACCCTGATCTCCAGTTCGGCGATCGGTTCTTCGAGTTCTGGCGAGAAGAGGTGGGCGAGGCGCGAGGTCGCATGGATGAGCCAGACCGCCGTCTCGACCTTGTTGTGGATGTCGCCTGGTCCCACATTGAAGCGTTCGCAGATCATCTCGTCGGTCACCTCCTCAGCCCAGTTAAGGAGGAGCATGGTGGTCTTGACACTCTGGAAGAAACCTTCGAGGTCATCGTAGCCGTACGGCACGCCGGTCCAGAGTTCGTCGCGGCGCTCCGCGAGGAAGCGGTCAACAAACTCGTAGTCGTCCTTGCGCAGGAAGAGGGTGAGCATGTCCGGGGTCTCGCAGAGGAGTTCGAGCACCCCGACATCGGCGTATGGGGGCCGCTGTCTGAGTCCATCGACGATCGCCTCGGCGGTTCTCGGGTCGATGTATAGTCTGGAGACGAGATTCCCGTACTTGGTCCCTTCGAGCCATCCATCGAGTTCGTCGATCATCTCGGCCGCGACCAGGTCGTCGACGACCCGTTCGACGGTCTCCTGGATGGTGGAACGGCGACCCTGGTGCTCGTAGGCATAGAAGGTTGTCTCCATAAAGGCGAGCACGTCGGTCCGGCTCCTTGCAAATCCGGTGGTGATCAATGAGAGGATATGGGAGCGGAGGGCGTTCTCGGCATTGCACTGCGAGTGGACTTCTTCAGGCGGCGCTTCGATGTAGGTTTCGAAGAGACCTTCACGGTCGTTCTCCCGTTTGGCGATGAGCACCGCCTCCCCATATGGATCGAGGTGCGGCCGTCCGGCCCGTCCGGCCATCTGTTTGTATTCGCCAACCGGGATCCTGACCATCCCCCCCTGGCTGAACCTGAGGTAGTCGCGCACGATCACCCGTCTGGCAGGGAGGTTCAGGCCTGCGGCCAGAGTTGGGGTCGAGGAGATGACCTTGATCGCTCCCTTCCTGAACCCGTCCTCCACTTCGTGGCGCTCGGCCGCTGCAAGACCTGCATGATGGAAGGCCGCCCCTCCTTTCACGCACCTTGCGAGTGTTCGGCCCAGTTCAGTCGATGCCCCCCGATCGATCCGGTCTGCAGCCGACTCAAGGGTGGTTTCGGAGAGTTTCAATTTTGATGCGGCCCTTTTTGCAAAGGCCTCGGCGTTTCGTCTGCTGTTTACGAAGACCAGGCACTGCCCACCCTCGGCAATAGTGTCCAGACAGAGGTTAAGATCATCGTCCTTCGAGCCCGCTGGGATCTTGCGGGTATGGTTATCGAAGTGGATCTGCCCCTGCCAGTAGACCCCTTCGCGCAGATCGACGGGGCGCCACTCACTGGTCACCAGTTCCGCGTCCAGCCAACCGGCAAGCGCTCCCGGATTTCCGACCGTCGCCGAGAGGGCGATCACCTGTATCTGAGGATTATTGTGTCTGAGTTTGGCGATCACCATCTCGAGGGTCGCCCCTCGGTCCTCTGAACCGATGAGGTGGCACTCGTCCACGACCACCAGGGTGATTTCAGCGAGCCATTGAGCCTTGTTCCTGAGCAATGAGTCGACTTTTTCGGAGGTCGCGACGACGATGTCGTTTCTGCCCAGGTAGGCGTCCCGCCGGTCCAGGTCTCCGGTCGCCACTCCGACCGAGAGGCCTTTCCCTGAAAAGTCTTCGTACTTCTCAGTGGCGAGCGCCCTGAGCGGGACGATGTACAGACACTTGCCCCCCTCGGCCACCTGCCGGTGCATTGCCATCTCCGCGACGATAGTCTTCCCACTGGCGGTGGGGATGGCGCAAAGGAGATTTTTCCCTTCGAATATACCACTCCTGACGGCCTCATCCTGCGGGGGGTAGAGGGCCTCGATACCTCTCACGGTGTACGATTTTTTGAGAGGTTCTGGGATGGGGAGGTCGATCACCTTCATATAGACCCCTTTGTTTCCACTCCACTCTTTGTCATATGTTTCCAGATCTAAAGAAATATAGAGAAAATTGTATATCTCTCTCCACCAGCAATTATCCTGGTCAGTAGTAGTATCCCAGGATGTCCTCGCGCTCCTCACGCCGCTTCTTCTCAAGGAAGGAGAAGACGGTCTCGTGCTGGGCACCGTTGATCAACATCTCGATGGCAGTGCGCGCGTTTCTGAGTTTCTCGGGCATGCCGATGAGGGCCACCGTCTTCCCCTGTACCGAGATCTCGACCTTGGTCATGTCCTCGATCTGCTGGCGGCCTTTCCCGGCCTTACCGATGATCCTTCCCCGCAGGCGTTCCTGCTGTTTGGGCGAGGGATCGATCTCGGAGAGATCGATGACTTCGATGGTCATGTCCTCGTCCTCGAAGAGGCGGAAGGCCCGTTCAGGGGAGAACCCGCGTGCAATCGCGGTGACCACGTCGGCGGCCCGCAGCACTCCGAAAGCGTCTTCACCCTCGATGAAGACGTCGCCCTCGCCGCTGTCGATCCTGATGGCACTCCCGGTATTCTCTTCGATCTTTCTCTTTATGGCTCCCCGTTTTCCGATGAGGGCGCCGATCCGTTGTGCTCCAATCCTGATCTCCTGCACAGTCATATGAATCACCAGTCTTTCTTTTCTCGGAGCGGTCTGATCGCTCCGCCGGTCACCTCGTCCATCAACACTTCCTCGTCCTCCACATCGCAGAGAGAGGAGAAGAAACGATTGACATTCCTGATATCCCTGATCAGAAAGGTGCCGGCATTCGGGTGGTCGCGGGTGACCGCCTGGCCCATGTCGATGATATAGGGTTTGTCCATCCAGAGTATATTGAACTCGCTCAGGTCACCGTGAACGAGGCGGGCCTCCTGATACAGCATTTTGATGTATCCGATGACCTCGCGGTATGTCGCTTTCGGGTCGGGGAGGTCGACGTACCGGATCTGGGGTGCCGGCACCTCGTCCTCGCCGAGGAACTCCATGATCAGGATGTTCCGGTCGAAGGCATAGGGCTCAGGGACCGGAACCCCGGCCTCATATGCTCGTTTGAGGTTTGCAAACTCCTTTCTCGTCCAGGTGAAGACGATGTCTTTTCGTGTCCGGCGCACTGACACAAATCTGGGATCACCGATGATATAGTCGGCCATCGCCTTGAAGTTCGCCGTCCGCATCCGGTAGATCTTGATCGCGACCAGTTTTTCGTTCCGCTCACCCAGAAAGACGTTTGCTTCTTTCCCGGTGGAGAGGGATCCACCCACCGAGGAGAGTTTCTTCTTGTGGACAAGACGGTACAGGGCGAGGAGGGTCACCTCGTCGAAGACCTCTCCCCTGACCTTCCTGGCGTCTTCATCCTTGATCCTGACGCCCAGCTCCTCGAGCTTTCTGTCAAAGTCCCGTCCGTCTCTGTCCGCGCCCATGGGTTTTTCTCACGTTATGCGACCGCGTCGTGAACCCCGGCGAGCATCTCGACGAGGTAGTCGGCGGTCATGTTCTTGAGGTCCAGCGGGTGGATCTTGCCACCTGCGTATGCCGTCTCGGCCTCGGCATAGGAGGCGAACTCCAGGTCGCCGCCGAACTTCTCAGGACGGTGCATGGTGATCGTCTCGAAGCGGGGGAAGATGTGGTACTGGAGTACCTGGAGCACCGGGTTCTCCTCGATCTCTGGTGGGCAAAAAGCCTTCTTCATCCTCTTCCTGATCGTATCTTCCGAGTCCGCGACTGAAATAAGGTTGCCGGCAGAGGAGGACATCTTCTTCCCGTCCAGACCGTTGAGGATGGGGGTGTGGATGCAGACCGGTGAGGGGTAGCCCATACCCGGCAGGTGCTCGCGGGCGAGCATGTGGATCTTTCTCTGGTCGATCCCGCCCGCGGCGGCGTCGACGCCGAGGAGGGCGATGTCGGCCATCTGCATGATCGGGTAGACCATCTGCGAGACGGCCGGGTGGTCCATCCCGCGCCCGACCTCGTCCATCGAGCGGTGCGCCCGGTTGACCGTGACCTCCTGCGAGAGCTGGAGGACCAGGAGTTCATACTCGGGGTTGAGCTGGAGGTCGGTGCCCATCACATACTTCGCTCCTTTCAATCCCAGGGCCTCGAAGCACCGGCGGTTGTACTCCGCGATCTCCCGCACCTCGTCCAGGGTGCCCTTGTGGTTGAGGAAGGCGTGGAGATCGGCGAGGAGGACGGTCACCTCGAACCCGGCCTTCTGGAGGTCCATGAGTTTGTTGACGGTCACCAGGTGACCGAGGTGGATCTCGCCGCTCGGCTCGTAGCCAGCGTAGACCCGCTTGACAGGCTTTTCAAGGAGTGCCCGCAGCTCCTCGTCGGTGACGATCTCGACGGTATTGCGTGTGGCAAGAGAGTAGGGATCCATAAAAAGAGTTGGGGTGCGATGAGGATTAAACTTCTTCAGATGGCATGGAAGCCGAGGGCCTCGTTGGTCATCTGGATCGAGGTTGCGGCGTCCGCGGCGCCGTTCATCATCGCCCGGATCGCGTCGACGTTCTCGACGACGACGTCGGCCTCCTGGTGGATGGCCTGGAAGAGGAAAAGTTCCTTGCCGACGAATCCGACCGAATCGGCGAAGATGCAGTTCTCGTACAGGTCGGCGCGCTGCCTGCCCATGTCCTGCGCGAACTCTTTCAGTTCCGCGGTGCTCTTGATCCCGGTGGCGCCCCTGACCAGCCCCATCCGGGGGTGCGCCTCGATGATCCCGATTATATCCTCCTTTGTGGCCTCTTTTTCGAGCTCCATCTGGAGGGCGTGCATGTGCATGAAGGTGGTCGGGACGATCATCGCCATGGTCGTGATGTTGATCTGCGGGAGGACGCTCTGGACATCAGGGCCGTGATGGCTCGGGATCTCCACAGGGTTGAGGACGATGGCATCGACCGGTCCCTTCTTCACTTCACCGGGGTCGGAGCCGCGGCGGACCATCGTCGCCCGAACTCTCTTCACCCTGAAGGCCTCGTCCACCGCATGGATAATCCGGCAGAGTCCGGTGGTGTTGCAGGAGACCACCCGCGTGAACTGGCGGCCTTTCGCCTCCTCATAGTTGCAACTCGAGCAGAAAGAGAAGCCCGCGACCTCGTGGTCCTCGCCGCCCTGCCAGATCGCCTTGACGTCGTGGAGTTCGTAGAGTTTTTTGTTCTTGACCCCGATCCCTCCGGGGGTAGCGTCGACGACGATGTCGGCCTGCTTGATCATCTCGATGACGTCGCCGGCGACCTCGATCCCGGCCTCCTCGAAGAGGGGTTTGCGGTTGATCTCGGCGATATAGAGGGGGTATCCGCGCTGGTTCGCGATGAAGGCTTCAGCGCTCGGCTTTGTCTTCGAGACCCCGATCACCTCCATATCAGGCTGAGCGGCGACCGCATCGGCGACACGTTTGCCGATGGTGCCGTATCCGTTGATTGCGACCTTGATCATGCAAAGCTTCAGTCACAACAAAACAACATAAAGGTTCCTCTCCTGGTGTGCAGGTGTTGAAGTCATGTGTTCCGTGACCGCGGCGTTTTATCCGGGGGTTTATGGATTGTCGGTGTCTGTAGGATTCATCACCTATTCCGGGTGCGAGCATGAATCAAACCCCTTCCACTCTTCTCCTGTCGGGGGGCGGTGGACTCCACAGAGGATGATGATCAGCACGGGCAAAGAGGTACGACCCACCCTCAGATTCCGTCATATTACTCTCCGTTTCAAGAGCAACCCTCCGAATTCAGGGTCATTTGGGACTTCTATCCCGATCGAACCATAGGCGCGTTTTTTCATGCAACCCGGCGAGGGAACAGAGTTTCTCCCCGCCTCCTGAGCCCCCGTATGACTGAAGGTAGTGCAAGACCTCGTGAGCCCTTGGTACACCTGCGAAAGGGGCAAGAAAGGAGACAGGACTTCCCACACCATACGCGCCTGGGGCGCTGCCCCCGGACCCCACGGGATTGGGATTGAACCGGAAAGGCATAGGGGGGATCATGAAGAGGATCGTGTCGTTCCCTACGTTCTCTTCACGCGAGGAGAGAGAGATCTCGTTCAATTGCATCGCGTTGGCGACATTTTGTCCTTGACGCGCCACTAGTGTCTTGTTCAGATTCAGGTATGAAATGAGAGTTCTCACTGGTATCCTGAGCGAGAGGGCTTATATTCTTCTGATGCACCTTTCCTCTAGATGACCTCTGCACGGCATGAGAACAATTTCGATTTCCTGCGTCTTGCCTCGGCGCTGATCATCATCATATCTCATGCTTTTGCGCTCCAGATCGGTTATGAGTCGATGTACCGCTATGACCCGATGATATACATCGGGACCACCGCCCTCGCGTCTCTCTTTGTGATCAGCGGTTATCTGATCTCACTGAGCTGGATTCATCAGCCCGATATCAAACGTTTTATGTGGAAGAGAATCCTCAGAGTGTTCCCGGGCCTGATCCCTGTGATCATCTTCACCTTGTTTGTTGTCGGCCCGATTGCGACGACTTTCTCTCTTCATGATTATTTCGGGGCTCTTTTATCTCCAGGTTCATTGATTTCATTGCCGTTCTTCTATAACGGTGCATGCATCGGGCTCTTCGATCAGAACCCGGTCACTTTTGTCAACGCTTCGCTCTGGACGATCCCCGTGGAATTCGGGATGTACATCCTCGTCGCCCTCCTCGGGGTCGCAGGGTACCTCCGGAAAAAATGGCTTATTCTGAGTCTTATTGCGGTAAACTTCCTTGGATGGGTTGTTCTTTATCCTGATCCGAGCCTCTCGAAGATCAGGTTTACCCTCTACTTTCTCATCGGAGCATATCTCGCCATACATCATCCCGACCACCGGTACCATCCTGTGATGGCCTGTATCCTGGGCGCTCTTCTTGTTATGGCCGCCTCAAGTCCCCTCTATGAGTTTGTCGCTCTGTTTGCCGTGCCGTACATTGTCCTGTGTGTCGCCCATCTCAGGATAACGCCCCTCAACAATTTTGGGGAGAAGGGTGACTTCTCCTATGGGATGTATATCTATGCCTATCCGGTTCAGCAGGCGATTGTGGTTCTGCTCGGAACTGCCCTTCCTCTCTGGTTCTTCTGTCTCCTCTCGATAAGTCTGACCTTCCCGCTCGCCTACCTCTCCTGGAATCTCATCGAGAAAAGGGCACTTGCCCTGAAACAGATCGAAATGGGCCCCGGTCTATTCCCCTGGCCCGAGGAACGGTTGTTTTTTAAATAAGAGATCATCCCAGACTTTTCTCCCGGGGTGAGTTGCCCCCCTATCTTCGCTGTGGGAGGGGTCCGGGGGATCTCCCACCAGTGCGAGAGAGCGGATGAGAATTCCTCGTCCTTCTGACGGAGTGGCCCTTCAAATCTCACACCTTGCCCCATCAATCGCGCCGGGGGCGTTGCCCCCGGACCCCCGGGAGAAGATAGGGGCGGCAAGGCAGAGAGAGGAATTGTTCAGAGGGTGATCCTGTCCTGTACCAATCTCTCACCGGGGTGGGGATCATCGAGGTGCCGAAGCCTGTGTGGAAGATCATGGAGAAGATTGGGCGACATTTTCCGTAATAGGTGATGTGTTTGGGTTGCGATCTACTCAGAGAGTGTTTCTGGTATCAGTTGTTTCCTGAGGCACTATCAAGAAAACAGGCTTGAAGGTCATGAAGTCCTCCTCCCGGCAGAGAGCCGAAGATCTATATAAAAGATCCGTGTTTTGATCCAGGATTTTTTTTGTTCCTGATGTTTTTTACTTCTAGGTTAAAATATAAAAAAAGTTATATATTGTATAAGGTATCTCATACCTGCTGGGCGGATCGCTCAGATCGCATCTCCGGGCCGCGGGTATCTCTCATTTCCCACTCCACATAATTTGCCTCCTGTGGTCCGGTCATGCGTCAGGCCCCTTCTGCCGATGAGGTGATATGATGAGTATGATCATACAGAGGAGGTGGCTGCATCTTGTAGCCAGCCTCGTGATGGTCCTCTGTTGCTGTGCAGGATCTGCAGCAGCAGCAGAACCGGTGAACATTACCGGACCGATTGAGATCACAGAACCTGGGATTTATTGTTTGAACAACTCTTTCTTCGGGCCCTATGAGGGGACGTTCATCACGATAAAGGCTGATAACGTCGTCCTTGATGGACATGGATGGATGATCAAGAGCAATGGCAGCAGTCCTGCCGGCACCGGTATCCTGGTGGACAGGGCCGAGAATGTCACGATTGCCTGTATCCATCTGAACAATTTCGAAGAAGGTTGCGTGGTCAAAGAGGGATCAGCGGTTACGCTCTGGGGCGTAAATCCTTTTAACTGTGGATCATTGGGGATAAAACTTGAAGGTTCCAGTGAATGTACGGTTGATAGCTGCCGGATCACCGATAACAAAGGCACCGGACTGGAGATCAGCGGAGGTAACCTGAACCTGATCACAAACAACTACTTCAAGAACACAAAGAACGTCGGTTTCAGCGGTGCTATTAATACTAACTTCTGGAACAGGACGAACACATCAAAAACCAACATCCTTGGCGGTTCGTTCATCGGCGGAAATGTCTGGACGACACCTGACGGTGACGGATGGTCGGATACCCATGCTGATGGTAATGACGATGGGTTCTGTGACGAGTCTTACACTCTGAACAACGTGAACGTCGACTTCCTCCCGCTCTCTCTTGACCAACCTGCACCGTCTCCCCTCGAGGTCGCCTTTGAGGCAGACGTGACCTCGGGTGAGGCACCACTTATCGTGCAGTTCGCCGATCGGTCAACCGGGAACCCCCTGGAATGGGAGTGGGACTTTGGTGACGGTAATATTTCGACTGAACAGAACCCGGTCCATGTCTACGAAACCGCAGGCACCTATGATGTCACGCTCACCATCATAAGAGGAGAGGGGACGGAGACAGAAACGTACCCCGCGTATATTGAAGTCGAAGAACCGGCCCCACCAACCATCAAGGCAAATTTCACGACTGAAATAACCGCGGGCGAGGCACCGTTCAGGGTGCAGTTCAACGACACCTCGACCGGAGACCCGACCACATGGACCTGGGATTTTGGTGACGGCGGAAACTCGTCTCTCGAGGATCCGATTCATTACTACCAGAAGCCCGGCGTCTACAACGTCAGCCTCACCGTCTCTGACGGGACGACCTCTGACACCCTCCTGAAAGCCGACTATATCGATGTCGCTCCATCGACCCTGCCGCTTGCGGCGAACTTCACGGCGAACGAGACATCCGGCGCCGCGCCGTTTGTCGTGGAGTATCTCGACCTTTCGGTAGGAAACCCGACCGGATGGGAGTGGGACTTCGGTGACGGCGAATCATCTGAACTCCGGAATCCGGTGCATGCCTATCAGGAGACCGGAACCTACAATGTCACGCTCACTGTCTCGAACAGCACTACAAACAGCACCCTGGCTCGTGAGGACTATGTCGTCGTTGGCGGGCCGGTGCCAGGACCACTTGCGGCAAACTTCACGGTTGACGTGACCTCCGGGAGGACACCGCTCACCGTGCACTTTAAAGACGCCTCGACCGGGAACGCAACCGCGTGGAAGTGGTCTTTTGGAGACGGGGCGGCTACTTCATCGCTCCAAAACCCGACCTATGTCTACAAGAAGGCAGGAACATACACTGTTTCTCTCACCGTCTCTGACGGTGCGACAAACGACACTCTGACCCGCACAGGTTATATCAAAGTCACAACCGCATCATCCCCCCGCTCCAGTTCGGGCGGGGGAGGGGGCAGATCAAATGTCGTTGTCAGTGGAGATCTGAAGAGCGGTGATTCGAAAGTCTTCCGGTTCAGCGGGCTGGGTGTCTCACAGATCGAGATAACCGCCGCCGACCAGATCGACGGGATCAGGGTTTCCCTTGAAAAGATCTCCAGGGGACCGGAAGGGCTTGACAGCCCGGTCTACCAGTATCTCCTTGCGAACATGACCTATGCCGAGGGGGATACCCTCGATGAGATCGTCTTCTTCTTCGATCTCCCCAGGTCATGGCTTGAGAAACAGAATCTCGGTGTCGGAGACCTTGTTCTCTGGCGGTATCATAACGGGGCCTGGCGCCCGCTCTGGACTGAACTGGTCAAGGAAACCGAGACCAAGGTTTATTACCGGGCGGTCACACCGGGCTTCTCGTACTTTGCGATCGCCGCAGGTGAAGGGATGACGGTCATCCCCGAGAAGACGGCACCAGAGGTTGGTGCCGATGCCGAGGAGACACCGACATCAGAGGAACCGGTGGAGACCACCGTGACCGAGACAGTGTCGTCTGAACCGTCCGGGAACGCCACCGAGACCGGAACCACACCACAGCCCTCGTCTCTCGGGCTTGTGGCAGTTTTAGCGGCCCTGGTGGGCGTGGTTTTTGTCGTCCTCATGGTGAGGCGGCGATAAACCCTTTTTTTTCTTATCATTCTGATTTCATACTATTGCTTTTCCGATCGGTTCTCTGAAACTGATCCAGATCTATTTCTCCTGCCCCGGACAGTATAGAGCCATGCTGATCAGGGACATCAGGAGTACTCCACTCTTTACCGCCGGAGACCGCACGCATCTCAGGGAAATCCTCCATCCAAAAAACGAACCGGAATGCAAGAACCGGTGTTCACTTGCCCATGCATTCCTTGGCCCCGGCGAGGCCTCCCTTCCCCACCGGCTGAAGACCTCTTCCGAGACCTACTATATCCTCTCAGGCGAGGGGTTGATGCATATCGACGATGAATCGGCACCGGTCTGTGCCGGACAGGTGATCTACATCCCGGCCGGTGCGGTCCAGAGTATCGAGAACACCGGCGAGGACGATCTTGTCATCTTCGCTGTTGTCGACCCGGCCTGGGATGCAGGGGACGAGGAAGTTCTGGGGTGAAGGATGCCTGCCTCGTGATGGTGCAGGGGGCATAAGCCGGACTGATGATGCTCACCGGCACGCCTCTCTCACCTCTGGATATCTGTCCGGTTGTTCTGGTTATGCAGAGGATCGATGCCGCCATCTGATCCAGAAAAAGATGGGAGGGATGAGAAGATAGATCGCCGTGCTCCATGTGGATCCGGCCAGGGCGAGGAGGATCCCGAGGGTTGAAAGGGCCGGGATAACGGTGATCATTCTTTTTCCCAACGAGAGATCTTTTTTCGTGATTTCAGATCTGAGTAAGTGTTCGTTTTTTCCCACATAGATCCACTGGAGGAGGAGGAGGCCGCCGACGACGAGGAGGTTTCCTTCCAGGATCATTGCGGCGATAGGAGCGTCGGGGAAGTCTCCGGAAAAAGCGGTTGAGAAGGGGATCACCGCCACGCCCATCAGGAGGATGGTGTTGAGGTCGAGAAACCACCGGTCGATGTACTCCATCATCCGGGTGAGGATGTGATGAGAAACCCACATCCCGTGGAGGATGAGGAACGCAATACAATAATGGATGAAATCAGGGAAAAGCCCGAGAAGGGCGTCTTCAAGCGCGGCCCCGGTCGAGATCCTTGAGACAGTCGGGACACCGAGGCTCAGGACAAGGAGGGTCATGGCGATCGCAAAGATCCCGTCGGTGAGCGCCTCGAAACGACTCTTGGAAAATCCGATCCGGGTGCCCTGTGTCCGGTCCATCCTTCGGTCGGATCGACCTGTTTGTTCTTAAGCGATTGGGCTGCGGAGGAGGATCAGCGTGAAGGTGTTGACCTGGCCTCTTCTGGGTGGGTGTGCCAGGAGGGGATCTGACGGATGTGCCTCCTATTCAGACGGGAAACCTGCTGTTTTCACTCTCTTTGAGATGGGAGAACCGCTTTATCATGAATATGGCTAGCGGGACCAGCAGATAGATCCCTGTGCTCCAGACCGATCCCAGCAGGGCGACGGTGATCCCGAGGAGCGAGAAGGCCGGGATGACTGCTGCGAGCCGTACCCCAGGGGATAGGTCGTCCTGACGGGAATCAGACCTGAGCAGGTCTGGGTTGGAAGTGACGTAGATCCATTGAGTGAGGAGAAAACCGCTTACAGCAAGAAGGTTGATCTCGAGCACCATTGCGGCAATGGGGGATTCAGGGAAATCACCGGCAAATGAGGTGGAGAACGGGATGATCGCGACGCTCAACAACAGGAAAGAGTTGAGGTCCAGGAACCGGCGGTCAATGAACTCCATCTTCTGGGAGAGGGCATGGTGGGAGACCCACATCCCGTGGAGGATGAGAAAGGCGATGCAGTAATGGACGAAGTCAGGGAAGAGGGACGAAAGCGTCTCCTCGATCTCGACAGTGGTGGTGATCGTCTCCACCGTCGGAACGCTGAGCCCTACCACGAGGAGGGTCATGGCGATCCCGAAGATCCCGTCGGTGAGTGCCTCAAACCGGTTCTTGGAAAACCCGATCCATCCGGCATGTGCAGGGTCTGTGCTCATCTTTCTCAGAATGTCGCAGTGCCGGGTATTAACCACTCTGGTCTTCGTCTTACACGATAAGCCGCCGTTTCATCAGTCTGAGTGCGAGGAGAAAGAGGAGAGGAGTGGCGATCCCGATCCAGAGGAGGCCGAGAAAAAGGAGATCCCATCCTGTCGAAAGGGTGAGGGCTCGTGCGACATTGACGACATGGGCGAGCGGCAGGACGGCAAGGGCGAGGGCCTTGAGAGGGCCGGGCAGGAGGTCGAGGGGGAAGAAGGTGCCCGAGAAGAGAAACATCGGGGTGATGAAGAGGAAGGCCGGGTAGTTGATCGATTCGATGTTCGGGATGACGGCGGTGAAGCACATCCCGATGGAGGCGAAGAGGAGGCCGGCGGCGAAGGCGAAGGGGACGAGGAGGAGAGAACCGGGGAGGTCGACGACCCCGAAGAGGACGAGGACCGGCAGGATGATCCCGGCGGAGATGAGGCTTCTGGTCGCTCCCCAGAGGATCTCCCCGGCGATCACCTCTTCGATCGTGACCGGGGTGGCGACGATGGCGTCGAAAGTCTTCTGATAATACATCCTGACATAACTCCCATAGGTGCATTCGAAGAAGGAGGCGTTCATCACTGAGACGGCAAAAAGGGCTGGGGCAATGAACCTGATGTACGGGACACCCTCGATTTCGGTGATGAATGCTCCGACCCCGAACCCCAGGGCAAGGAGGTAGAGGACCGGTTCGATCGCCGGCGGGATGAGGTTCACCTGCCAGGTCTTGGAGAAGACGTCGAGGTTTCTGCGCCAGACCGCCCATGCCAGGCCGCTGAGTTGCTCTCTCATTCGCGCAACCTCCTCCCGGTGAGTTTGAGAAAGACGTCTTCAAGGGTCGTGGGCCTGGTTGCAAGTCTGATCGACCCGCATTCCTGGAGGAGGGTGCTCGTCATCCGCGCAGGGTCGTCGGTCGGGACAAGGACCAACCTGCCGACCAGGTCGTACTCCACCCCGTGCCGATCGAGGCAGGAGAGGACCGCAGGCACTGCCTCGGCTTCGAGGAGATGGCGGCCGATCGTCTGGTCGATGAGATCGGCTGGAGATCCTTCGACGAGGACTCCGCCGTGGTCCATGATGACGAGGCGGTCGCAGAGCCGTTCCGCCTCTTCCATATAGTGGGTGGTGAGGACGATCGTTCTTCCTTCGGCCTGGAGCCCCTGGAGTTGATCCCAGATCAGGTGTCTGGCCTGTGGGTCGAGGCCGGTGGTCGGCTCGTCGAGGACAAGGATCCTGGGGTCGTTGACCAGGGCGCGAGCCAGGACCAGTCGCCGTTTCATCCCGCCAGAGAGATGTTCGATGATGACGTCTTTTTTCTTCTCCATCTCTACAAACGCAAGGAGCCTGGCGATCCGCTCCTCAGCCACGTCCTTTGCGACCCCGAAGTAGCGGGCATAGGTGCGGAGGTTCTCATAACCCGTCAATTCGGGATCGAGATTGTCTTCCTGGGGGACGACCCCGAGGAGGGCCTTGATCTCGCGCGCGTGAGTGGTCGGGTCCATTCCCAGGACTTCGAGATACCCCGCACTCCTGGGCGAGACGCACTGCACCATGCGCATCGTCGTCGTTTTGCCGGCACCGTTGGGACCCAGGAAGCCGAAGGCTTCACCTTCGGCGACAGAAAAGTCGACTTCCTTCACGGCGACAAAATCGTCGAACCGTTTTTCCAGGTTCTCCGCCCTGATGACCTCTCGCATCCCCCTCGCACGGGGATGTACTCCACGGTAGTTGTAATTTTCGCCAGGGGTCGGATGAAGTATTTTTACCGGGAATGTCTATTTTTATGGATGGCATCGCCAATTTTAGCCCTTATACTCTCTTTCCTGATCCCGGGACTCGGCCAGTTCTACACCGGTCAGTTCCTGAAGGCGATCGGACTCTTTGTCCTCGCGGTGATCTCCACACTTCTGATGGCCCTCCTGATCGGGATCCCCCTCTACCTTGTCATCTGGATCTATGGAATGTACGACGCGTACCACGCGGCAAAATTGTAATTGTGGTCCTTGAGGACGACTATCATAAATGCTTCACTCTCTTTTTTCATGAATGACTTTGTAGAGTGATTTTATGGGTGCGATGAATGGATTCTTGATCAAAACATAAAAGATATAGTATTCTGTGTTTGAAAAATATCCATGCATAAATTACGCCCTCAATTATGGTTCGCGCTTCTGATTGTTTTTTCCATCATTATTGGTGGTTGTATCGGGAATGAATCGGATAATGATGCGACTCAGAATGGTGTGCAGGGTCAGAACGAAGAAAAAATGATTTCGCATCCAATTTTTGAATGGGAAGGGGCAACAGAGATCGTACTGACCAATATGTCTCGAGATGACGAAATCCCCGCGAAAATTGCTGATACGTACGATCTCGACGGAATGCCAGAAACAATTGAGAGATATGATCTTGTTCGATTTGGGAGTTTCAATCTGGATTCAGAGAAAACAAATGCCGTGGAAATCACAATTCATGGAGACGAATATGAAATGACGCTTGATAAGATGGGTCCTGAAAAAAGTGACGGGGCTCTGTCATATGTCGGCGAGATTGGAGACGAGATTAATTCGAGTTCATATTTTGAAATAAAGGATGACCAGGTTTCTGGAATGATCGTTCTTCCTGAGGAGATCATCTTGATTGAATCGCTGAAATCGAAAGAGAATTCTGCATCACCAGATGCACCTTTGCATCTGGTTCTCTCTACAGATAACATTGATTTATCATCTCGGGCTGGATACGCAGAAATGGGGTGATCTGAGTTGATTCTCTTTAGAATTCTATTTTTTAGCTCTGTAGAAACCCTCGCCTTATCCCGAACATGAGTGTGAATCTCTTGCCTTCCCGGATCGATCGCGCCGGGAAGGCATCAAAAGGATTTCTAAAGTGCTATTTTTTCTTGCTCTCACTATTTTCGGAATCAATTGATGTTAGGATGCACAGATGCTGATGAATGTGAGAGATTGAATTGTTCAGACACCTATTGGCTTAGCGTCATAGAGTGCATTCAATCTACGGGGGCCTGGACACAGGGCCGCCAGCCACGTATAGAAATTATAGAAAATCCCGTTCGAACCTGCTCTTCTTTTATTCTATAATTATTTTAGACCTCAGGTCAACGTTATCTGGATTACCGTGAATGAAAAGGCATTCTGGAGTTCGCGCCTGGCATTCATCCTCGCTGCCATCGGGGCGGCGATCGGGATCGGCAATGTCTGGCGCTTCCCGTACATGGCCTACTCGAATGGCGGTGGTGCCTTTCTCATCCCCTATACCGTCGCCCTCGCAACCGCCGGGATCCCTCTCCTGATCATGGAGTTCGGACTCGGGTATAAGGCGAAGGCCGGAGCTCCCCTCTCCTTCCGGAAACTCCTGGGCGAACGCTGGGAGTGGATCGGGTGGATGGCGGTGCTGGTCGGTTTCCTGACGATGACCTACTACTGCACCATCCTGGCATGGGCCGCGGACTACACCGTCTTCTCGACCACGCTTGCGTATGCAGGCGACCCCGAGGCCTTTTTCTTCGGCGACTTCCTCGGTCTCTCAGAGAGCAGGGGTATCCTCGGCGATGTTAATTGGCTCATCGTTGCAGGGGCGGCCGTCGCCTGGCTCTGGATCTATGTCGCCGTGATCAGGGGGGTCAGGTCGGTGGAGAAGATGGCCTATGTCACCGTCGTCCTGCCATGGCTCCTCATCCTCCTCTTTGTGGTGCGAGGGATCACGCTCCCAGGGGCGATGGACGGGATCGCCTACTACCTCACCCCCGACTTCTCGGTCCTCCTCGACCCGCAGGTCTGGCTTGCCGCCTACGGCCAGATCTTCTTCACCCTCTCGCTGGGGTGGGGCGTGATGATCGCGTACGCGAGTTACCTGCCTGATAAAAGTGATATCGGGAAGAACGCCGTGATCATCGCGGTCGCCAACAGTGTCACCTCCATCGTCGCCGGACTTGCGGTCTTCTCCACCCTCGGCTATATGGCGCATCAGGCCGGAGTCCCGGTCACCGAGGTGGTGCGGGGCGGGATCGAACTGGCCTTCGTCACCTATCCGGCGGCGATCCAGCTTCTGCCCTTCGGCGCACCGGTCTTCGGGGTGCTCTTCTTCTTCATGCTCCTCGCGCTCGGGATCGCCTCGGCCTTTGCGACGATCGAGGCGGTGAACCGCGCCGTCATTGACCAGACCAACCTGCCGCGCCGCCTCGTTGTCCCGGCGGTCTGTATCTCGGGCTTCCTCCTCGGCCTCTTCTTTGCTACCAGTTCAGGATACCAGTGGCTGGATATCGTCGACCACTACCTCTCCTTCTTCGCCCTCGTCTTGGTCGGGGCCCTGGAGGCGGTGGCGGTCGGCCACCTCTATGGCGCCGACTTGATGCGGCGGTTCATCAACGCCAACTCTGAGATCGTCGTCGGGCGCTGGTGGGATCTCTGCATCAGGTACGTCGCTCCGGTCCTCCTCTTCACCGCGCTGGGTTTCAGCCTGGTGAAGGGACTTGCCGAACCGTACGGAGGCTATCCGCTCTGGGCCAACGCCTTCGGGTGGGTTCTGGTGCTCTTCGTTCCGATCGCTGCGGTGGCGATCGCGCGGGCGGTGCAGAAGAAGGAAAGAAGGGGTTGAGTCCTTCAGGGCTCATATATTTTATTTCTGCACCCTTCTTGTAGGCCGATAAATTGGTTTTTTTGTTTCAGGGGGTAGATTCGGGTCTCTCTTCCCCCCGCATCCACCGCACGCCAAGATAACAGAACGGCGTGTCCGCGGCCGCCACCGCGACCTTCACCAGCCAGTACGGGATGGTGATGGAGATGACGAAGCCGAGGGTGTACTCCGGCGCCGCCCCGTAGAAAGCGATGAACATGAAGGCGAAGGAATCGATGAGCTGGCTGCCCATCGTCGAGAGGTTGTTCCTGAGCCAGAGGTGCTTCCCGTGGGTCTTCTCCTTCCAGAAGTGGAAGGCCCAGATGTCGTGGGTCTGGCTGGCGGCAAAGCAGATGATGCTCGCGATGAGAATCCGCGTCGACATCCCGAAGATGTCGATGTACGCTTCATTGTACGGGAAGCGATCGGCCGGGGGGAGGGTCACCGAGAGGGCCGTGAGGAGGAGGACGAAGACGAGGGAGGCCACGCCGGCGACGACGAGATCGGTGGTCTTCTTCTTTCCGAAGACTTCGGCAACGATGTCGGTGACCAGGAAGGTGACCGGGTAGGAGAAGATCGCCACCGAGACCACGACCCCCCCGATGACGGCGACCTTGTTCCCGATGAGGTTGGCGGCGACGAGCGCTGCGATGTAAAGCCCTGCGAGGAGGGCGTATTTCCGTTCCATTGACCATGCCATGGTATCAGGACCTGCTGAAGAGACAGCGTTGGTCCTGCAGGGGCAAAGAGGTGACCCGGACGGGTGAAATATTATCAACCGATGATAAAAATGGGGGAGATGTGCCCCTTACCGCAGGTCCATCCGCGCGAATTTTACCCACGCGAGCCCGAAGAAGAACGCGGGCATGACGAGCATGGCGACGAGGGCGGCGAAGATATACCAGGAGTTCAGGAGGGTCGAGAGGATGGTTCCGGGACTATAGTCCTGCACGCCGTCGTCGGCGGGAGGAAGTGCCGTCACCGCAGCGGTGGCCGCATTATAGATCCACGCGGGCGAGGAGATCATCGCCGCGGTGATCAGGGTGTTGCGTGTGTTCCAGTAGGCCTCATTCTCTGCATCATACTCATCGAGGAGAGCAAGACTCTCTTCATATGAGATATCCGTTGAATAGGCTTCTTCGGGACATTCCGGCGGTTCGCCGAGGACGGCATCAAGAACCATGGGATTGTAGGCGAAGAAGGGGAGGATGACGGCGATGAGGACGAGGACGAGGACAGAGGCTATGAAGGCGGTACCGCTCTCCGATGCGATCGTCGAGAAGAAGAGGGCGATCATGAAGAAGGTGGCGATGAAGAGGACGGTGAAGAGGCCGAAGATAAGCGTTCGTATCATCTGGGTTGGGCTGAGGACGATCCCCCCGATGAGCAGGACGGCGCAGCTCACCCCGAGGGCGATCGCGACGGCGAGGGCGATGGCCGCGACCCCGCCGAGTGCCTTGCCGGTGATCACCTCGTCGCGGTAGATCGGGTTGGAGAGGAGGATCTTCAGCGATTTACTCTCTTTTTCACGGGTCACGAGATCGAAACCCATTGCGATCCCCATGAAGGCGCTGAGAGTCGCCGTCGTCATCTCGATCATATGGAAGACCCACATGATCGAGGGTTTTGAGGAGGTCGATGTACCGAAGGGCTCGTCCTCCCCGGAGACGACAGTCAGTGCGTCGTGGTATCTATCGAGGCTCTTATGGAACTGGACCATGCCTGAGAATGTTCCCGTCCCGGTGATGATCAGGATGACGGCAAGGAGCGCGAGGAACCGTCTGCTCCTGACATGGTCGCGGAACTCCTTGCCCGCGATAGTCCTGAGCGTCTGGACCCTCATCTGATATCCTCCCGTGCAAAGCGCACCCATGCCAGCCCGAAGAAGGCCGCCGGGAAGACAAAGAAGACGACGATGTGTCCGGCAAGCATCCCGAAGAGATCGGCAAGAGTCCGATGATTGTCTTCTGATACGTGGGGGGCGGTGACGGCACCGGTGAGTTTCTGGTAATTTTTGTCTGGCGAGAAGAGAGAAAGCGTATCTTTGACCGCCTGACGCTTCTGTTCGTGGGCGATCTTCTGAGTCCGGTATTCCTCCCACAGCCTATCTTTTTCGATCTGTTCCTCAGGACTCAACATACTGTCACTCCGGGGCGGTCCGGTGGGGTAGTCGCCGATGAGCAGGTTGAGTGCCGGGGTGGAGATGATCAGCGACGTCAGCGAAGAGAGGGTGATGAAGACGATGAACGCCGAGACCAGGGCGCTCCCGTTGTTCGGCGCGACCGTCGAGAAGAAGAGGGCGAGGACGAAGAAGGAGAAGATCATCAGGAACGAGAGTCCGCTGAAGAGGAGGATATGCACGCTCTCCTCGAACGAGGGGACGACCCCCGCGATGAGGAGGACGGCAAGCGAGAGGATGAGCACGATCGCCATCGCAAGAGCGATGGCCGCGGCGCCGCCGAGTGTCTTGCCGTTGATCACCTCGTCTCTATACACCGGATGGGAGAGGAGGAGTTTGAGCGACTTGCTCTCCTTCTCCTTCGTCACGAGGTCGAAGCCCATCGCGATCCCGAGCACCGCGCCGAGCGTACCGATGAGAGAGCCCATCTGGTTGAAGGCCGTGAGGGGGGAGGGTGTTGTGTCTGTGGCTCCGACCTGTATCTCTTCTTCGCTCACATCTGCATGGGCCTGGTTGTAGTCGTTCAGGTCTTTCTGGTACTGGACCATCCCGGTGACAAGGCCAGTGAGGGCGATGACGAGCAGGATCCCGAAGAGGATGTGGAAGCGTTTGCTCCTGATGTGGTCACGGAACTCCTTGCCCGCTATGGTTTTGATAGATTGTGTCCTCACCTGATGTCCTCCCGTGCAAACCTCACCCACGCGAGCCCGAAGAAGACCGCTGGCATCACGATAAGGGCGATGATACATTGTGCCAGTTCTCCGATGACCGCCATGAGGATCCCGAGCCCGCTCTGGGGGAGGTCTTCGGGCCGGTCTGAAGTGTAAGGATCGTCGCTCAGCATCGATACGGCATAGCCTGGTTCAGTGACCGCCCTCGTCATCTGTTCATAATTTTTTGAGGGTGAGAGCAGATTGACGGTGTCGGTGACCGCCCGTCTCTTCTCCCAGTAGGCCCTGGACTCCTCTTCGTAATCCTTCCATGCCTCATTGCTCTCGATATTCGGCGTCTCCATAGGCCTGACCATGATGGAGTGTGGTGCGGGTGCGTCTATGGATGATATCTCCGGCGGCTCGGGCCGTTCGCCGATGATCGTCTTCTGGACCGTCTGGTTGGTGGCGACGGCTGGGACGAGGACGGAGAGGATGATGAAGATGATGAGCGTGTAGATAAGAGCGTTGCTGCTGCTCTCCGCGACCGTCGACATGAAGAGGGCGATCGCGAAGTACGAGAAGACGAGCAGAAACGAGATCACCCCGAAGAGCAGGATACGCGCACTCTCGTCGAAGTCAGGAACCACGCCAAAGATGAGCAGAATCGCAAAAGAGACGATGAGCACGACCCCCATCGCAGCGGCGATGGCCGCGATGCCGCCGATGGCCTTGCCGTTGATCACCTCGTCGCGGTAGACCGGGTGGGAGAGGAGGAGTTTGAGTGACTTGCTCTCCTTCTCGCGCGAGATGAGGTCGAAGCCCATCGCGCACCCGAGGACGATCCCGACGCTTGCGATGAGACCGGACATCCGGGTGAACGCCGAGAGGATGGATGGTTTCCACCAGAAGAAGTGGGGCAGTCCCATCTCATCGTTGGTGTGGGCCAGGTGCTCGTTGTAACTCTCGATCTGTTCCTGGTACTGCACCGAACCGTCGATGAGCCCGACGACGGCGATGACCAGGAAGATCGCGAGGATGATGTGAACCCTCCTGCTCCTGACATGGTCGCGGAACTCCTTGCCGGCGATGATCCTGAGGATCTGTGTCCTCATCGAATGTCCTCCCGCGCAAAGCGCACCCACGCGAGCCCGAAGAAGGCCGCCGGAAAGACAAAGAGGGCGACGATCCGCTGTGAAAGCGCACCGAGGAGTCCAGAGAGAATGCCGAGTCCGTCCTTCGGTTCGGTTGCGGGGTCGATCGGAGGCCCCTCGCCCGGGTTCTGCCAGATCGCTTCGAAGCCGGGTTCGTTTACTGCAAAGGCGAGGCGTTGATAGTTCTGGTCTGGGGAGAGTATCGTGAAGGTGTCGGTGATCGCCATACGCCTCTCCTGGTATGCCCTGGACTCGCGCCTGTAATCCTCCATCTTCTCCTCGTACTCCTCCAGGTCGAACGCCCTGGCTGAATCCCCCGGGACGATAGACGTACTGCTTCCCATGCCGGGTGAATCGGTTGAGACGCTGAATGTGAATTCGGGAGATTCCGGTCGCTCAGGCGGTTCGCCGATGAGGAAGGTGATCCCCGGACCGGAGATGACCAGTGTCGTGACCGCGGAGAGCGTGATGAAGAGGATAAGCGTTGAGACAAGGGCACTCCCACTATCTTTCGCCACCGTCGAGAAGAAGAGGGCGAGGATAAAGAAGGAGAAGATCATCAGGAACGAGAGCCCTCCGAAGATAAGAACCCTGACGGTCTCTTCGAAGTTCGGGACGACGCCGAAGACGAGAAGAACGGCAAAGGAGATGACAAGTACGATCCCCATCACGAGGAAGATGGCTGCGGCCCCACCGAGTGCCTTGCCGTTGATCACTTCGTCTCTATAGACTGGGTGGGAGAGGAGCATTTTGAGTGACTTACTCTCCTTCTCCCTGGTCACGAGGTCGAAGCCCATCGCGATCCCCATGACGGCGCCGAGCGATCCGATGAAGTACGCCATCTGGTTGAAGCCCGTGAGAGGCGTGGGGGTCATCCCGGCGGGCATATGTGCAAGAGCTTCGTCGCTTACGCTCCCGTAGGCCTCGTTGTAGATCTCCAGTTCTTTCTGGTACTGGGCCATCCCCGAGGCCAGACTGACGATCGCGATGATCAGGAGGATCCCGAAGATGAGGTGGAACCTCCTGCTTTTGATGTGATCGCAAAACTCCTTGCCGGCGATGGTCCTGAGTGGCTGCGTCCTCATCGAATGTCCTCCCGTGCGAACCGTACCCACGCCAACCCAAAGAAGGCGGCGGGGACGACGAGCATGGCGACGATGTTCTTTGCGAGGGACCCGAGCAGTCCGACGAATATCTCAAGCCCGTTGTCAGGGAGGGTTGCGTAAAATTCCTTGGTGTCTTCCCAGTCCAGGTAAAAAGCCCCGGATACCATTGCCGCCGTGTCGCGCGGATCCGCCACCGCCCCCACCATCTCCATATAGTTTCTTGTGGGAGAGAGGAGGTCTGTCGTGTCGTGAAGGCCCTGCACTTTCATCTGGTAAATTCTATTTTTCTCCTGGTACTCGTCCCAGAGTCGGTTATGTTCCTCTACGTCGGCGAAGGTGGAGGGGCCACTCGTCTGGGGTGGTTCAGGCCGCTCGCCAAAGAGGGCATTGGTCAGGGCACCATTCCCGGCAAGGGACGGAAGGAAGATCCCGAGGACGATGAAGATTGCAAGCGAACCGATGAGGGCGTTCCCGCTGTTTCGGGCGACTGTCGACATGAAGAGGGCGATTGCGAAGAAGGTGAAGACTCCGAGGAAGGAGATGATGCCGAAGAGCAGAATCCTCACCGTCTCCTCGAAGTTCGGGACGATCCCGAAGACAAGCATCAGGGCAAGGGAGACGATGAGCATGATCCCCATCGCGAGGGCAATGGCTGCGGCGCCACCAAGGGCCTTGCCGGTGATCACCTCATCGCGGTACACTGGATGGGAGAGGAGGATCTTGAGGGATTTGCTCTCCTTCTCCGCAGTGATGAGGTCAAATCCCATTGCGATCCCGAGGACTGCCGCGACCGTCGAGAGCAGATAACCTATTATGTTGAAAGCCCCAAGGAACGAGGGTTTCCCCTCATAATAACTGTATGATAAGTCTTCTTCTCCTTCGGAAGCGGCTGCCTGCATCTCATTATACCGTTCAAGGCCCTCCTGGTACGAGGTCGCCCCGTCGATCAGTCCGGCAACAGCAATGATAAGCAAGATCGCAAAAAGAGTTCGAAATTTCTTGCTCCTGATCTGGTCGCGGAGTTCCTTGCCTGTGATGATTCTGAGGATACCAGTTCTCATCGAATGTCCTCCCGCATGAACCTGACCCATGCGAGCCCGAAGAAGGCGGCAGGGATCACGAGGAGTGCGATGATGTTCTTTACAAGGACTCCCATGAGACTCCCGAGGATCGCAAGCCCGCTTTCAGGGAGGTCTTCATAGATATCTGGAGAATAACTGCCGACATTCTGAACTGCAATGGAGATCCGTGGTTCAGTCACGGCCATCGCCATCTGCTGATAGTTGTAGGAGGGAGAGAGCAGGTTGACCGCGTCGGTGAAGGCACGTCTCTTCTCCCAGTATGCATCCGACCTCTCCCTGTACTCTTCCCAGGCCCGGTCGATCTCTGAAGTGTCTACTACCTCTCCTGTCGAAGAGGCTGCCGAAGAGCTTGAGACCGCGTATGGGCCGGAAGGGCCATTGAATTCTGGGGGTTCTCCGATGACGACGTTCATCACGCTCTCGTTGGTGGCGATGGCCGGGATGAGGGTGGAGAGGACGATGAAGATGATGAGGGTGTAGATGAGGGCGTTGCTGCTGTCTTTCGCGACTGTCGACATGAAGAGCGAGATCGCGAAGTACGAGAAGATGAGCAGGAACGAAAGCCCGCCAAAGAGCAGGATCCGTACACTCTCGTCGAGGTCCGGGACGATCCCGAAGATGAGCAGGATCGCAAAGGAGAGAGCGAGCACGATCGCCATCGCGAGGGCGATGGCGGCGATGCCTCCGAGGGCCTTGCCATTGATCACCTCGTCGCGGTACACCGGATGAGAGAGGAGGATCTTGAGGGACTTACTCTCTTTTTCTCGTGAGATCAGGTCAAACCCCATCGCACACCCGAGGACGACCCCGACGGTGACGATGAGCATGGACATCCTGAAGAAGGCCGAGAGGATGGAGGGCTTCCACCCGAAGTACCCGGGCACCATCTCGTCGTCCGAGGCTTGGGCCAAATTTTCGTTGTACTCGTCGATCTGCTTGTTATACTGGATCGATCCGTCGATGAGTCCGACGGCGGCGATGACCAGGAAGATCGCGAGGAGGATGTGAAACCTCCTGCTCCTGATATGGTCACGGAATTCCTTGGCGGCGATGACCCTGAGGCCCCCGCTCCTCATGTCATTCCCTCTCCGGCCTCATAGTATGAGAGGAATACGTCCTCGATGTCGGGGTGTTCTGCTTCGAGGCTCCTGATGGCGACTCCTGCTCTTGCAAGGGTGTCTGCGAGTTCATCCCTGATGTCGACGGTGGCAACGAGTCGTGCACGGTGTCGGTTCTCCGCGAACTCCGCGGCAACGAGTGCAGGGCTCTGGAGGTCAGGCATGGGGGTGCGCGTCTCGATGTGGATGACGATCTTCTCATCGCCGCCGATGTGTGCGAGTTCGTCCCAGGTACCATGTGCGACGAGTTTTCCGTGGGCCAGGATGCCTGCGGAGGTGCAGACCTTGCTCACCTCAGAGAGGATGTGGGAGGAGACCAGGACAGTGGTGCCCTGGTCTGCGACCTGCCTGATGATCCTCCGGTAGTCTGCGACGCCCTGGGGGTCGAGATTTGCGGTGGGTTCGTCGAGGATGATGGCCGTCGGGTGGTTGATGAGGGCCTTGGCGATGCCGAGGCGCTGCCTCATCCCCTTCGAGAACCCGCCGACCTCCTTGGTGACCTTCTCGAGGCCGACGAGTTCGAGGAGTTCTTTGATCCGCTCTTTTCGTTCCTTTCCCATGCCATAGAGTTTTGCGGAGTACTCGAGGTTCTCCTCGGCGGTGAGGGTGGGGTAGAACCCGACGTCTTCGGGCATGTATCCGATCTTCTTCTTGACCTCGATGGGGTGGGTGGCGACCTCGAGGTCGTCGATATAACAGGCGCCCGACGTAGGCTCGATGAGGCCGGTGAGCATGAGGATGGTGGTGCTCTTACCGGCGCCGTTCGGGCCGAGGAGGCCGAAGACCTCCCCCTCAGGCACCTCCAGGCAGAGGTCGTCGACGGCCGGGACGCCGTTGTAGACCTTGCAAAGATGTTCGCAACGTATCATGGTTCTTCACTCCAATATTCTGGTTTGAAGATCCATGAGAGTTCTTTTATAAAATAGGTTCTGTAACAATCCTCTACATGTCAGTGCAATCCTTTACGGGGTGATGAGAAGAAAAAATAATTTTTTAGAATTTCTCTTGGGAAGTCTGAGTCTGGGAGTCACCCTGCTTCTGTGAAATTGAGAGAAAGAGGTGGAGAATAATTTCTGGGCTCTGTGGAGTCACTCATGAACCTTGGGCTCAGGCATGTGGGATGAAAATTTCTCGTCGCGTGCTTTCTCTCTTTTTTCAAGATCGGAGAATCGGTGGAGACCTTGTTCGCTCGCCGCCTTCGCCACACGATAAGTGGGGGGATCGCTTCCTGTCTTCATGATCTTCTCTCTGCCTTCCCGCCCCTATCTTGCTCCAGGGGGTCATGGGGCAGAGCCCCCGGCATGATGGTGTGGGAAGGCATGCCGATCAGAATGGCCGCCCTCATCGCAAAACCTTCACCGTCATCTCGCGCCGGGGGTTCACCCCCTGACCCCCACGGAGAGAGGATAGGCGGGGGCGGCAATGAGGTGTCTTGCTATGAAGAGGGAGCAGAGATCCGCTCACTCCAGAGAAATCCAGTAATTTTCATCTTGTATGCGTGAGCCAGGGGGTCATGCCAGATTCTAAAGAGCCGTATAAGCATAGACCCGGAGAGATCAAGAAGAGGGTGTTGTCGTCCCCCATGCGCTTTATTTCGCGCGAGGGACGGGAGAAGGCGGTCAGCCCCCTCATTCGTGCCCTGAAAGAGATTCACCAGGGCAAATGTTCAACGGCGCTGGTATTTCCTGAAGTAATACCAGACTCCACCGGCGATCCCGACCAGCAGGAGGATCCCGAGGATGGCCGCGAAAGATTGCTCCTTCACGACGATTCTGAACTCTTCTTCCTGTTCGCCCTGGTCAGAGATCACCTTGACGCTGACCTTGTAATCTGAGGCGACAATGTTGGAGGGGGGTGCCACCGTCACCTTCACGGTCTCCCGATCTCCGGGCTGGAGGCTTGTGATGTTGGCCGGGGTCACGGTGGCGCTCCACCCCTGTGGGGCCATCACTTCAAAGCCGATCCCGGTCAACGCTCCCGCCGTGCCTGCGTTCCTCACCTTGAGGTCGAAGCTGACCGTGCCACCCATGTCGGTCTCGTATCGATACCGATCGGCCGAGACCCGCATCTCATAACTCCCGCGGAGTTTTGCGGTCAGTTCATCGGAGTATTCTCCTGCCGAAGAACCGATGAAGGCCTGGAAGGTGTAGTCGCCGGTGCCGCTACCGTAAGGGGGAATCGCCTCAAGATAGAGGGTCTTCTCCTCGCCGGCCCGCAGGAAGATCTCGGAAAGGTCGCCCGAGGCAGTGGCTGATTCCTTGTAGCGCGCATACCATCCCTCAGGGAGATCCTTTGTTGAGAGAGTGTAGGTGTCGTCACCGGTACCTGCGTTCTTCAGACCCAGTTCAAAGATCGCGTTCCTTCCAACCGGTGAAGTAATGGTCGGGGACTTGATGTTGACCTCGGCCGCGTAGGGGGACTTCTCCAACATCACGGTCCCGGCGTCGGTGGTGATCCCGCACTTCACCTTGACGTCCTTCTTCTCGGCCCCTTTGTATCCGGCCTTCTCGATGACGAGATCGTAGATCCCCTGCGGGAGACCGGTGCTGATCTTGCCGTCCGCGGTGGTCATCACCTTATCGGAAGGTTCGGCATGTTTGTCCTCATAGATCAGGACGGTTGCACCCTTCACCTTCTCGCCGTCCTTGTCGGTGACGGTGAGTTCGAGGGTGCCGAGTTCGCCGGTGTGGGTCTTTGAAATACCTACATGGAGCCAGATCGAGCCGTCGCCGATACGGGCTTTCACGGGGTAATCGCCGATCGACGTGTCGGCCGCGGTCTCGACCTCAAGGGTGACGCTCTTTGATCCGCCCGGCGAGATGGAAACTTTGTTCACTTCGGTCTTCCCGTCGACATAGCGCATCTCCCAATCCCTGCACCCGGCAAAGGACTCGGTCCACATCTTCATCTGATCGGTCTTGCCGTTGTTGGTCACTGAGAGGGTGAAGGTCGCCGTCTCTCCGGCTTCGATCACCTGGCCGGGGAAGTCGCAGTGGATGGAGACCTTCCCGTCTGCCTGGTTATCCAGGGCCGCCGCCGGTGCGGCGACCAGGAGGGGCAGGAGCATGAGGGCCGTGCAGAGAACTGCGAGCCCCTTTTCAATTCTTTCTTTCATCTGATATCCTCCCGCATGAACCTGATCCATGCCAGCCCGAAGAACGCGGCGGGGACCACGAACAGGGCGATGATGTACTTTGCAAGGACTCCCAGGAGGCTTGCGAGGATCGCAAGTCCGCTCTCAGGGAGGTCTTCATACATATCCGGATCATAACCGCCTGTGTTCTGGAGTGCAATGGCAGAGCGCGGGTTGGTCACGGCCATCGCCATCTGTTGATAGTTGCTGGCAGGCGAGAGCAGGTTGAAGGTGTCGGTGAAGGCGCGTCTCTTCTCCCAGTAGGCTCTCGACTTCTCCTCGTACTCTTCCCAGGCCCGGTCGATCTCTGAGGTGTCTATTGGCTCATCCGTCGAAGAGGACGTCTTGACACTTGAGACGCCGAATGTATCGCCGTAATAAACTCTGTCCATATCAGGGAATTCCGGCGGTTCGCCGATGACGGTGTTCATCACGCTCTCGTTGGTGGCGATGGCCGGGATGAGGGTGGAGAGGACGATGAAGACGATGAGGGTGTAGATGAGGGCGTTGCTGCTGTCCTTTGCGACCGTCGACATGAAGAGGGCGATCGCGAAGTACGAGAAGATGAGCAGGAACGAAAGCCCGCCGAAGAGCAGGATCCGTACACTCTCGTCGAGGTTCGGGACGATCCCGAAGATGAGAATGACGGCAAAGGAGAGGGCGAGCATGATCCCCATTGCGAGGGCGATGGCTGCGATGCCCCCGAGGGCCTTGCCGTTGATCACCTCATCGCGGTACACCGGGTGGGAGAGGAGGATCTTCAGGGATTTACTCTCTTTCTCACGCGAGATGAGGTCGAAACCCATTGCACATCCGAGGACGATCCCGACGGTGACGATGAGCATGGACATCCTGAAGAAGGCTGAGAGGATGGAGGGCTTCCAGTCGAAGTAACCGTGCCCCATCTCCATCATCGGGTCGTCCGAGGCCTGGGCCAGGCGTTCGTTGTAGTCTTCGATCTGCTTATTATACTGTACTGATCCGTCGATGAGTCCGACGGCGGCGATGACCAGGAAGATCGCGAGGAGGATGTGGAACCTCCTGCTCCTGATGTGGTCGCGGAACTCCTTTGCGGCGATGACCCTGAGGCCTTCGGTCCTCACGTGGCATCCTCCTCAGCGTGATAATATGAGAGGAATACGTCCTCGATGTCGGGGTGTTCTGCTTCGAGGCTCCTGATCGCAACCCCCGCTTCGGCGAGGACGTCGGCGAGTTCGTCCCTGATGTCGACGGTGGCAACGAGTCGTGCACGGTGTCGGTTCTCCGCGAACTCTGCGGCAACGAGTGCAGGGCTCTGGAGGTCAGGCATGGGGGTGCGCGTCTCGATGTGGATGACGATCTTCTCATCGCCGCCGATGTGTGCGAGTTCGTCCCAGGTACCATGTGCGACGAGTTTTCCGTGGGCCAGGATGCCTGCGGAGGTGCAGACCTTGCTCACCTCAGAGAGGATGTGGGAGGAGACCAGGACAGTGGTGCCCTGGTCGGCGACCTGCCTGATGATCCTCCGGTAGTCTGCGACGCCCTGGGGGTCGAGATTTGCGGTGGGTTCGTCGAGGATGATGGCCGTCGGGTGGTTGATGAGGGCCTTGGCGATGCCGAGGCGCTGCCTCATCCCCTTCGAGAACCCCCCGACCTCCTTGGTGACGCCTTCGAGCCCTACGAGGGCGAGAAGTTCTTTGATCCGCTCTTTGCGCTCCTTTCCCATGCCATAGAGTTTTGCTGAGTACTCGAGGTTCTCCTCGGCGGTGAGGGTGGGGTAGAACCCGACGTCTTCAGGCATGTAGCCGATCTTCTTTTTCACCTCGATGGGGTGGGTGGCGACCTCGAGGTCGTCGATGTAGCATGCGCCTGACGTAGGCTCGATGAGGCCGGTGAGCATGAGGATGGTGGTGCTCTTACCGGCGCCGTTCGGGCCGAGGAGGCCAAAGACCTCACCTTCAGGCACTTCAAGGCAGAGGTCGTCGACGGCGGGAACGCCATTATAGATCTTGCAGAGATGGTCACAACGTATCATAGATAGTTCGTCCTGTTCTGTAACTCTGAGTCATCAATTGGGACTGTATTATAAAATCACTTGTGGCACAATCCTCTACACTTTGAGATCATCCAGAAACTCCTCGACCCTGCCCTCACAGAATCGAGCGATGGATGATGGCTGAGAGACTCCTGCCTCTTCGTCGCGCACCCATGCATCCATCGCCTTCCCTATCCACTCGCGCCGGGGGCGGCCAGCTCCCCGGTGGGAGATATATGTTTAGAATTCCTGGAAGGAAGCGCTTCGGTTCGAGGGGATATCCGGGCCTCAGAGATGTCTGGGATATGTTCATTGTTTAGCTCTGTAGAACCCCTCCCCTCTTCCAGGCACACGTGTGAACCAACAGCCTTCCCACATTGATCGCGCGGGGGCTCCATCGAAAATCAGAGATTTTCTCAAGCTCCCTCCAGTCGCATCCCCCAGACCCCGGGACGAATATTGGGCTGGGAAGGCGAAATCAATGAACATGAAGAGAGTGTCGCCGTCCCCACGCCTCTCCTGACGCGGGGGGCAGCACGCCCCCTGTCAAAGATAACTGTCCAGAGGGTTTCTACACAGCCCATTGTTTAAAGTATTGAACTTTGATAGAGATCCCGATCCTTCGGCGCCATACCTGCTCTTGGAACTCCTTGCCGGCGATGATCCTGAGGACACCGGTCCTCATCGAATGTCCTCCCGTACGAAACGTATCCATGAAAGCCCGAAGAAGGCCGCGGGGAAGACGAGGATGGCGACGATGTTGCTTGCAAGACTCCCGAGCAGAGTGAAAAGTGCGGAGAGGCCGTCTTCAGAGACGATCTCTCCGTCAGCGAGGGTCGCCGCGACAAGTCCTGGTCTGACCACCGCGAAGGTAAGTTCCTGGTAATTTCGGTCCGGGGAGATGAGGTTGAACATATCCTCTATCGCCTGTCTCTTGCCCTGGTAGGCCTTAGACTCTATTTCATATTCCTCCATCCTCTCCTCGAACTCTCCCGGCGCCATCCCTTCGTCCGATATGCCCATGATCCCGGTCTCGCTGTTCGGGCCTGTCATGAAGGAGTATTGATACTCTATCCCGGACATCTCCGGGGGGTCGCCGATGAGGAGGGTGATCCCCGCGCTCGACGTGGCCAGATAGGTGGCCGAGGAGAGGGTGATGAAGACGATGAGCGTGGAAACCAGGGCGCTCCCGCTTGTCTTCGTGACCGTCGAGAAGAAGAGGGCGAGGGCGAAGAAGGAGACGATCATCAGGAATGAGAGCAGTCCGAAGATCAAGATCCGTATCGACTCGTCAAGATCGGGCACGACCCCTGATGCGAGCAGCACCGCAAACGAGACCCCGACGAACAGAAGAATTGCGAGGGCGATTGCCGCGGCGCCACCGAGGGCCTTGCCGGTGATCACCTCGTCGCGATAGATCGGGTGGGAGAGAAGGATCTTGAGGGACTTGCTCTCCTTCTCTCTGGTCACGAGGTCGAAGCCCATCGCGATCCCGGTGACGGCACCAAGAGAGGAGAGGAGAAGTGCCATCTCGTAGAAGGCAAAGAGCGGCGAAGGTTTCGTGATGAGTGGGGTCTGTGCAAGTTCATCATCGCCGACCGCTACACGTGCCTGGTTGTAGTTGTTCAGGTCTTTGTGATACTGGACCGTGCCCGAGGCCAGGCCGACGGCGGCGATGACGAGCATGATCCCGAGGAGGCTGAGAAAACGTCTGCTCCTGACATGATCATGGAACTCCTTGCCGGCGATGACCCTGAGACCTTCGGTTCTCATGCGGCATCCTCCGCGGCGTGAGGGTATGAGAGAAATACGCCTTCTATGTCAGGGTGTTCTGCTTTGGGGCTCTTGATGTCGACGGTGGCGATGAGTGAGCCGTGTGCAAGAATGCCCGCGGAGGTGCAGGCCTTGCTCACCTCGATGAGGCGGCCCCACTCCGCCCAGGGCACCTCCAGGCTGAGGTCTTCGACGGCAAGAACGCCTTGAAATGGTTTGCAGAGAAGTTCATAACATTTCATGGATTATTCATCTCACTTTATAATGGCGAACAATCTATTGGAGTTGTATTATAAAATCAGTTGTGGCACAATCCTTTACAGATCGTTCAATAGGTCAGACCAAGAGGATGTGTAAATACTTGTGCCAGATCGTTTATTATCAGGTGAGGCAGAGATGGTACCTATGAAATGGCGGGCTCTTCTCTGGATGCTGGTGCTGGTCTGTCTTCTGACCCCATCGGTCGCTTCGGAGGATGAGCACGTCGAGACAGTAGAGATATTCATAGAGTATGATCCAGTTGTGTTCCACGAGGAACCCCCTGAGAATTTTATTATCATCACCGATGTGGCGGCCTCCAACGACGCCCTCATCGACTCCTACCCTTCTCTCTCATATATTGACTATGCATACAGGGTCGTCCCTGTCGAGGAAGTCGTTCTTTCGTCCTCTGAGGTCACGATCACGATGGCCGGGGATAGTGGGGATATGGTGATTATACGTGACGACGCGCCTGAAGTGGCGGTGGAAACAGGGATTGTGTTTTCTTCGGCATCAGGTATGACAGAGACCGTCCCGATCTATAATCTGGTCAACCGCGAGGGAACCTCCAGATCGAGCGCCCCGGTGTACTATGCCCAGGAGGTGCCTGAAGGCACCAGACACCACTGGGTCGATCTCGATTGGGGGGAAAGCGAGCAGGATCTCTCCCTCTCTGTCTGGCACCCCTCGGGCCTGCTCGGCACCTTCAGAGATATCGACGACGGGAAGAAAAATGGAAGAATATTCCTGCGGATCTCGGACCAGGATGGTGTCGAAGGCGGCACATGGTATTATCGGGTGAGCGGCCCCAGGATCCCGGTGGCCCACAACTATAGTTTCAGGACGTATGTCGGGTGAATCACATGGACCGACGATCTGCTCTGTTTCTTTTTTGTCTGATCATGCTGGTCCAGGGCGCTGGAGCCTATATCGTCACCCCCGGGTATGATCGTCCGCCGACAGGAGAACCACTCACTCCTGTGGAAGTTGCCCCCTGGGAACTCCCTCTCTATGTCCTGGTGTACAGTCTCTGTATCGCCCCCCTTGATCTCTTCACCTGGTCGGGTATCTGGTTCTTCCTCCGCTCTCGACAGGGTGGAAGTTCGCTCCTCGATCATCCAGTGAGAGGTGCGATCTACCGGTGCATCAGGGCGCGGCCCGGCATCCATCTGCGCGCCCTCTCGGCCACTACCGGTACGCCGATGGGCACGCTCAGGTATCATCTGGGTATTCTCCACCAGAATCACAAGGTCGCCGTCCTCCAGGAAGACGGCCGCCTGATGTATTATGAAAATAGCGGAACGTACACCCTGACCCAGCAGCGTTTGCTCAAACATCTCATGAACCCGACCACACGGCAGATCCTCTGTGAAGTCCTCAGGCAGCCAGGGATGTCGAGGAAAGAGGTCGCCGAAATCGTCGGGATCTCAGGCCCCGCGGTCCACTGGCATATGAAAAAACTGGAGGAGGATGGATTTATGATGGAGGAACGCGAGGGCCGAACGACGCGGTATTCTCTCAACGAAGGGATTGCCGGCGACCTTGCCGCGTGGACGACGGAAGGCGGTGACCTCAGTCGCGGGTCATGCTCCTGATCGCGACTGCGGTCCCTCCGATCCAGCGTGCGGCAAACTCGTCTCTCTTTAGATGCGTGCGCCCACCAAAGGTTGCAGGGTCTTCGAGAATGAATGCCTCCGTGTCTTTCCCGACGACAATGACATACTGTTTTCCGTCGAGCGGGACGATCACGGGGACTCCCTCCGCGATCAGGGCTGTCAGTTCGTCGGTTCCGATCCCCTCCATCACATCTGCTTCAAAACCCTGCTCTCTTGCTGCGGATGCCATTGCCGTTGCCTTTTCTTTGATGTCGGTAGACGGGCCGATGGCCTCCCGCCATTCCTGTTCTCCCCGGTCAATCCCATAGAAAGCCATCACCCCCTGGAATGCGGCGGCAGCCGATCCGTCCCCATTGCTCTGCCGTACATCCGGGACACCTGTCAGTTCATCTCCGGCGGAAGAAGAATTTTTCAGGAAGAGGTCAGGGAAGGTGCAGGCCACTGCCATCCCGATCATCGTGGAGGTCAACCCGATGAGGAGCACGATCGTCAGGAGCACCTTCTGTGTATTTCTTCCTCCTCCTGCCAGAGAGTCGGGCGTGGCGGCGGGCTTTGATGTTTGTGATTTTATATATATTTTATCCATGGTCTTGCGATCCTTTATTCTATTTTTATTTAAATTTGATGATTTGAGGCATAGAAGTCGTCTCTAATGGAGAATATTTTGAATGTGGCATAATATGCCATATCTATATATCTCCTGGCCGCATCCGGACGAACCTGATGAACGGAGACCTGATGAAACAGTGGAGGGGGTTATCAAGAGCACCGCCCCCCATTTTTCGGCAAGAATGATGGTGAAAGAGTACGTGAACCCCGCCCGCCCGGAGATGATCGCCTGTGCGGGCATCCCGGCGCTACGGATCTGGAGGTGAATAATTATGGAAGAAGAATCGTATGAACGGGCACAGAAAAGGGTGCGGGAACTGCGGGGATTCTATGAACATTTGGGGATCTATCTGGTCGTCAACCTCTTGCTCTTCGCGATCAATGCGGTCACTTCGCCCGGAGCATGGTGGTTCTACTGGGTGACTCTCTTCTGGGGAGTCGGGCTCCTCTTTCATGCTGTGGGGACGTTTCTGGGTGGGCGTATCCTGGGGCCTGAGTGGGAGGAGCGAAAGGTGCGGGAATATATGGAGAAGGAGAAGAAAAGGTGATCAGAGGTAATAACTCTGGATCTCCACGACCTCGGCAGAATTTTTCGCCGCCGCGTACTCGCCGAGGGGTTCGGCGTTCAGTTCGAGGAAGTGCAGGCCCCAGTTGAACTTGGAGAGAACCTGTCTGGCCTGATCCTCCTCACCGAGAATGTACAGCGCCGCTGCAAAGGCTTCGACCGAGGTGAGGCGCAGCGGCCTGCCGAAGTTCACCGGGTTGGCGGCGACGAGGTACGGGAGGGCCCGGCGGGTCGGCCACCGTTTGATCGTCCGGGTATCAAGCACCTCCCAGGAACAGTCGAGTGCAGTGATCGAGGGGATGCCCCTGTCTGCCGGGGAGAGGGCCTGCTCGGCCGTCGGGTCGAGGATGAGCGAGGAACGAGGGATGCGGTCGAGGGAGTCGACCACCCTCACCATCTCCCACTTCTCCATCCTCTTGACCGTGCACTTCCTGGGGTCGCAGGAGTTGTCCCTGAAGGCATAGAGGCGTATCATCTATCTCGGTTTGGGACAGAGTGAAGATGAATGTATGTCCTCTGCGCACCATGCGTCCTCGACTCCTCCCTCCGTGCCGAGGGGATCACCGGGCCCGCAGATCTCGAAGCCTTCAGGAGAGTGCTGGAGCGCTGCCGACGCTTCGGGATTGAGGTCGTCCCTCTCCCCTGTCCTGAGACCGCCTACCTGGGGCGCCCCCGTCCGCCCTCGACCTTCGTGGAGCGCCTCGATACCCCGGACTTTTGCGCCGTCCTCGACCGGATGGAAGAGGAGGTGTGGAGGGTCATCGCCGCTCGCGGTCCCCCCCTCTGTATCGTCGGCGTCGACTCCTCCCCTTGTTGCGGGGTGAACCGGACCTGGTACGATGCGCGGGTTCCTGGACGCGGTGCCTTCCTCTCCAGGTTCCCTGAGATCGAGGCGGTCGATGTCTACGACTTCGCGCGTTACCATATCTACTTTGCCGCGCCCCTCTTCTCCGAGGCCGAGCGGGCGTTCAACCGGCAGGTGCGCGACCTCCTTGAGGAGCACCGCTACGAGGTCTATCTCCCGCAGGAGGCGGGGGACGACGGGGCGGTTTGCGATATGGGCGGTCGCCGGCAAATCTTCGAGCGCCATGTGGAGGTTCTTCGCGGTGTCGATCTCGTCCTTGCGGTCGTGGACGGTGCGGATGCCGATTCGGGAACTTCGTGGGAGATGGGGTATGCGGCCGGGCGCGGCATCCCGGCCGTGGCCCTGAGAACTGATTTCCGCCGGGCCGGACCCTGCGAACATGTCAACCTGATGCTCGAAGAGTCGGCCGAGGTGGTGACCGACACCGCCGACCTGGTCGCGGCGGTGCGGCGCACTCTCGTCTCAGGCGCCTCTAATGAGGGTGAAGAGTCTCGCCCGCTCTGAGAGGGCGTTCCCTTCGCGGGTCTGCTCATCCGGGTCGAGGCCGAGTCGGGCGGCGGCGGCTGCATAGGCCCTGAGCGCGGCCGGTACCCCTGCCTGGTGCTCGATCAGACGTTCGCCTGCGGTGATGAGTTCTGCTGCGATTGGATCCTCCGGCGCCGGAGGTGGCACCTCTTCTTTTGCGGCCCTGAGGACCTTCTCCTGCTGATATGTTTCGTCTGTCGGGGCAAGGCGTGCGGCCTCTCTTGCTGCTTCGGCCGCCCCGCCTGCATCGCCGAGGGCCGTCCTGACGCGGGAGAGGCGGTGCCAGACCGTCGGATCTCTGGGGGCAGCCAGGAGGGCCTGCCCGAGGAGCGAGGCGGCGCGCTCATATTCGTCCCCGTCGGCGGCCAGGGCACCTATGTTCCTGAGCACCCGCGCCCGCACCGGTGCGGGTGGGTTCGCCTTCAGGGCGCGGCGGTAGCAGGTGTTTGCCTCCTGCTGAAAGCCCAGGTCAGCGAGGGCGGTGCCGACCCCGAGGTAGAAGAGACTGCGCTTCCCCTCCTGTGTCGGAAGGTCGGCGTATCGCTCAATCTTGGTGATGATCCCGTCCTCCGGGCTGAAGGCGGCATGTTGCACCACCGGGTAAAGCACCAGGGCGAGGTCGGCACCCTGCCTGACAGCCTCGTCCACCGCCGTTCTGATCCGATCTCTTCCTCTATCCCCGCCGACGAGGAGGCCAAGGTGGACAAGGGCATAGAGGTCGTCCGAGCAACCCTCGAGCACCTCCTCCAGGAGGGTCCGGGCCTTCTCGGGCGAACCATAGAGGCGGTGGGCGATCCCGGTGTTCCTGAGGAGTTCGGGGTCCCTGGAGAGGGAGAGCGCCGCCTCAAAGCATGTGATCGCCCGCTCGAACTGGAAGGTCTGGAGAAGTGCAGCTCCTTTCCCGAAATAATCGAGATATTTACGTCTCTTCTCGACTTCGAACAGCCCTTTCCGGTCGAAGGTGCCGTTCGGCTTAGCGTATTGGTCCATAGAGAAGAGTCTCTCCATGGCGGCGTCCATGGCCTCACCGGTATCTTCAAGATCCAGAACCCTGGTCAGAACAGCGTACTCGTCTTCAAATTGTCCGATCCGCCGCAGGGATGAGGCGATTCCCCAGAGGAGCGGGGCGGCCTGTTCAGGGGGGAGATCTTCTGCCGCCCGGATGGCTGAGGAGATGGCAATTCCTGCGCTCTCGATATTTCCGTCCAGAAAATTGGTCTCTCCGACGTCTTTTCTGGCGAGAGCGAGAAGATGCGGATCAGGATCTGCTCCGGCCTCCAGGACGGAGAGGGCCCGTTCCGCACATTCGACCGCCCTGCCGGTTTCGTCATCATCTCTGAAGAGTACGGCCAGGTTTGTGTATGCCGCGTGTCTATGGATCGGGTTCCGATCATGGAGGATGATATAGGCGTAAACCGTCCTGGCCTCTTCGCCAAACCCTCGCCTGACCAGATCGGTGGCATCCTCAAGGAGCGTTTCATAGTCGTCAAAAAGGTCGACGAAAGCATCCAGAGTCTCTTCCTCGATAGAGAAAGGATATGTGGTGTTGAGAAGAGCGATCTGTTCCTTTCTCTTCATCCCGATAAACCAGAAGAGGGCGATACTTGCCGCTGCGTCGTCGACATACTTCTCGAATGATTCTGCACCGCCTGGTGGTATCGCACCTCCGAGCAATTTTCCAAGGGTGACGAAGGTAAATGAGGCGGTTTCAAGTTCTGCCGGGATGATCTGGGTCTTCGGAAAGTCGGTGAAGAAAGGCGCCTCGAAGTAGAGGTCTGACCACCTGGCCAGGTGGGTCACGATCGCCTTCTCCTGCTGTGTCCAGCACCGCATCCCCGGAGATTCCCCTGCCGGGACCGGTGGGGCAAGATAGCCGTCATCGGTCCCGACGCCTGCGGCAAGGGCCGTCTCCATCATCCGTGCGCCGCGGAGGTCTCCTCTCTCGAGTTTCTCGATATAACAATGCCAGAAATAGTCTGTTCGCTCCTTCCCTGCGAGTTCCGGGACATCTCTGGAGAGTGCCCTCGAAAGTGCTTCTCTGAACTTCTTCTTCGCTTGTTCATCCGAGAATGCCTCTGTGGCGACATGGGCAGCAAAACCAATGTCACGCCCCCGTCTGATGAGAAAGAGATGAAGGAGTGCTGACTCCTCGGGGTCCGCGTCGTTCTCTTCCCAGAGGGTGGCCCAAATATGCTCCCAGAAGAAGCTGCGTGCAACGGTGATCTCCATCTCGCGTACCTCTCGTCTGTGTCATTGGGGCATACAGAGAGATACTCGTATTGATCTGAAGATGTCGGAGAAATGTCTGTCAGGAGTGGGAATTGGGGGGATAGATCCCCCCTATGAGGAGTGTACGTGTATTGTTGCACAGGTGGGAGGGTGTCCGCCCCCCCGCCGGATGAATGTTGACGTATTGAGAGGTGGTAGCATGCAGGCGCCGCCTGTGTGTCATGATGCCTCTTTGAGTTAGGTGATAGTTCGTAGGTGAATTATCGTGCTCAGGTGATAACTGGTGCCTGCTGCTGTGTGTTCCTGTCTGTTGCTGCCGCCCTGTTCGAACTTCCCCGTGTCCGACAAGGCACCGGCGATCACTATGTTGCTTTTAGTGATATATATTATTTTCGTTTATTGCCTTGCATTGAGGTGAGGCAATATGGTCGAGCACAATGCCTCGCATCAGCGAAACCGATAAGTACTGGCCGGTGGCAGATTAAATATGGCATGAACCCCTATCCTGAAGAGATCTCCCGGATCCTGGACCGACTGAAGGCGAATCCGCGTGGCATGTCGGTCAGCGATCTCTCAAGGGGCCTCGGGGTCAACAGAAACACCGTCTCCAGATATCTTGATATGCTCCTCATCGCCGGTGAGTTGGAGATGCGCACCTATGGCAAGGCCAAGGTCTTCTATCTCTCCCAGCGCGTCCCCCTCTCGGCGGTGATCAACCTCTCCGCGGATGGTGTCTTCGTCCTCAACCATGAATTCACCGTTGTCCAGGCCAACGACCGTGTCCTTGAGGTCGTTCAGGCCACCCGGGATGAAGTGGTCGGAAAACCCCTGGGTGAGTCCCGCCTCTCAGCCTTTGATCACCCCCTGATCCGGGGCCGTATCGAGGCCGCCCTCGAAGGGCAGGATGTCGTCGAGGAGGTCCGGTTTCTCAGGGCTGATGGCGAACTCTTCTTCAGGATGAAAGTCCTTTCGACTGTCTTCAATGACGGCAGTCCGGGAATCACCATTCTTCTCGAAGACATCACCGAGCAGAAGCGTTCAGAAGAGGCACTCAGGGAGGGAGAAGCGAAGTTCAGGGCCCTTGTCGAGGACATCAACGACATCATCTGGAATATAGACGAGGCCTGGACCTTTGTCTATGTCAGCCCGAAGAGTTTTGACCTTCTTGGCTATGCTCCTGAAGAAGTCGAAGGGCACAATATCATGGACTTCGTCCCTCCGGCAGAGCATGAGAAGGTGAAAAAACGTCTCGAAGAACATCTCCATTCGAAGAAGCCCTTTTCCATGGTTTCAATTCCGATGATGCATCGGAATGGTGGCAGGATCGTCTTTGAAGCGAGCGGCACTCCCAATTTTGATGAGATAGGGTGTTTTGCCGGTTATCGGATGGTGGCCAGGGATGTCACCGAGCGACAGCAGGCAGAACGGCGCATGCGAGGTTGGAAGTCGTTTCTCCATTCGATCGTCCAGAACATCCCTGATATGGTCTTTGTCAAAGAGGTCAGAGAAGGAACCTATGTCTTCTTCAATCGGGCGGCTGAGGAATTTGCGGGGATGTGCTCGAAAGAGTTCACCGGGAAGAGAGACGAGGAGATCTTCCCCCCTCACCTCGTTCCTTTCATGTCCTGCGGGGAGGAAGAGGTCCGAAAGCGGATGGTCCCTTATGAATGCCCTGAGACTGCGGTCACCCTCAAAGGGAGAGAAAAACATTTCCTTCAGGTCAAGAAGATCCCGATCTCAGGTGGGGACGGCGAGTTAAAGTATATCCTCTCCATCATCTGCGACATCACAACTCATGTAAGGGCCGATCTCCTCCTGCGCGAGCAGCGAGACCTTGCTCTGGCTCTGGGATCGGCGACGGGCCTTGGTGAGGCTCTCTCTCTCTGCCTCAAGACCTCTCTTCAGGTGTCAGGAATGGAGGCCGGTGTTGTCTTTGCGGTCGACGAGACAACTGGTGACCTGATTCTTGTCGGTGCGTCCGGTCTCTCCGAAAAATTCTCTGAAGCAATGGCCAGGGTTCCTGCGGGTCCGGCGGTGGGTCCTTTCCTTGAGGGAGAGGTGAAATCCTGTCCTGGTGTCGTGCTTGCGACAACCGATCCGGCACTTGGTCCTTTTGCAGATGAGACACTTGCTGTCGTGGCTTCCAGGCCGATCATGTGTCAGGGTCTGCCGGTTGCAGTCCTGGTTGTAGCATCCCGTCACCATGCTGTGGTCCCGGCCTACGCCACGCATGCCCTTGAGACGGTCGCCGCGCAGGTCAGTAATGTGATCGGCCGCATCCATGCCCAGGAAAGAGTGCGAATGGAGCGTGACCGGGCCGAGCGCTACCTCGAGGTGGCCGGGGTGATGATCGCGGTGATCAGAACCGATGGGACGATCGAGCGGATGAATCGGATGGGGTGCCGGATCCTCGGGTACCGTGAAGATGAACTTGTGGGGAAGAATTGGTTTGCAACTCTCGTCCCGGCCTCCCTCAGGGAGAGGTTTGAAGGAAATTTCAGACGGTTGATGGAGGGGGTCGTCGTCCCACCCGAGGAAGAGACCACCCCTGTCATCACCAGAGATGGGCGTGAGGTGGAGGTTCTCTGGCACAATACCATCGTGCGGGATGAGACCGGGTGTATCACCGGTCTCGTCTCCTCGGGGGATGTCACCGGCCCGTAAGCGTATATGGGCAGGAAGCGATACATTCTCTATGACGCGACCCTCTGACCCACTTCTCCTTTCTCCTGAGGGGGCCAGGAAACAGGAGGTCTTTTTTTCGGCTCCACGGGTGCCGAGACGGCTTGAACGGTTGATCGAAGAATACATCGGCAGAAAAACCGGGAAGGCCTGGGACGACAGGGTCGTCCTCGAACGGATCAGGGCGGCGGTCGTCGCCCAGAAAGGGCAGTACTGGGCTCGGGGCCGACGGCGGGAGATCTCGTACGAGAAGGGCTATAATGTCTTCGCCTATCTGGCCTATCACACCCCGGTCTACCTTGTCCAGACCGAACTTCTCCTTCACCGTCTCGTGACCGAGGGGCTCCTTCCCCGCCATCTGAGGGTACTCGATGTGGGATGCGGTCCGGGCGTCGTCTCGGCCGCGGTCGTTGATTATTTCGGGAGACTTGAAGGAGCGACCGCTGAGGTCACCGGTCTTGACCGGTCTGAGGAAAACCTTGAGGCTTACGCGGCGATTGTCAGGCCATATGCCGGACACAAAGGGGTGGTTTCAGTCAGGGATCCGGTCATGGCCGACCTCTGTAACCCGCCTGAGGACGTCCTCACGGGCTCTTTCGACCTCATCGTATTTTCCAATGTCCTCAATGAACTCCGGGGCCTTGGATCGGAGGAAAAAGCTGATCTTGTTGCCGGATATGCCCGATTCCTCTCCCCGGAGGGATCGATTCTCCTCGCCGAGCCCGCCGAGAAAGAGACCTCGACCGGCCTGCGCGAGGTGCAGCGCGCCCTCGTCGGCAGCGGGATGACAGTCTATGCCCCCTGCACCTATCTCTGGGGTGCCCCCTGCCAGCCCGAACGTTGCTGGACCTTCGAGAGCGGCCCGGAGATCAGACCCCCAAGACTCATGGAGGCCCTTGTCGCCGGAAAAGAAGGGTATCGGTTCAGGAACACCGATATCAAGGTCTCGTATGCCGTGCTGCGCGCTGACGGCCTCACGCGCTGGGGAGATCTGGAGAGACCGGCGAAGTCGGCCCATCTCGGTGCCCTCTCCTCTCATGTCGGCAGGCAGGTCAACCTCTGTGCCGCCAGGATGTCGGGGGAGATCGGGGACGAGAAACGACATGTAGTCAAGATCTGTGACGGGACGACGAAGAAACCGGTGTATGCCGTCCTTCCGGAGTATGCCATGAACGAAGAGAATGCGTCTCTCCTGACTGCAGAATATGGGGATCTTCTCTTCTTCGCTAATGTAAAGGTGAAGTACAACAAGGAAGTCGACACCTATTCGGTGATCGTCGGAAAGAAGACGACGGTCACCCCTCTTGGCAGAGGGAACGACCCATGAAACCCCAGGAATGGAAACTTGCCCTCTTCTTGATGGTCATTGCGGTGGCCGGAATCTTCGCTTCCTCCTCTTTTTATGATAGTTTTGCCGGGAACATCGGGGAGAGTGAGACACTGTTTCAGGTTTCGACTCTCAGTGCCCTTCTTCAAGGAGTGTACGACGGTGAGACCGAGATCGGCACCCTGCTGGAGAAGGGCGACACCGGGATCGGTACCCTCAACACCCTTGACGGCGAGTTGATCATCCTGGACGGCAGGGCCTGGCAGGTGTGCGGTGACGGATCAGTGCATGCTGTTGATCCTACGGTACGAACTCCCTATGCATCGGTCACGTCCTTCAGTCCAGACATCACCCTCGAGCTCTCGGGGCCCCTCGATCTGCCGACCCTCGAAGCGGCGATCCGGGACGCACTCCCCTCAGAGAATCTCCCGTGCGCCGTGGTGGTCGAAGGCACCTTTGCCAACCTCACGGCCAGGAGCGTAGACCGGCAGGAGGCCCCGTATCCGCCTCTTGTCGAAGTGACTGCAGACCAGCATGTCTTCTCCTTTGATCGGACTGAAGGGACGATAGTCGGTTTCTATCTCCCTGCGTATCTGGAGGGAGTCGGTGTATCAGGTTTTCATCTCCATTTTCTTTCCGATGACCGGAACGGTGGCGGCCACCTCCTCGGGTGCACGACAGAGCGCGTCAGGGTTCTGCTTGATATAACTCCAGAATTGGATCTTTCCCTGCCATCAAGGGGGCCATTCCTTGATTTGAACCTTTCAGGTGACCAAAGTGAAGGTATTGAGGCTGCAGAAGGGGGTAAGTAACTCTGACCCGTTCCTGCGGTGATTTCACTTTTTTTGGACATCTGTAGAACTCTCTGGACATCTGAACTCATTTTTTTCGATCAGATCCAGAAAAACGCCTCTGATCAGGTTATTTGCCGCAGTCCCGAAGATATGGGGATATTATTTTTGGGCGAGATATCGGTTTATATACTTGAAAAATCAGAAATTTATCTTAAAATCGGAGATTAATGGATAATGTGTCCGTTTCTGCATCCAAAGAGAATATTAGAAATATTACCAATTCCAATCTTTCAATCCGATGAAAAAAACGGTAGGGAGAGTCCTTGGGGTGCTTGTGTTTTTGGCACTCGTTTTTGCCCCCATCGACCAGACCGTGCTCCCGACGTCGGCGAGATATGTCGCCGCCGTCACGCTTCTGATGATCATCTGGTGGATCACCGAAGCCGTTCCCCTTGAGGCAACCGCCCTCCTACCTGTGGTGCTCTTCCCTGCCCTCGGTGTCCTGACACCGACGGAGGCGACGGCACCCTATGCCGACAAAGTTATCTTCCTCTTTATGGGCGGCTTCATCATCGCCATGTCGATGCAGCGATGGGGTCTCCACCGCAGAATCGCCCTCAACATCATAAAAGTGGTTGGAACGAGTCCGAGACGACTGATCCTCGGGTTCATGATTGCGACCGCCTTCCTCTCGATGTGGATATCCAACACCGCTACGGCGATGATGATGATCCCGATCGCGATCGCGATCATCACCACCATCATCCCCAATGCCAGCACCCTTCTCAAAGACATGACCCCGCAGCAGCGGGATTTCTCTGAGGCTATCGTTATTTCCATCGCCTATGCGGCGAACATCGGCGGGATCGCCACCCTCATCGGCACCCCGCCCAACGGGATCTTCGCCGCCCAGATGAAGGCACTCTTCCCGGCTGCCCCGGCGATCGACTTCTTCTCGTGGATGAAGTTTGGCGTCCCGCTGGTCATGATCTTCATCCCGCTCACCTGGTTCTGGCTCACCTATGGCTCATACCGCCACCTTCCCACAAAAGTAGCCCATGCCGAGGATATCATCGACCACCAGATGGAGGACCTCGGCCGTATGAGCCGCGGCGAGCGGTGGACCCTGATGGTCTTTGTCCTCACGGCCCTTGCCTGGATCTTTGCGAAGACCAAGTACCTCGGCGACTTCACGATCCCGGGTCTGGACATGATCTTCCCGGGCATCCACGACTCGACTATAGCGATTGCCGGCGCCCTCCTCCTCTTCCTCCTCCCGGTGGACCGCAAGAAGGGAATCTACACGATGGACTGGGAATGGGCGGTGAAGATCCCCTGGGGGATTCTTATCCTCTTCGGCGGCGGGATCTGTCTCTCGGTCGCCTTCATCAAGAGCGGACTTGCGAACGTGATCGTCGAACAACTCGCCATGTTCGGTGGACTGCCCATTGTCCTGCTTGTCCTGATCGTCGGGATCGCTGTCTCGCTCCTCACCGAGGTGACCTCCAACACGGCGATGGCCTCCCTGATGATGCCGATCATGGCGGTCACCTCGGTCTCGATGGGGATCCACCCCTACATGTTGATGCTCACCGTGGCCGTCTGTACCTCGATGGCCTTCATGCTCCCGGTTGCCACACCGCCGAACGCCGTCGCCTATGCCTCGGGGTACATCGACATGAAGGACCTGATGCGCTCGGGCTGGGTGCTCAACTTCATCGGGGTCGGACTCTGGACCTTCTTCATCTTCACCGTCGTGATGTGGGCCCTCGGCTTCACCCCGGCCCTCCCCGACTGGGCGACGATGCCGATCAAATGAGGGTGAGGTCAGAGGCCGACCTGACCACCACTTCTTTTTTCCCCTGATAGGTCTGGACTGTTCCCGCGACCTGCACAAAAGTTCCTTCTTTGACCTCCACCCTGGCCGCGACTCCGGCAGGCAGGAAAACCCGTGTCCCGTTCACCTCTGCGAGGAGGTGACCGCCACTCAGGGCGCGCACATTTCCCACCTCGCCGCGGAGGAGGACGAAGGTGCCGTCCTCTACATCAGGGCTCCAGGGCGTGGCAAAGGCCGCGCTCCCCACATGATCGAGACCCGCATGAACAAGAAGAAGAAGGGTCGATATTCCGATCAGGATGATGAGGGCGCGTTTTTCGGGGAGATCAAGCATAGTAAATATATTGTGATCTTTTATATATGTGCCCGATACCTTCTTATGTTAACGTTGTTAACTATAGTGTATGCACCAAACCTCCCTCCCTCCCTCCTCGAGGAAGGTACTTCTGATCCTTGAGGACGGTGGTGCGATGACGCACAAAGATCTCGTCAGGAACTCGAGTCTTGCTCCGCGGACGGTCAGATATGCCCTGAAGAGGCTGAAGGAGAACAATCTCATCATCGAGAAGTTCAACTTCAAGGACGCACGCCAGATCATCTACGAGTGCAGGCCTCAGGAAGTTGCTGAGGCGATCTGAACGCAAAGAACTCTCTTTTTCTCAGGATCCGAACAGGCTGATTAACGCCTTTTCCTCCTCAACAGGTAGAGGATAAAGAAGACGAAGACGATACCGGCTGCCCATATGAGTCTGCTATCGTAGGTCTCATTCAGAGTTTGTCCCCCTGCCTCCCAGTCGGCTTCGAAGGCAGCGACAAAATATCCAGCGGCCTCCGGATGTTCGATGATGACGCCGGCCTCCCGGTTGAAATCTGCCGAGTTGTCGTTCCAGTTGATACTTGAGATGAGCACGCTGCTGTTGTCGACGATCACGCCCTTGGTGTGGACCTTGACAAGTCCGGCGGCGTCCAGGTCGATGCACCTCGCCTCAAGTGGGAGTTTCTCTGTCCTGGCGACCTCGTTGATCCAGGTCACCATCTCATCGTTGTCCTTTGCGCCCTCGACATTGAACCAGGCAGCGTCAAGGAGCACCCGCACCTCGACCCCCCGCCTGGCGGCATCGATCGCCGCGGCCAGGAACCGGTTTGGTCCACCCGCAGTGCTGTTTCTGATGGATGCCTGCTCGATGAGAACCTGTTCATCTGCTTCGGCAATGAGATTGACGACCATAGAACTTGTTTCCGGGGCGAGGATCGGTGTCACCCGCGCCCCCCTGACGGTCAGAGGGGAGAAGGCCGGGTCATACTCTTCATAACCGCCGTCCTCTCCGGGCCTCCCGCCGGTGGGCGCGGCGGCAATGTCGCCGCCTCTGGTGTCCCACCTGTAGACGGTCGCAAAATATCTCGCGACCCTCGTGTCCTCCACCCACGCGCCCCAACCCCGGTTTCCTCTCATACCGGGTTCAGGGATCCCACTTGGTTTGAAATTCTCCGAGGTGATCAGGACACTCTCGTTGTCGACGACGAAGTACTTGGCATGGTCGAAACGGTACTTCGCATGGGCCTCAGGGGTCGAGGTCATCATCCTGACCTCGGCCCCGTGGGCGGTGAGTGTCGCCGCGACCGCCTCTTCCTCGGGGGAGATCCCACCGACCGGCCCACCCTCCAGAAGGACCGAGACCTCGACACCCCGGTCTCCGGCCTCTGCAAGCATCGCTGCGATCCCGGGATGGGTGAACTCATAGACATTGACCTCGACCCTTTTCTTCGCCGTACCGAGAGCACTCTCAAAGACCTCGTACGAGCAATCAGGGGAGACGAAGAGGGTGACGGTGGCGTTCTCGAAGGTCTCGGGAAAAAAGCGCGACTGGCCCAGGAGTCGGGGGTGGGGATCCCAGACGCCACCCTCGAGGAAGTGGACCTGCCCTTCCCTGGCCTCGACATCCTCGGGCCATTCGACCTCCTGGACGGTGGCCCCGTCAATGAGAAGAGCGATGCTGTCCTCTTTGTTGGCCAGCCTGAACCGCCCCCCCCCGAGCACCCCGGAGACGGTGGGGTCGGTGTCCAGGATCTCATAGTCGGGGAGACGGCCATGGGTCCGGAGGAATCCGGTCGCCTCTCTGGCTACTGTCACCTGGCCTGTAGCCATTGAGTTCGGCGGAAACTTGAGCGTCCCTTCGCCGTCGGTGACGGCGACACCATCGAGACTTCCCTCCGCTTCAAGGACAAAATACTCGTCCGGCTCTCCGGCGCGGTAGGGGTCGGGACAGAACTCGACGATCTGGACAGCCGCCACCGGCGCGGCGAGGAGTGTTAAGGCGATGAGCAGGCAGAGGGGGGCGCGCCGCAGCATGGATCTCTGTGGCCCGCCCTGCTTTTTATATCCCTCTCACCCACCTTGATCCTATGGAAACGGCGGTCGTCGTCAAGATCGGAGGGAGCCTGATGGACCGTGCCGGCGCGGTCGTCGACGAGATCATCGACGCAGGCCGGCCTGCCCTGATCGTTCCCGGGGGTGGAGGGTTCGCCGACGCCGTCCGCGCCCTCGATCCCCCATCCACCCCGGCCCACTGGATGGCCATCTCAGCGATGGAGGCCTATGGGTGGTACCTCTCTTCATTCGGGCTGCACCCGACCGGAGACCTGGTAGTCCCTGACCGTCCTTCAGTTCTTCTTCCGTACACCCTCATGCGAGCCCGCGACCCTCTCCCCCACTCCTGGGAGATCACCTCCGACACCATCGCCGCCTGGGTCGCCGGCGAACTCGGAATCCCTCTTGTAATGGTTAAATCGGTTGATGGGCTTACGAAAGACGGCACATTTGTCTCGGAAGTTTTTGAGCCCTATGCCTGTGAGGAGGTCGACCTTTCCCTCCTTTCGTATCTCTTTGAGCATCATATCTGGGCTAAAATAGTCAACGGGCGTTCAGCAGGCCGCCTTGCTGCGCTCCTCAGAGAAGAGCGGGTGGTCTGCACCCGCGTCCATCCAAGCATTTAATTGTCGCTAGGTGCAAAGATCAATAACTCTTTGTTGGGGATTTTCTATGGCTATGGAGAAATGCACCTCATGTAATGCCCCGCTCGCGGAAGGCGGAGCAACCAAGTTTGCGTGTCCGAAATGTGGGAATGAGATCAGGCGCTGCCCGCAGTGCAGGGAACAGAGCATCGGATACACCTGTACCAAGTGCGGGTTCCAGGGGCCGTGAAGAATATGGGAAAAGTGGCAGTCATTCTGAAACTGATGCCCGAATCAGCCGAAATTCCGATCGAGGCGTTGAAAGAAGCGGTCAGGGCTGCAGCACCGGGCGTTGACGACATTCAGGAGGAGCCGATCGGTTTTGGTCTCTCGGCACTGAAGGTCGCCGCGGTCATCGAGGACGAAGAAGGTGCGACTGACGCGCTTGAGTCCGAGCTCGCCGGTGTCGAAGGCATCGCGAGCGCCGAGATCACCGATGTCAACCGGATGATCTAAAATTATTCCAATTTTTCCAGAATTTCTCCGGTGATTGCCCGGATCTTTCCGACAGAACTGCGGAAGGCATCGAGTTCGCTCTCCTCGATCCGGATCGGTACCGGAAAGACACCCCTGCGGTTGACCCGCGCCGGCACCCCGATACAGGCGTCGCCGACATTGTGGACTTCGCTCTTGATGTAACTGGAGACCGTGAGGATCCGGTTCTCGTTGCCCAGAATCGTCTCGACGAGGGTGGCGATTGCGTCGCCAGGGCCGTAAATAGTAGCCCCGTTGTTCTTGATAATAAAACTCCCGCTGCTCTTGACCCGCTGCATCATCTCGTCCATCGGCAGGCCCGAAAATGCCGGCAGGTTCGAGATCCTGATGCCGCCGATCGTCGTTGCCGACCAGAGCGGGACCATGCTCTCCCCATGTTCGCCGATGATCCTGGTGTGGACCTCGCTCACATGGACATGGAAGTAATCGGCGATGAGCGCCTTGAGTCGCATCGAGTCGAGATGGGTACCCAGGCCGAAGACCTGTTTTGGCTCCATCCCCGAGTATCGGAGGGCGACCGCGGTCATCACGTCGACCGGGTTCGTAACCATCATGACGATAGCGTTCGGGGCGTGGCGTCCGACCGACTCCGCGATAGGTCTGATGATCCTGGCATTTGCGAGGGCGAGATCGATACGGTCCTGCCCTTCGTGCCGCGGAGCACCTGCGGTGATCACGATGATATCTGAGTCGGCGCAGTCCTCTTCTCTGGTGCTTGAAGAGATTTCAGTCCAGATCCCTCTGGCAGCACACGAGTCGGTGAGGTCGTGAGCAAGTCCGGCAAGCAGGTTTTCTCTGCCCGGTCTTCCCATAAGGAGAACCTCGTCCACACGCGGGATCCCGGCGATGGGATGGGATGCAAAAGAGCCCAGTCTCCCGGTGGCTCCGATGATCGTGACTTTTGCCATAGAAATCAATAGTTGGGGACGTGTCCTTGGTCGACAATGCGTGCCTGCACTTGCCGGGGCTCCCCTTCTCCACCCCGCACTCCCATGGGCGCCGTATGTTCACGGTAAGTCTGCTCCCTTCCGGGCCTGGACCGGTTTCCGCGACAACAGGTCTCCGCTCCCTACGGAGCATCGATCCCTGGCCATCGACCTCATGGGACAAGGCTTCTCAGTCGGGAAGCACAGGGCGCCTACAGATCGCCAAGGCCTTCCTCGGACTTCGCCCGCCGCGTATCGGCGTTTTCGGCTTACAGGTGACGCCTAACCACCCAGGCTAGTCCCCATATATACTATGGCTCACGGGATAAATGCCTTCCCTCCCCCGGCATTCTTCCACCGATCGAGCGCGGCCGCGCAGGCCTGGTTTTCCTCTTTTCCAAAGATGTCAAGCGCGGTAAGGCTCCGGGAAGCCGGTGGGAAGGCGGCCGGGAGGCGATTGAAGTCACCCAGGTAAACGGCGATGTGTTGTTCTCCGAGGCCTTCGGCAACGAGGATTGGCTCACTGCTGACTGCAGGAAGGTCGCTACGTTCGGAATGGAGGATGACCTCATCGATGAGCAGTGCTTTGCGGTTTACCATGAGGTTGACCGCCGTCCAGAAGGTCGCCGGGCCGTAGGCGTCGTTGAAGACGACTTCGGGGGTTCCCGCGAGCGCGGCGGCGAGGCCGAGGGTGCCGGCCCCGCAACAGGCATCGACAAAGACGCTCGGCTTCTCGCGTCGTAATGCCCGTTCGACGGCGCGGATCTTCGGATTGGCAGGGAGCGGGAACTCGAGGTGGAGACACGAGAGTTCCTTGTACACCACAAGGTCTCCGAAAGATGTCGGGAAGATGTTTGCCTGGACGTCGCAGCCTGCCAGCAGGGTGTGGGAGGCGAGGGCTCCATCGGGTCCGACACCCGGGACGGTCGCGCCTGTCCGGACAACCCCCTGCACTTCAGGCACCTCGCGGACGATCCGGTCGGCCGCTGTGAGGTTCGGGTGCGGGGAGAGGATGACGAGACTATGCTGGGGGAGGAAAGGAGGGGAGGCCATCACAAACCCGGGGTTGACGACCGGGGTGGCGATGGCACCGAGCGCCTCAGCGCCGGTGAAGATCCCTTCTTCGATGAAGATCAGGTAGCAGGCGGCGAAGACGTCGTCGATGAACCGGTGCCCGCATCGGCAGGGGGGTGCCGGTTCATAATCCGCGGGGAGAGGACGGCGTTTGTCGAGGGGGACGGCGGCGCACCTGTCGCAGGGGGCGAAGACGTTCTGGAGGGTGTCGAGCACCGAACCTGCGTCCTGAAGACAGGCGGCACCGCAGACCGGGCATTGCATAGAAGGGACTGGGGTGTGGGGGTATTTATCTGCCTGCTTTTATGTTTGGGTGAAATGCTGGCGGCGGATCTGAAGATAGAAGAATTATAGCCCTCAGTCTTTGTTTCCGGGGTTTCTTCTGCAGTGGGCGGGGCACGTCAATTATAAAAATGTATATATGTGAGATTGTGTTCTGGATAGTAAAACCGCTCAGCGGAATATGGGGGGATTTGGGATGAAAAAATTGATCCTGCTCTATGTGCTCCTCTGTGTTGTAGGAGTGGCATTCATTGCGGGTTGTACCCAGCAGGCACCGTCGACACCGACACCAACACCTCTTCCGGTCGAAACAACGGCGGAGGAAACACCTGCCGCGGTCATCGGGATGGAGAACGAGACCGGGACATCGGCTGAGGTTGCCGACACCCTGGTCAATGAGATGATTAAGGCCGGGAGCTACCGCACCTTTCTCGACTTCGTGTACCTGACCGAGGTCAATGAGGATCTTTCCGGTCCGGGACCGTATACGATCTTTGTACCGCTCGATGAGGGGGTGGAGGAGTATATCCCACGGGACAAGGAGACCGAGATGCGGGCATATCCTGAGATTGATCTGCGGCCTTTAGTCCTCGGTCACATCGTGGAAGGCACGTATACTCCGGCTGATTTTGCAGCACCCACAAACCTGACGACACTTGCTGGAACCTCGATCGAGGTTGCAACCGTCGGTGGCAATGTGACGGTGAACGGCATCAGGGTGGCCACGTCAGAGATCGAGGCTGGCAACGGCGTAGTCTACGGGATCAACGGCGTACTTTTGCCGCCCAATTTCTGAACCACTCTCTTTTTTGGCTCTGTTGAAATTTTTATCCTTCTGTCGTTGTGTCCCTCTGAATATTCGCCTTCCTTTTCGCCTTCGCCGGGGGTTCGAGTCCCCGTACTCCTCCGGGATCGGGTGGGGAAGGCAAAGGAGAGACAAGCAAAGAGAAAAACGATCGTAAAGGGTGTGTGTGGGGTTTGGGGAATCCTTCCACCGTTATGTTCATACCGATCGGGTTGAGGAGGAGCGGGATGGCCATTTCCATGAGGCGCTCCTCGTTCATTGGGCCGGGGGTTTCTTTCTCCCCGCCGGCAAGCACATGCGCAGAGCGAGGACAAGGAGGATCAGTCCGCCGGCCACGGCGAGTGCACCCCTGGAGAAATGCAGGATCCGCATCACGAGTGATCCTGCGAGGATGAGGAAGATCGCGATGAGGGTGGCGGTGCCGAGTGTTTTTCCGGCGACTTTCCGCCTGACGCCTGTCTTCCCCATTATTCTGCGGGCCCAAGGAGACCGGCGATCCACCGGGTTTCATCGGAGTATTCCAGCACGGCCTTCGCCATCAGCGTGAGCGGGACTGCCAGAAACAGTCCGGGGACACCCAGCACCCAGGTCCAGAAGAAGACCGAGAGAACGATGACGAGCGGCGAGAGTTCGAGTCTCCGTTCGGGGGGTTCGGAGATGAACACGCTCCTGGAGACAAGGTCGACGACGGCGATCCCGACCAGGACGATGAGTGCGCCGCCCAGTCCGTGTTGCAGCCATGCCAGTCCGATGGGAGGGACGGAGGCGATGGGAAGCCCGAGGAACGGGATGAAACTCAGCAGAAAGATGAGCAGTCCCCACAGGAACGGCGTCTCGATACCTATGACCAGAAAAATGCCGGTCGTGATGAGACCGGTCGCCAGACTGGCCCTGAATTTCGCGGTCACGTAGCCGTTCAACTTCTCACCGAACCCGATGAGGAGGTCTGCAACCGACGGTGTTATTTCCTTCTCTCTTTCGATGCCAGAGACTTCGAGGAGCATGAAGACGGTGACGATGATGATCACCAGAAAATCGATCACCAGGGCTGAGAGGTCGGTGAGGATCGTTTCGAGGGGTGGGATGAACGATCCCTGTTCTGATGATGTGGGCGGTTGGAGGTCGAGATCGATCCCCCATCCGGCGAGCATTGCCTGAAGGCCGGTGGTCTGTGTCTTCAAGAGATCCTGGTAGGCAGGGAGCGCCCGGTCCAGCTGGATGACCGAAGCGCTCAGAAAGGCGATCAGGGCCAGGCTGATCCCGACGATCGCCCCGACGCAGACGAGCGCGGCCGTCCACCTGGGCATGCCTTTTGCTTCGAGGCGGTGGACGATGGGGGTGGTGAGGATTGAGAGGACGAACGCGAAGAGGACGGGGTTCACCAGGGCGGCGGCGAGGTGCATGCCCGCCGTCAGGATAGCCACGATGACGAGGAGGCAGGCGAGCGATGAGAGAGAGACATCCCCGGTCACGACTGTCTCTCCGGCCTGCTCCGGGCGGATGGGAAGTGTGCTCTGAGGATGGCGACAGACTCCAGGACAAAGAGGACACAGAGAAGGATCGCCAGCAGGAGCATGAAGACGATGAAGAGGGCGAGCACCTGATCGAAACCGATCCCGAGGGCCGATGCCGCCGATTCGAGGAGGAACGGGAAATGTGGAATGATGACGGTGAGACCAAGCGTGATCATCAGAAGAATGGAAAAAATGGGGATTCTTTTCATGTCCGGCCTGTCACGTTTTCACGCTTTTTTCTCCTCTGGTTCCCCTTCTTCTTTCAGTTTTTCAACGCGCTTTGAAAAATCGGCGGCCTTTTCTTCGATCTCTGCCGAGAAGATCCTCCCCGCCTGGAAGAGGACGATGATCGCCCAGATGACCAGGAGCACCAAGATCACGCCGGCGAGTACTCCGAGGATGCCGGCGATCAGCGGCAGGAAGAAGAGGTAAGCGATGATGGCAAGGAGCACGTAACCGATCAGCCTGAACCCGCTCTGGTAACGGCTCAGTTTGTCACTTGAAACTTCACCTTTGGTAAAGGCGAGCGTCGCATACCCTGCAATGGCGTTGGTGACGTCGATGACCTCCTTGAGGATGGCAATGAAGATGATGATGAGCGCGACGATGACGATCCCTGAGATCAGTGACTGGAGCCCGATCAGGCCGAGGAAGGTCGGGTCGCTCAGTGTTCCGGCGAGTGGAATGAAGATGTAAACTGAAAAGAGCCAGATCAGGAATGCGATGACGATCTCTACGAGAATTTTTGGGAGACTGTCCGCGATCTCCCGTTTTGATTCGTTATAGATCTCTTCACGAGTGACCATGTAATCACCAGACACACCGAAATATAAAAATAAACATATATATCTACCGGTGACGGGGTTGGCCGGAAGGCGGGCCAGACCGTACGGCCGTTGCATGAAATTTCGATATTCCGGTATTTTTTCCGGGTCTCCTCTTTTTTCCTGAGAACGTTCTTTCAGCGCGATCCCGTGTATCGTGGCGGTCGAACATTCATGGATCATGTCCATCGCCATTTTTCCTCTCCTGGGGGGTACCGGGCCGCAATCGTGCCAGGTCTGCGAATCCGGACCTGATGTGGTGATGAGAATAAATCCCGAATTATTCAGCGTGTGTGCTTCAAAAGACGTATCTGCTCGGTTCTCACAATTTATTGGGATTTCATGGATCAAAGGACGATCGCGTACCTGGCAGCCGTTTTGAATGCCTCCTTTATCGGTCTGAGTTTCCTCTTCGTCAAGGAGTCCCTGGACTCTGCCGAACCGTTCACGACGCTTGCCTTCCGTTTCACCCTCTCGTTTCTGGTGATGCTGGCCCTGGTCGCGGCCGGGGTGATCAGCGTGCGTCTTCCGAGAACTGGGCTCCGCGATCTCATGGTCCTTCTTCTTGCCCAACCGATCCTCTTCTTCTCTCTGCAGGCCTTTGGTCTACTCTCGATATCCTCGTCGGAGGCGGGGATCATCTCGGCCTTCACGCCGGTCTGTGTAGGGGTCCTCGGTCTCGTGCTCCTGGGGGAACGGGTCAATGCGAAACAGTTCGTCTGCTTCTTCGTCTCCATCGCGGGGATCGTCTTCCTCTTCCTGATGGAGGGGATCGGCGAGGCTGGGGTCAGCACCCTGGGTCTGGTCCTGACCGTCCTCTCGGTCTTTGCTACCTCCCTGTACATCGTGATGGGCCGACGTCTCTCCCGCACCATCGACCCCGTGAGCCTGACCTTTCTCATGATGCTCTGCGGATGTGTGGTTTTTCTCGCTGCGGCGGTGGGGTGCGAGGGCCTGGACCTTGACGGCACGCTCGTGCTGCTCGGAAGTACCGATTTTCTCATTGAGATCCTGTACCTCGCCCTCTTCACCTCGGTTGCGACCTCGTTTCTCGCGATGTACAGCCTGAAAGAACTGGAAGCGGCGCAGGTGGGCATCATCCAGAACCTCTCGGTCGTGGTCTCGGTGGTTGCTGGTGTGCTCGTGTTGCAGGAGACGTTCCTCTCCTACCACGCCGTTGCGAGCGTCCTGATCATCGCCGGGGTGGTGCTCGCGAATTATTATGCCGACTCTGAGACGAGGTAGTGTTCAGCCCACCATGTATCGAGGGGAACCGGTCGGGGGGATCGATATCCCCATATCATCTCAGTGACCAGGGAGGTTCATGGATCGTCGAGATGCTGTATCTGAGACGGCCCGGCGGCGTGCCATCTTCAAAGTCGGCCTCTATGTGGTGCTGGTCTTTGCCTTCAGTTCGGTCTTCTGGTACCTGATCGCCGCCGCCGGTGATCTTGAACCCGCGCTGGTCGTCGGCCTGATGTGGTCGCCGGCCGTAGCGGGTTTGATCACCCAGATGGTCTTTGAACGTTCCCTGCGGGGGATGGGGTGGCCGCCCGGCCCCCTCCGATACCTGCTCTTCGCCCTTCTCATCCCGCTTCTCTACTGTCTTGTGATCTATCTCCCGGTCTGGTTCATTGGGCCGGGCAGTATCCTGGGTGACGGTGTCGCCTTTATGCTGGTCGGTGCGGCGTTGCTCGCCCTCCCGCAGAGCATATTTCTGGGTCTCGGGGAGGAACTCGGGTGGCGCGGGGTGCTGGTGCCGGGGCTGTACCGGTGCACCACCTTCACCCGCACTGCTCTCCTCTCCGGGCTCATCTGGGGCGTGTGGCACTATCCGCTCATCCTTGTTGGGCTCTACACTTCGGGCACCCAGACCTCGTACGCTCTCCTCTGCTTCACTGTCTCCATCGTCGGGATCGCCACCATGCTCGCCTGGCTCAGGCTCCGTTCTGGCAGTTTCTGGCCGGCGGTGCTGTATCATGGCAGCCATAACCTTCTCATCCAGGGCGTCTTCGACCCTCTGACCGTCCCGGCCGGGGCGACGCTCTATATCACGACCGAGTTCGGGCTCGGGCTCGCGGTGGTCTCGGCGCTGCTGGGGTACCTCTTCTGGCGGCGACGGGGCGACCTGCAGGAGCAAAAAGGAAACGACGCCGTTGGCTGATCTGATGGATACTCGGGAACGATTATGAAGGAAAAGATGGGCCCGGAGGGATTCGAACCCACGGCCGTCCGGTTATGAGCCGGACGCAACAGAATGGCGAGATAATTCAAGAAGAAGGCCATATCGGAAATAAATCAAGACGAAAAAACACACGCGGAAAAATTCATGCAGAAGGCGGGAGGAATGCTCCTTTCGGTTTCCTCAGCATGAAAGAACATGGCACTTCTATAGTTTAACAAACGAATTCGCTCAATAAAGGGCCTTGTAGAAAACCTCTTGCTGAATATCTCTGCGGGGGGCTGGCCGCCCCCCGGTCCCCCCGCGCGAAGATAGGCGAGGGGCGGCATTACGCTCTTCATGACGATTGATTTTGCCTTCCCGGCCCTATCTTCATCCCAGGGGTCCGGGGTGCTAGCCCCCGGCGAGAAGATGGGGGAAGGCGGTTGAATCACGCTCGTACCTAGAAATGGTGAGGGTTTCTACAGAGCCCAATAAAGATATTACGTGCCTTCTTAATTTTAGAGTATTTGCGGTCTTTTTATAACAGCATAAATCTCAAAATCTTTGGGGATCTTTTTTGTTCCTATTTGATCTCGTATTATGCTATCTCCTGTCGATTAGGATGATTTGAATTCTTTTTAAAATTTTATTAAAAGGAAAGGATTTTATTTGCTCTCACAGAAGGTTTGGTATTGATCTTAAGGGAGATCTGAGTGGTGATTGCTGAGGCTATTATTGGTGTAATTTCTAATGCTACCTTCCAATTATTTGGTGAAGTATCTAGGAAATTTCGACGAGATCTTCAAACCGACAGAGAACTTTCTGATATTGTTAGTTCTGCTGTTGAGAAAATTGAAACAAACAATGGGCATGATGTAAGGCAGATCGAGGTTTTCCTTCGATCTCAGGAAGTGGAAACTGTTGTTAGGCAAATATTTTCTGCAAAAGTCCTAAAAAAAGATCATGACGCGAATATTGATATGATACGTCGTGAATTCGGAAAATTATTGTTACTTCATTTAGATCTAACCGAAGACAATATCGTCAAAATTTCGGATTCTCTTTTTGATGCATTAATAGCAGGTTGCGCAAATGTATATGTGGAGGATATTAGGAGAGGCAGTCTTTTCGCGCATGAAATGATGGAAAATCTCAGATTTAGGATGTTGCAGGATGAGTTAGAGAATTTAAACTACAATATTCGAAAACTTGAAAGCAATGATAAACCTACCGTGCAACAATATCTTGAATTTGAAAGGAAATATCGACGCCAAGTTACTGAACGTTATAAGTATTTAAGCACAGCACACTTCAAAAACGCAGAAAAAATACTTCTTGATGACCTTTATGTTTTCCCTAATTTTTTAGATTCAATGAGTCCAGATGTTGAAAATCGCAAATTGATAGCCTGTGAGGATTTTGTCTCTTTGATATATCGTTCGGTTGTTTTGGGTGATCCTGGTGCTGGGAAGACAACTCTAACCTACAAATTGTGTTATGATTTTGGAAGAGGTTTTACATCTAAACAACTTGGTGGAAGAGATGTTACGCCAATACTGGTAGTATTACGTGATTATGGGACTAAATTCGAGTCCAACCATTGTTCAATTCTTGAATATATCGAAGAAATCTCAAGAAGTTTGTATCAACAAAAACCCCCTGCTGGAGCTTTTGAATATTTATTGATGAATGGACGGGCATTTGTAATTTTTGATGGTCTTGATGAACTATTAGACACCAGTAAGAGGCGGACTATTAGTGATAACATAGAGTCATTCTGCGATCTATACCCATCTGTTCCTATACTTGTGACATCGAGAAAAGTAGGATATGAACAGGCCCCCCTAAGCAAAGATCGGTTTAAGAAGTACTATATCTCTGATTTTAACAACAAACAAGTGAAGGAATATGTTGAGAAATGGTTCAAACATAATCTGAACTCGGATGATAAAGAAATAGTTGAAAATGTCGTTTCTTTCTTAAATGAAAGTATTAGTGTGAAGGATTTGCGTTCAAACCCACTCATGCTATCATTAATGTGTGAATTATACCGTGGAGAAGGATATATCCCTAAAAATCGTCCTGATGTCTATGGAAAATGTTCTGAATTGCTATTTGAGAGGTGGGATAAAATAAGAGGAATAGATTCTGATGTCTCCTTTGAAGCCCATTTAAGACCAACACTGATGTACATTGCTAATGAAGTGTATTCAAATGAGAAACTACAAACGGGTGTCCCAGAAAGAACGTTCATAGAATTAACAGAGAATTATCTCTATCCTAAAAGATATGATGACCCTGATATGGCCTTGTTAACTGCAAAGAAATTTGTTAAGTTTTGTAAAGGTCGAGCATGGGTATTTTCTGAAGTGGGTTCCCCTGGTATCAGTGATAACCTATACCAATTCACACATAGAACCTTTTTAGAATATTTTACTGCATATTTTTTGGTCAGGAATTATAAGTCTCCTGAAGATCTGGGTAACTTCCTATTGCCAAAAATAAGTAATGGCGAATGGGATTTAGTCGCCCAATTATCTCTCCAAATCCAGAATAGAAATCAAGAAGATGCTGCGAATGAATTGCTGTCTTTAATTCTTGATGCAAGTGAAGGAATGAATCTTCAATCTCGATTCAATCTTTTATCCTTTGTTGTGCGTTCTCTTGAGTTTATTGCGCCTTCTCCTGATGTGACGAAAAACATAGTTTTTTCTTGTATGGCCTTATGCATTGACTTGAATCTAGATGCGAAACAGAATGGATCCTATTTCAATGAAAGCATGCCTATTAATGAGCTTATATATCCATTGGTGACCGCAGATACTGTCAATATAATTCCCATTCGTAAATCTTTGATTGAGTATATATCCAATGGCATAAATTGTAGTGAAAATGATAGAGCATCTTCTGCATTAAGTGTATTTTCGGTTCTCCCTTACTTTTCATTCTACTATGAGATAAAGGAGAAAAAAATCGTTTCAGATCACCTTGGATTGGATAAGTTGATATTTGAAGTTTTTCAAGAAAATAAAAGACAAATTTACTCACTATGTAAAAATAACCGGTTTAATGCCTTGGATGGGGTTTATTATCAGATTATACCATTAGATGATATTATTGAAACATATGGCCCAGGGGTTTTGTTCTCGGTTAATATTATCCACGGCACTTCTCCTGTATTGACTTCATCAATTATTGATTGCGTTTTTTCAAATTTGACAGATTTGATCTGTAATACTCATGATCCCAGTATAGTTCTTAGTCGCATTTCATATCTTTGCCAGCAGATGCAACTTATTCCTGTTCCGTGGTCAACAAATACAATACCAATACAAAACTCACCATTCTCAGAACATTTCCAACATATGATGGATGCTTTTCAGAAATATGTTATCAATTATACCGCTGATGATTTATTCAACCTGTTCCTCATAATCGCCCCAATGGTGGAGTATGAACAATATATTTGCTCCTACAAGTTTAAATCTGTTAATGCCAGTTATTATGATAAATCTCAGATATTTGATAAAATACGATCCATCGATAATACAATCCTTGATCCCATTCTGTTTATATTCCGTGCAAAACTAAGGGGGTTCTGTATCGATGAAGTCGAAGACTTAATTCGTGAAATTAACTTTACCCAAAAACAAAGGGACTTAATATTACAGTGGATAGAGGGGCAGCAGTCATTTTTGGCAATTAAGTCGCCTCTAATTTCTGATGAGACGAAATTTAATGCGGGTTATATCAATTATACCTCTAAGAATATTTTGTATTCTAACAGCGATTTCCACTAATCCATTGGATCTCGATGATTTTATTTAATCTAAGTCATTAATTCAATGATTTTCTTAGATGGTATTGAGGGGGATGTTTTCTCTTTCATCTACCCTGAAGGGGATTGTATGGGCGTTTATCATCCCTCCAAGGATATCGTCATTATCTTGAACAAGGTGGAGAAAAAATGGAGAATTTTCTTCATTCCGCTTTAGACTCTGCTTTTTTGATGTGGAGGACAGCACGGTTCTACCGTGTCCCCTGCTGAAGGTTCTCATCAAAATCTTTCTCATCCTCCACTTCGATCTCGATCTTGAAAGTGATTTTTTCATCCGACTGCGAGATGAACTGCGCGATCGCTCCGTCCACGATCTGGCCGAACTCTCTCCCCGCCGTGAGCGGATTGACCTTTCCGCATCCATAGATCTGTTTCTTCACCATAGAGGCGTCTGTTCTCTTCTCTGAAGTCTGTGAGACTTTCTCTCTTTTTTACTCTTCTTTTCTCCTGTGTAATTTCTATTTCTCTTGGAGAACTCTCCTTTTCCTCTCCTAGGATATTTCTTCTTTTCTATTCTCTTCTCCTCTATTTCTCTTGTTTTGAAGGAGTATTCTCTTGGATAGTATGGAGGCCAGAGGTTAGTTGGGGAGATCGCTCCCTCCCAGCAAGAAGGACATCTGAATAGACGGATCAAGGACGGAGGCCTAAAGAGGATCTCCTCTACTGGGGTTCAGAGAGTATGGAGGAGGGTCAAGAGCGCCGACATATCAGCGGACGGGTGGCGCATCATTCAATGGAGTCCTCCTCACGCACGGCCCACGTTACATGAGGTGTTCGGACGATCCGAAACTGTCCGGACAGATACAGAACTGTACGGACAGTAGAAAAGTAGAAGGAAATGAGATATCAGGACAAAAGAAAAGGAATACGGGGGAAAAAGGAGAATATGCGCTTTCACATTGTCGGGAGAGGGGGATGGAGATCTGTAAAATTATGGAATTTAAGTGCCCCGATTTGGATAATATTGTATTTTAACCGTTATATGTAGAATTTGACTGCTTTTAAACAATATTTATCCAAAATAACATGGGCCCGGAGGGATTCGAACCCACGGCCGTCCGGTTATGAGCCGGACGCTCCACCACTAAGCTACGGGCCCGGAAAGATGAGACTGATATACATCGCCCTGTCCCCTGAAATAATTTGTGCGCTCCTATGAAGTCGTGCATCGCTCTCGCCAGAAGAGGGTCGTCACCGTCCTCACCTGGTGCCAGGACCGGAGGGTTTTTCTTTATGCGCATATGAGTACAAATTATGTCTGTGCACCGGCGGCACGGCCAGGCCCCCGCCGGTCGCGGAGGTGGAATATAGATGAAACTCGCGATTGCAAAAGACGGAGAGATCGTCTCAGCACATTTTGGACACTGTGAGAAATACGCGATCTTTGAAGTGGAAGGCGGGAACCTCGCCAGGCAGGCCGACCTTCTCAGCCCCGGCCATGAGCCCGGACGCCTCCCGGCGTTCCTCGCCGAGCACGGTGTCAACGCCGTCATCGCCGGTGGTATGGGCCCGCGGGCCGTCGACCTCTTCCACGCAAACGGGGTGGAGGTCTTCATCGGGATCGCCGGGGAGATCGACGCCGTAGCCGCGGAGTACGCCGCCGGTCACCTCACTTCAGGGGAGAGCACCTGCACCCAGGGCGAAGAGGGACACGACAACTGCGACGGGGGATGTCATTGATCGTCTGCATCACCGCGAAGGGAGAGGGCGCTGAGGCCGCGGTCGAGCCCAGGTTTGGCCGGGCGCCGTACTTTATCTTTGCCGACACCGATGCCGGAACCTTTGTCTCGGTCAAGAACGAACTCGTCGATGCCGCAGGCGGCGTCGGCCCCCGTTCCGCTCAGGTGCTCGTCGACCACGGCGCCACCGTTCTGCTCACCGGCCAACTCGGTGGCAACGCCGCCACCGCTCTCAAGGCGGCCGGGATCAAGGTCTACAGCTTTGGGAACGCCGCGACCGTTGCCCAGGCCCTTGAGGACTATACACAGGGCGACCTCTCAGAGATCCTCTGACCGTCGATATGAAGATCGTGGTAGCCAGCGGGAAAGGAGGGACCGGGAAGACGACGGTCTCGGCAAACCTTGCCTATGCCCTCGCACGGAGGGGCGGGGTGACCCTCGTCGACTGCGACGTGGAAGAGCCCAACCTCCATCTCTTTTTTCCCGGAGAAAGTGAGGAGAAAGGGGTGCCGGTCCCGGTCCCCGCGATCGATCCCGAACGCTGCACCCTCTGCGGGGAGTGCGGGCATTTCTGCCGGTACGGGGCGCTCACCGTCCTCAAAGACCGCGTCCTCTTCTTCGCCGAACTCTGTCACTCGTGCGGCGGATGTCTCCTGGTCTGTCCGTCCGGGGCCGTCACCGAGGTCGGGCGAGAGGTCGGCGTGGTCAACACCTCGCATCCCCTCCCCGGTCTCACCCTGGTCTCGGGCGTGATGCATGAGGGCGAAGTCCTGGCGCCGAAGGTCGTCGCCGCCGCCAAGGAAGCGGCAGGTGAAGAAGGACGGATCGTCTACGACGCCTCGCCGGGTGTCGCCTGCCCGGTGATAGAGACCCTCGAAGGCTCCGACTTCTGCATCCTGGTCACTGAGTCGACACCCTTCGGCCTCCACGACCTCGACCTCGCGGTGAGGGCGGCCGCGGCCCTCGGGGTTCCGGCCGGCGTGGTGATCAACCGGAGCGACGGCGAGGACGAGACGGCCCTTACCTTCTGCTCCGAGCACGACCTCCCGGTCCTGATGACCATCCCCTTCGACCGCGGCGTCGCGGCGGTCCAGAATCGGGGCGGACTCATCGCCCGCGATCTCCCCGGATGGGAGGAACGGTTCGCCGAACTCTGGGTCGAGGTCGCGAGGCGCTGCGAGGTGAGGGCATGATCAGGCTTGCCGTGATCAGCGGGAAGGGCGGGACCGGGAAGACGATGGTCACCGCCGCCCTTGCCGACCTCTTCGCGAACGGGCAGGTGCTCGCCGACTGCGATGTAGAAGCCGCCAATCTCGGGCTTCTTCTCGACGGCGATCTGATCGGTTCCGAACCCTTCATGGGACTGGAGAAGGCTGAGATCGATCATGAACTCTGTCTCTTCTGTGGGCGCTGCCAGGCCGCCTGTCGGTTCGGTGCGATCCATGAAGAGGCGAAGGAGTATTGTGTCGACCCCTTGAAATGCGAGGGATGCGGTGTCTGCGTCCACGTCTGCCCCGCCGAGGCGGTGACGATGCAGCCGTACCAGGCCGGCGAGGTACTCGCCTCCTCGACCACCCGCGGCCACCTCTCCCACGCGAGGCTCTACCCTGGTTCAGGCAACTCGGGGCTGCTCGTCCACGAGGTGCGAAAACAGGCCGAGGCGATGGCCGGCGAGAGCCGGCTTCTCCTTGCCGACGGGCCGCCCGGCATCGGATGCCCGCTCATCTCGACGGTCAGCGGGATGGACGCTGTGGTGGTTGTCACCGAGCCCGGACTCTCGGCCCTCCACGACCTCAAACGAGTCGTCAACGTCTCCCGGCGCTTCGGCGTGCGGATCTTTGTGGTCATCAACCGTTTCGATCTCGAAGCCAACGTATGCGGGGAGATCGAACGTGTCTGCAAGGACGAAGGACTTCTCCTTCTCGGCAAGGTGCCCTTCGACCCGTCGGTGGTGGCCGCAGTGCGCCGGGGCGTGCCGGTCACCTCAACCGAGTCGCCGGCGTCAGAGGCCCTATATCAGATCAAAGAGAAGCTTGCAGAGGAGCTTGGTCTTTGATGGATGACAGTGGCGAGGGCAGGTGCTGCGGTCGCGGGAGAGGGCGACCCAGGGCTCGCCGGATGATTCAGGGTGGCGCCTCGTTCCGGTGCTTCGGCCCCCTCTGCGGGCGGCCCGAAGAGGTTGTCCTCCTCCTCCCCGAGGAGGTGGAGGCCCTCAGGCTCGTCGATCTGGAGGATATGGACCAGACGGCGGCAGCCGAAGCGGTCGGCGTCTCAAGAAAGACCCTCTGGCGCGACCTCCACGAGGCCAGACGCAAAGTCGCCGACGCCCTCGTCCACGGGAAGGCGATCCGGATCGCTGGATGCGGACGGAGCCAGGGGGAGAGGTGTCCTGAGGTGGACAGCCCTGAAGAGTGATTATTTACCGTTCTGATCTGATGGCCCGCTCGGCGCGGGTCTCTATCTCTTCCGGCGGTGGAACCTGCCCTCCCATCACATTTTTTTCTCTCCCCCACGTTTATCCTGCGATGAACATCCGACCCACACCCCTCGTCCTTCTCTGCTGTCTGTGTGCCGCCCTCCTCGTCTCGGGCTGCACCGCACCGCCGCCCGAGCACCCGCCCACGCCTGTGGAAAAACCGGCCCGCGTCGATATCGCCGCTGGCGAGATCGGACCCTTTTACGAGACGGCAGGTGCGTTTGACGATCGGGTCGTCTTCTCGTTCGTCCCGACCGGCACGGACGTCTCCGACTATCTGGTGATCTACGAGGTGCGGGTGGACGACACCACCCGGGCGAATGTGGACCGGCAACGCTTCGAGGGGGTCGACGCCGCCGACCCGATCGTGATCGGTGTGCCGAGGGAGAAAGGAGAATGTGTCGGGATCTCGATCACGATCATGACTCCTGAAGGGGCCGTGCTGTACGAGAGCACGTCGTCGGTCGGGTGAAAACGATATGGGAAAAATAGGCTGAGGGCATATCCCGGAACTCACGATCGGGAGGGGGTGCCTCGCCTGCCTCGGCCTATCTTCGCCGTGGGGGGTCCGGGGGTCTCCGCCGGCGGGAGAGAGCAATTGAGAAATCATCACCCTTCTGGTGGGGCGGCCCGTCTGATCGACGTTCCTTCCCGTATCAATCGCGCCGGGGGCTCTATCGAAGACCTGCGGGTCCATGGCAAATCAAAGATTTGCCTGAACAGGAAAATCTTCGATTTTCCGTGTTCTCAAGTTCCCTCCGGTCGCAGCCACCGGACCCCCGGAATGAAGATTGGGCCGGGAAGGCATAATCGATGAACATGAGGGGGGTGTTGCCGCCCTCGATTATATCAGACGTATGTCGAAGTCCGGGCTCTCTAAGACCGTACCACAACGGAGCATACGCTCTCTTTCAGCGTTGAATTCACAAAAGAAGAAGATACGCCGCCAACAGGACTCGAACCTGTGACATGCTGGTTAACAGCCAGCCACTCTACCAACTGAGTTATGGCGGCAATGCGCATCTTGCGCCCTAATACCTATCTTTTCGTTCCTATTAAAGATTATGGGATGGGGCGTCGCGCATCCCCTCGAGAAGTTCGATCATCTCGTCGATCTCGGTGTCCAGGCCGTCGAGGTACTCGAGCGCGCGCTCGGTCGCCACCGCCCCTGAGGACGAGGCCCTGATGTACCCCATCCCTTCGAGGACCCGCAACGAGTAGCGGACCCGATGATAGGGGAGGCCCAGGATATCGGCGAGTTTCATGATCCCGATCGGTTGGTGGGCCGCGACCACCCTGAGCACCTCGAGGTGCCGGCCCAGCAGTTCGATCTCTGTCTTCAGTTTCTCAAGCATGATCAATCATCCTTCTCCGACGGCCCGGCATGGACGTCCAGCCACGCCTTGGTCCGGTAATAGTCCTTCCTGAAGTACCAGATGAGCGGGAGGTCTGCGAGGATGAGGACGGTGGCGATGGATGGTCCGAGGGGTGAAGGCAGTTTGAAGAAGAGCCCTATCGCGAGGGCAACCATGATGATGATGATGTTCAGGACGATCGTGAGTTTCCAGAACTTCCATTTGAAGACCTGTTTGTCCGCTTCCTCCATCGATCGTACTTGTGCGTCCTTCTAAAAGTACTTGTGGTCTCCCGGCCATACCTACACAGAACGGCCGGAATACCTTCCGGCACGGATGATCTCATGGAAAAACTGGACGATGCTCTTGCTGCCGCCGAATGTTCGGCATATCTGCTCTATGCCTCCTCGGCGGACGCGGACTTCAGGTACCTCACCGGGTTCCAGGTTTCCGATCCCCTCCTGTACCTGAAGAAAAGAGGCGAGACCGGGATGCTTGTCGTACCCCAGATGGAATACGAGCGGGCGGCCACCGAGTCCTCGGCTATCCCGGTGACCCGGGCCGAGTCGGGATTTCTGAAATTCCTGGACGAAGAGAAAGACCCCTGGCGGGCCCTTGCCCGCACCGCCGTTTCGCTTGTCGGGGAGGGCCCCGTCATGGTCCCGAAATCTTTCCCGTACTGGCTTGGCAAACTCCTCGAAGAGCAGACCGGGGTCGTCGCCGACGAGAAAGGCGCGGTCCGCTCGATGCGGGCCGTCAAGACCTCCCGCGAACTCGCCGCGATCAGGGCCGCACAGCAGGCGACCGAGACAGCGATGGACATCGGGATATCGATGATCCGGCGCTCGACTCCGAAAAATGGGGTGCTCTACCTCGATGACGCCCCGCTCACCTCCGGGGGGGTGCGGACGGCGATGCACACCTACCTGATGGAGCGCGGCTACACCGCGAGAGACACCATCGTCTCCTGCGGGAAAGAGACGGCGATGCCGCACCGCCAGGGCGACGGCCCGCTTCTCGAAGACGAACCGGTCGTCATCGACCTCTTCCCCCAGCACGACGCGACCGGCTACCATGCCGACATGACCCGGACAGTCGTGAAAGGCGAACCTTCCCCTGAGATCGCCGGGATGCACGCCGCCGTCTGCGAGGCCGTGGCCCTGGGCGAGTCCCTCATCGCCGCCGGCGTCGAGGGGTCGGCCGTCCACAACGCTGTTGTCGACCTTTTCAAGGAGAAGGGGTACGAGAGCGAGAACCGAGGGTTCATCCACTCCCTCGGCCACGGGGTTGGGCTCGAAGTCCACGAGGGCCCCTCGCTCTCCCCCTCCGGCGCCCCCCTCGAGGCCGGAAACGTCGTGACCGTCGAGCCCGGCCTCTACTATCCGGGCATCGGCGGCATACGAGTTGAAAATATGGGTGCGGTCACGCAGTCGGGCTTTGACCGCTTTACCCGGTATACACGGGATCTGATCTTATGAACGAAGAAGAGATGGAATATTATCTGGAAGCAGGTCGTCTTGCACACACGATCCTGCACGACGGCGAGAAGATGGTGACGGTCGGGGCCTCGGTCCTCGAAGTCGTAGAGACCATGGAAGGAAAGATCCTGGACGCCGGCGCCCAGATCGCCTTCCCCCTCAACCTCTCGCTCAACGCCGACGCTGCCCACGACACCGCCTCGGCAGGCGACGAACGGATTTTTGCCGAGGGCGACCTGGTCAAACTCGACCTCGGCGTCGCCATCGAGGGCTGTATCGCCGACACCGCCCTCTCGGTCGACCTCGGCGGACACGCCGACCTGGTCGAGGCCTCCAGGGCCGCTCTCGACCGGGCGATCGACCTGGTCAGACCCGGCGTCACCACCGGCGAGATCGGTGCGGCGATCCAGGCCGAGATCGAAGGAAGAGGATATCAGCCGGTGGCAAACCTCACCGGCCACGGCCTGGCATCGTACTCGATCCACACCGACCCCACTATCCCGAACATCGGGATCCAGGGGGGGGCCGTCCTCGAGGAAGGCATGGCCATCGCCATCGAACCCTTCGCCACCACCGGCAGCGGGCGGGTGGGCGACCGTTCCAGGATCGAGATCTACCAGCAGGTCGACGTAAAACCGGTACGCCTCCCCTCAGCAAAGCGCATCCTCTCGAAAGTGAGAGATCGGCGGGGCATGCCGTTTTCCCGCCGCTGGCTCCCGCAGGAGAAGATCGAACTTGCTCTTGCAGGGCTGGTGCGGCAGGGAGTCGTCTACGGCTACCCGGTACTCCATGATGTGGAGGGTTCCTTCGTATCGCAGGCCGAGCACACCCTCATCGTCACCGCAGACGGCGCCATTGTGACGACCCGATGAGATAGTATTATTGATACTCCCCCACCATAGGTGATGTTGGAACCCATGCCATGTGCTGACAACAGAGACGAAGTCCTTCGTCTGATAGAGCATCTCCTGACGGCTGAGGTCTACAACACGAATCCTCAGCTCGATCTGGACGACCTCCCTCCTCAATGCCGGACCCTCTTCCTCGCCGGCCCCGATGCCGCCGAGGTGAAGCGTCCGGTCATGATCACCGAAGGTCTGCTCAAGCGGGCGGTTGGCTCTTCGGAGGAACCGCTCAAAGATCTCGTCAAAAATCCTTTCGTCGAGTTTGATACCCTCAAACTCCAGTATCACCTCACCGACCTCCGTGCGGCGTCGGTGTGGTTCGCCACCCATGGCGGGAAAGAGATGGTGGAGAAGAATCCGGTGCTCGCCTTTTACGTTGGGGACTACGACTCCCTTGAGGTGAAATACGAGGAGGTCAGGGCGAAGAACCCCAGGTTCGCCGACTCCAGGGCCTACCTCGACCACAAAATCGCAAGCCTCACCGCAAAGGACGAGAAGATGAACGAGGCCCTGGAACTTGTCATCGTCAACGCCTCTTCAGAGATCGAGCAGCAGATGGACGGCCTTGTTTGCACCGAGGACCAACTCGAGGTGATCAGACGGATCAGGACCGCGATCGAGAACCGTGACTTCCTGAAAGAGCACAATATCGCCGAGGTCGGCAAACTTCTCTTCGTCGGCCCTCCGGGCACCGGCAAGACCTCGCTCGCTCTTGCCATCTCCCACGAACTTCATATGCCGGTGCTGGAGGTGCGCCTCTCGATGATCACCTCGCAGTATCTGGGCGAGACCTCAAAGAACATCGACCGGATCTTCGATCTCGCCAGAAACCTCTCTCCCTGTATCCTCTTCATCGACGAGTTCGACTTTGTGGCCAAGAGCCGCGTCTCCGACGACCACGGGGCGATGAAGCGGGCGGTGAACATGCTCCTCAAAAACATCGACAAGGTCAGTCTGGTCAGAAACGGTGTCCTCCTTATCGGGGCTACGAACCACCCGCAACTCCTCGATCAGGCGGCCTGGCGTCGTTTCGACGAGGTCGTGGAGTTTGGCCTCCCTGACGAGGCGATGCGTGCGGCAATCCTCAGGACGGTCACCCGGACCCTTGCGTGCAAGTGCGACCTCGACACCGTCGCCGCACGAACCGAGGGTTTCTCAGGTGCCGACCTGAAGATGACCGTCAAGGAGGCGGTGCTCTCGGCCCTGATGGACGGCCGCCGCACAGTCTCCCAGGAGGATATCGAGAGTGCGTTCGCCCAGGTGGCGAACCGGAGCGTCATCCGCGGGTGTTCGTGGGGATAACATGAAAGTCACGTTGCTCGGGACAGGGGACGCCATCGGCACGCCGAAGATCGGGTGCTCCTGCCCGGTCTGTACCTTTGCGCGTACCAACGGCCGGCAACGGCTCCGCTCAGCGACGCTCATCGAGGTCGGAGAGAAGCATATTCTGGTCGATACCGGCCCTGACCTGCGGGCCCAACTCATGGCCGCTGGCTCGCCCCACATCGACGCCGTCATCTGGACCCACGGCCATTACGACCACTTCATGGGCTACGGCGAATTTTACCGGGTCCAGAAGATCCCACCGGTCTATGCTGCGGCCCCGACGATGGAGTACGCGGGTTCGGTCTTCTCGTTCCTCCCCCTGGACAAACACACCGTCGAGCCGTACCGCCCCTTCGACCTCTTCGGTGCCAGGATCACACTCTTCCCGGTCAACCATCCCCCCATGCCGACTTTTGGGGTGCGGGTCGAATACGAGGGTGCGGTCCTCGCCCTTACTGCCGACACCAGCGCCCGCCTCTCCCGCGCCAGCAAAGCGTGCCTCTCCGGCGCCGACCTCCTGGTTCTGGACACCATTGTACCTGAAGGGTTCACCATCACCAAGCACATGAACTATGCCGACGCCCTGCAACTCGCCGAAGAACTGGCGCCTGCCGAGTTCCGGTGCACCCATGCGAGCCACCTCCTCGCGTGGGACACCCCGCACCTTGCGATGGATATGGAGCAGTTCGAACTCTGAAGGGTGCCGCAATATCAGGGATGCATTCGGGAGAGAACTCAGGCAGCCCATGGGCTCCAGGGTTGCGATTGAGATAGGGAGGCGGGGTAATCGTTCAGAGGGTGATCCTGTCCTCTGCCGATCTGTCGTGCAGGGGAAAGGGTGTGGTCAATCCCTCGTGTTTACTCAGAAGAGGAATGCGACAGAGCCGAATAGAGGGGTTCACCTGAATTATGTCGGGGGGGGCACGCCCCCAATGCAAGATCCTCCGCGGCGAAGATAGGGGGCACCACGCTCTTCATGCGCTCTTTTCTCATCATGCTCTTCCATCCACCGTCTCCACCCAGTCATGAGGAGGTACGGATGCGTGAACCCCCGGTGTGACCTTTACGCCACGCCCAGGATCCGTGCCGCAAGGTGAGCAGCGTTCTCGCCGCCGTCCACGGCGACACACGCAACCGGCACCCCCTTCGGCATCTGCACCACCGAGAGGAGGGCGTCGAGGCCGCCGAGGAGTTTGCCTGAGACCGGCACCCCGATCACCGGTTTCTTTGTTTTGGACGCGACGACGCCGGGGAGGGCCGCCGACATCCCGGCGATGCAGATGAAGACCTTCGCGTCCGAGGCCTTCACATACTCGTCCAGGCGCTCAGGATCCCGGTGGGCCGAGATCACCTGGACATCATATGAGATCCCGTATTCAGTGAGCATAGATGTGGCCTTCTCGGCGATTGCGCTGTCCGAGGCCGATCCTGTGATGACCGCAACATCTGGCATGATTTTATCTCCAGGTCTTCTTCCAAGATAGGGGGGCGGGACGGTTATGCCTTGTCCCGGCCCCTACCGGGGGCAATCTACATTGCCACGTACGGCAAATCAAACCTGTACCTATGGAAGACGTACGACTTCTGATGCTGCCGGGCCCGGTCCCGCTCCCTGAACGGGTGTGCCAGGCCATGATGCGTCAGGCCATCAACCACCGCGGCCCTGAGTTCGGCGCCGCGTATACCGAGAGTGTTGCGGTTCTCAAAGAGTGCTTTGGGACAGAGAATGAGGTCTTTATTCTCAGTGGCTCTGGTACCGCCGGGATGGACGCCGCGATCTCCAACTTCGGGAAGGGGAAGAAGATCGCCTCGCTTGTCAACGGTAAGTTCGGCGACCGACTCTACCAGATCGCGGCGCGGAACGGCGATGCAACCGAGATCGCCTCCGAGTGGGGGACACCAGTCGACCTCGCCGCCCTTGAGGAGGCCCTTGAGAACGGCGCCGAGATGGTGACGATGGTCCACAACGAGACCTCCGCCGGTATCCTCAATCCGGCGAAGGAAGTCGGACGCCTTGCCCGCAAACATGACGCCCTCTTTGTGATGGACGGCGTCACCTCGGTTGGCGGTGACGAAGTCCTCGTCGACGAGTGGGGAGTCGATGTCGCCATCGTCGGGTCGCAGAAGTGCCTCGCCGCCCCGGCAGGCCTCGCTGCCGTCACCGTCTCCGACCGGGCATGGGACCGGATCGTCGAAGACCGGCCCTTCTACCTCGACCTTGCGGCATGCAGGAAGAGCGCCCATAAGGAGCCGATGCAGACCCCGTACACCCCGGCCGTGCCGCTGTTCCTCGGTCTCCACGAGGCCCTGATGATGATCAAGGAAGAGGGTATGGAAGCCAGGGTCGCCCGGCACCGCAGGATGTCGGCCTCGGTCCGCGCCGCCGTCGCCGCCTGGGGACTTGAGATGTTCCCGCAGCTCGACGAACACTCGGCCTATTCGAACACCGTCACCGCGGTGCGGATGCCCGAAGGTGTCGCCGACGTGGGCGGCAGGGTCAAGCAGATGGGCATTGAGATCGCCGGCGGCCAGGACCACCTCAAGGGCAAGATCTTCCGCATCGGTTCGATGGGTGCGGTCAGCGCCCCGGAGATCCTCGCCACTCTCGCCGCAGTCCAGCACGCACTCCGCAAGGCCGGCGTCGCCGGTGTGGGTGACGGTGTCGAGGCCGCGGCAGAGGTGCTGAACCCATGAAGGTCGGGGTTGCCGACACCACCTTTGCACGCGTCAACATGGGCGCGATCGCCATCAACGAGCTGAAGCGGCACGCCAGCGTGGCGATCGAACGCACTACGGTTCCGGGATTCAAGGATCTCCCGGTGGCCTGTAAGAAACTCATCGAAGAGCGAGGTTGCGACATCGTCATCGCCCTCGGAATGCCGGGCGGGCAGGAGAAAGACAAACTCTGTGCCCACGAGGCCTCCCAGGGCTTGATGCTCGCTCAACTGATGACCAACCACCATATCATCGAGGTCTTTGTCCATGAGGACGAGGCCGGAGACGACCAGGAACTTGCATGGCTTGCCGAGCGGCGGACGAGAGAGCATGCCGAAAATGCCGTGAACCTCGTCCTCCGCCCGGAGGTGCTGACCAGAATGGCCGGCACCGGGCAGCGGCAGGGCTTCAAAGACGCCGGCCCGGCCAGGCAGTAGACCGGCAGGAATAAAAGAAGACCGGAAAAAGGATCAATCGAGGAGATCACCATGACAATCAAACTTGGCTTCGTCGTGGCGGAATTCAACCGCGACATCACCTATATGATGGAGATCGAGGGCCGGGAGCACGCGAAGTTCCTGGGCGCAGAGGTGACCGAGTGCTTCTATGTGCCCGGCGCCTACGACATGCCCCTTGCGATCAAGAAGATGCTGGAAGACGGGAAGGTCGACGCCGTCGTGACCATCGGCTGCGTCATCGAAGGTGCGACGCAGCACGACGAGATCGTGGTCCAGCACGCCGCCCGTAAGATCATCGACCTCTCCCTAGAATACAACAAGCCCGTAGCTCTCGGGATCTCCGGGCCTGGCATGACCAGACTTGAGGCCAACGAGCGGATCGACTATGCAAAGCGTGCGGTCGAGTCGGCCATCAAGATGGTGCAGAGATTAGGATGAGAGCCCTCTCTGAGAAGGTCGGTGCTGTCGCCCCGTCGGCGACGATCGAGATCTCGGACGCCGCCAAGCGGATGAAGAGAGAGGGGATCGACGTGATCTCTCTCTCTATCGGCGAGCCCGACTTCGATACCCCGGAACACATCGTGCAGGCCTGCTGTGATGCCTTGAAGAGGGGCGAGACGCACTATGCCCCTTCAAACGGTATCCCCGAACTCCTGCACGCGGTGGCGGAGAAGTGCCGGACCGAGAACCGGATCCCCTGCGGGCCCGAACAGGTCATCGCCACCTGCGGGGCCAAGAGTGCCATTTATGAGGTGATGCAGGCATGCCTCAACCCCGGCGATGAGGTCATCCTCCCGGACCCCGCCTGGGTTAGTTATGAACCCTGCGTCCAGATGGCCGGAGGCCGGGTCGTCCATCATATGATGGATGAGCCTGACTTCCAGATCGACGACTCGATCCTTGAACGGGTGGGGCAGAAGACCAGGATGATCGTGGTCAACTCCCCATCCAACCCGGCTGGAACCGTCCTCTCGCAGGCATCGCTCAAACTGGTCGCCGACCTCTGTGAAGATTATGATCTCATCGCCCTTTCAGACGAGATCTACGAGAAACTCATCTATGGGAGAGAACATCTCTCTCTTGCTTCCATCGGCGACATGGCCGAGCGGACGGTAACCATCAATGGGTTCTCGAAGGCCTATGCGATGACCGGGTGGCGGCTTGGCTATGCGGTGGCACCGCTGCCGATCCTCCGCCAGATGGTCAAGGTCCAGCAGCACTCTGTCTCTCATCCGACCACCTTCGTGATGTGGGGCGGGGTGGCGGCCCTCACCGGCGACCAGTCCTGTGTCGAGGCAATGCGGCAGGAGTTCGAGCGGCGCCGGATGTACATGCTCGACGAGTTCGGTTCGATGGGCTACACGGTCGCCCCACCGGACGGTGCCTTCTACGCCTTCGTGAAGGTGGAAGGCGACGACATGGCCATCGCTCACGAGTGGCTCAACAAGGCGCACGTGGCTGCGACGCCGGGCAGTGCCTTCAACGCTCCTGGCTGGATACGGGTCAGTTATGCGGCCTCCCTTGAGACCCTGAAAGAGGCGATGCACCGTATCAGGCTCTGGAAGAGTGGGAATTAGAGCGAGGCGGTGCCTGAGAAGATGACAGGAAGGCCCGGTTCCGACGGCAGGGGTGGCGTCTGGAAGGTTTTCCTCCTGGTTCTCATTTTATTTTCCCTTATAATCACCCCTTTTTCACCGGTCGGAGCAACTGTCCCGGACAATCATCACAATGTCCTTCTTCTTCATTCCTACTATGACGGTCTCTCCTGGAGCGACGATGTGACGGACGGGGTGTGTTCGGTTCTGGACGGCCCGGAACAGGACGTCGATCTGTACATTGAATATATGGATATGCCACGGGTGGACTCGCCCGGGTATGCAGAGAAGATGCTCGACCTTTTGAAGGTCAAGTATGCAGGTACCTCTTTTGACGTGATCATCTGCTCCGACGAGTACGCCTTCCATTTTCTGCGCGAATATCACGACGACCTCTTTCCGGGTGTCCCGGTCGTGTTCTGCGGGGTGAACTACTTCGAAGACTCGTACCTTGATGACTGGGAAGACTGCACCGGGATTGTCGAGGCCTACGATGTGGTCGGCACCATACATGCCGCCATCACCCTTGATCCAGACGTGCGGAGAGTCTATGTCGTCAACGACCGATCAGAGACCGGTCTTTCCAATCAGAAGGTGATCGAGAGGGCGGCCGAAGAATATCGCGGTCGTATTGAGATCATCTCGCCGGCGGAGCAGAGTTTTGACCAGACTCTGGAAGATGTCTCAACTCTCCCTCCCGATGCGGTCGTCCTCCTGATGACCTATTATCTGGACCCTGACGGCACCTCGTATGATTATGCCGAAGTGATCAGCGATGTTTCAAATGCCTCTTCGGTTCCTGTCTATGGGGTCTGGAATATCTATCTGGGTGAAGGGCTGATAGGTGGCCGTCTCACCTCAGGGAGAGAGCAGGGGACTGCAGCGGGTGGAACGGCCCTGCGGATCCTCGAGGGCGAGTCCGCTTCGACAATCCCGATCAAAAAAGATCTGCAAGGGGTGTACACCTTCGATTATCACCAGTTAGAACGGTTCGATCTTCAGGAGTCGGATCTCCCGGCCGGGAGCATAGTGATCAATGCCCCCAAGACGGCCGTCGAGATTGATCGCGACGTCCTGACGGTGGTGATCTTTGCTCTTGTGATCCTTCTTCTCCTGGTTACGTTTCTGGGATATACTGTTAGCGTGAGAAAAAAGACCGAAATTGCCCTGAGAAAAAGCGAGGAGATGTTCCGTGGGATTGCAGAGCGCAGTTTCGATATAATATTTATCACCGACGCAGAAGGGCGGTATACCTATCTCTCCCCCTCTATCAGGAGGGTTGCCGGTTATGATCCAGAAGAGTTCGTCGGGAAATCATACTTTGTCGATCTCGATGAAAACTGGCGAAAAATAGTGGAAGAGGCAAATAGTGCTCTTAAAGGTGGCAACGCGGTTGAAGGTGTTGCGGTCTCTATCCGTGCGAAGGACGGATCCCCCAGGTACCTCGAGATCAATGCCGCCCCCATCATGATCGGAGGTGTGGTGACCGGGATCCAGGGGGTGGTGCGTGACGTCACCGAGCGCCGGGAGATGGAGCAGGCCCGTGAAGAGGCATATGCTCAGATCGATCGGAACATCGCCCAGTTCGCCACTCTCGGGGATGAGATCAGAAACCCCCTCTCGGTGATCGTTGGGCTTGCCGATCTCAACTGCACAGAGGAAGATACGGAGCGGATCCTTGAACAGGCCAGGATCATCGATGAGATCATTGACCGTCTTGATAAGGGATGGATCGAGTCGGAGAAGGTGCAGGCTTATCTCAGAAAGCGGGGGTGACCTGATGTTCCCCCCGGCGCAGGTTGATATGGTCTGCTCTCAATCCTGTGGGGTATGTTGATGCGGAACCGGGAGGTAGCCTGATGAAAAACCGGTTTGTTGTCCTCTGGCGTCGGGGCGTGGGGGTGAGATGTCAGTATCGCACCACCGATACCGGTCGCTCACTGGGTGCGGTCTTGAGTGAGATGCGCCCTCTCCTTGAGGAGAACGGGATCGAGATTGAGATAAGGGTGGAAGAGACCGCTGACGACAGATCCGAGGTCTTCTTCAATGAGATCCCATTGGAGGATCTGGTTGACGAAGTCGCGGGTGCCGCGGCCTACTGCACCGGCCCATCAAGGATGGAGGAACTCGGTCATCCGGAGATTGCCTATGCCTCCGGTGCACATGCGGGATGCGTCGTTCCTGAGATAATCTTCAGGAAGGCGATCCTCCTGGCGCTGGAGGAATAAGCGCCTTATATTTATATGGCATGGACGTTCCAGAGATCACCATGAGTCACTGGATTGTCGACCTCCTTCTCAACCCCGATGCTTTCTTCAGAGAGAGGGCGGGTCAGGAGGCCGGACTGAAGTTCCCGTTGCTGTTTGTCCTGCTAGCCGGGCTTGCTGCAGCACCGGGTGCATACACGATGGTCGGGATCATGGGGCCGCTTCTTCCCCCCGAGGCCCAGTCGTTTCTCTGGATTGGAGGAGTCATTGCGGCTTTGTTCTCTCTTATAGGTACGATTTTCATTTTTATTCTGTTCGTAATCGTTTTCCATCTCCTTTCAGCGGTTTTAAGGGGTGTAGGCGATATAAAAAAGAGTTTTGAGGCAGTGGGCTATGGCTTTCTCCCGATGGTCTTAGGGTATGTGCTCTCGTCTGTGGCCATCCTCTATTACGCCCCCTCCATTGTACTCCCGCAGGTCGACCCGACCACCCCGGCCGGAGCGGAGGCATTTGGCCAGGCGATCGCCAGTTCTCCGATGACCATGATGTCCGCAATTCTTGGGATTCTATTTATCCTCTGGTCCGCGAACATCTGGATCTTCGGGATGCGGCATGCACGCTCCCTCACCCTGCGCAACGCGGCCATCACCGTCGGGGTGCCGGTGGGGATATATATCATCATTCAGATCTGGTCGCTGGGAGTTCTCTAGATGCGGGCGATGTGGATATTTTTCATGGTCTTCCTCTTTCTCCTTCCGACAACTGCGGCGGCAGTCAACGGTGAGGAGAATGCGGCGAGAGTGACGGTCCTCGGGTTCCAGACCGATCCGGCACTTCTGATGCCTGGCGACGAGGCGACGGTCACCGTGACGATAAAGAACACCGCCGAAGAGAGTGTCCCGATCAGCAGTGCTCGGTTGTATACTGAGAAGAACGTGGCAGTCATCAATAACCCTTATCAGACATTCGGAGCCCTGGGGCCGGGGAACGAGGCCACCTTCACCTTCAGGGTAAAGGCCTCGCTGAATGAAGGAACCTTTTACCCGGTCTTTGTCCTCGACTTCAGAGATGCAGGGTCACTGAGGTATCCTGTCCCGGTGAAGGTGGACGGGACAGAGCCGCGGTTCTCTGTCACCTCCAGACCTGACTCATTTGTCAGGGACAAGAAGGAGATCGTGCGGGTGTCGGTGAGCAACCCGCGTGCCGGCCCGATCAACGGTGTCTCGGTCGTACCGTCAGGTCAGAGCCTTGAGGTCACCCCGACGAGCGCCTTCATCGGCGCCCTTGAGCCTGACCAGGCTGGCGAGGTCACCTTCAACATTACTCCTGCTGAAGAGACTGATCTGGTCTTCACCCTCCGTTACCGGAACGGCGACAACCAGCGGGACATCGAGGTGCCCCTCCCGATTGTCTTCTCAGAGGACAAAAAGCGGGCCGAGATCGTGGTCTCAGGGGTTGAAGTCACTGCAGAAGGGGGGCACTACCGGGCGAACGGCGATGTCACCAACACCGGTCTCGAGGTGGCGAAGGCGGTGGTGATCACCACTGGTGACCCGGCAGTGCCTGTGGACCCGAACCAGGTCTATCCGGTTGCGTCTCTCGACCCTGACGACCTTGCAAACTTCGATGTCACCTTCAAGGTGGAGAACGCCACCGAAGTCCCCCTAGTCATCGATTATAAGGATGCCGACGGGAACACCTACTCGACGACCGTCATGATCGGGGTCAAGGCCACGCTCCCGACCGGTGGAGAGGGAGAGGGTCAGTCCTTCCCGATAACCGCTGTTGTGCTCATTCTTGTCGTTGCGGTGATTGCCGGTGCGGTGATCTTTCGCTCGTGGAAGAAGGCGAAGGAGAACGAGAAATAGGCTCTGTAGTATTTCTGAGGTGCGAGTGTCGGGGAGCGACCCCCCGAACTCCCCCACGGCGAAGATCGGCGGGGGGGCGTCGGACCGAAAAACTGAAGAACTATTTTTCATCACTCATTTCTGCAGGAGAAAATGGACAGGGGTATGAAGGCCCGCTGTCTGTGCTCCAGAATAATGATCACTCTTTTGCCATGATCACGCCGACCACGAGGAGTCCGAGGCCGATGATCACGATGGCGAGTTCGATGAGACCGATCAGGAAGGTCACCACTTCAGGGGTGAGGAGGGTGATCCCGTAGATGCCGGCGGCAATCAGGACCAACCCCACGACAATCATTGCAACACCAGTCTTGTCCATAGGCAGCGTCACCGGAGAGTGATTGTCCGGTCCTGCATATGAGCCTTATCCCCATCTGTGGATCATAAGGGGGCTAGAACCATTTTTTTGTCTCTTCAAATCTATTATAGTCCATGGAAGCAGGGGAGACGGACTGGAATAGGGTCTGGGCGGAGATGATCAGAGAGAATCATTCGGTCCCGGGTTTCAGGACTGGAAGAGATCTCTGGGGCAAAAGAAGGGTGGCGGCAGAGTACAGGGTGCCGGCTGAGCGGGTGGCCGCGACGCTGGCCCTCCTCCCTCTGGCTTCGGGGATCTCGGTCCTCGATATTGGTGCCGGCCCCGGAACCCTTGCTCTTCCTATCGCCGGGCGGGTGAAGTCGGTCACCGCAGTGGAACCTGCTGCAGGAATGGTGTCGGTTATCGAAGAAAAAACCGGTGCAAGTGGTCAGAAGAACATACGGGTGGTGCAGAAGCGGTGGGAGGCGGTGGTGCCCGCCCGCGATCTGGAGGGGCCGTACGACCTTGTCATTGCCTCGTTCTCCCTTGCGATGGAAGACCTCGCGGCGGCCCTGAAGAAGATGGACGCCGTCTCCTCAGAATCGGTGCATCTCTTCTGGTTCGCTGATCTCCCCGGATGGGAACGGCACTACCTCGAGATCTGGCCTTCCCTCCATGGAGCACCATACTGTCCGGTCCCGAAGGCCGACGTGGTCTTTAATCTCCTCTGGCAGATGGGGCTCCATCCGAACCTGAGCATGATGCCTCTCTTCGAGGAAGAACATTTTAGAGATCTTGAGGAGGCCCTTGTCCACTATGCTCCGAAGTTCGGGGTGACCGATGCAGGACAGGAAAAGGTGGTGCGCGAGGCCCTGGGGTGGTGGCTTGTCGCGGAGGGAGACGGCCTGGTCATGCGGGAACGCTCGCGCGCTGCGCACATATGGTGGGAAAAAGAGGAGGATTAGGTCCGCCGCAGAGCGCCGAGGGTCACCGCCGCCAGGTGCCGTCATGTAATGTATCATCATGACTTCCATAGGCTCGATCCCATCTTCTTTAAGCCAGGGTTTCTTGACTGAGAACTCGATCGAGTGGCGAGTCACCCCTCAAATGTCTGGCCGGGGGGCTGTTGATTACACTCTTCACGGTGGGGCAGCGAGGGATCATCACTTCGTCGCCGCCCCGCCTCTATCCTCGCTGCGGGGGGGGTCCGGGGTGTCTCCCCCCGGTGCGAGAGAGTGGCAAAAATTTCTTCGTTTTTCTGTGGGACGGCTTGTCCGATCCCATGCCTTCCCCCACCCTCGCGCCGGGGGCGCTACCCCCGGACCCCTGGGATTGCGATTGGGTCGGGAAGGCAGAGGGGAGATCATGGAGAGGGTGTTGGCGTCCCCGGCGCTCTCTTCACGTGGGGAACCAGGGGGCGGTCAGCCTCCCGCACAAAGATTAGTACAGAGGATTTTTTCGCGGTCAAAAATTTTCGTCGTTCAAGCGCATTTATTGGTGGTCTTTTGTTCGTGACTTGCTACTAAGTGTTGCAACCGCCTTTCACGCTTCAGGGGTTAGGGTGATCATGAGGTAACAGTGGGAGGTGTTCTTTCTGTGGAGATATTGGTCTGATGGCTCTTTTGAATCAGGCATGAACCCCTGGCTCAAGCATACGCGATGAAAATTGTTCAAAAGATCTTCTGATCGACGTGCCTTCCCGCACGCTTACGCCGGGGGCTCTGCCCCTGGAACCCCCGGGATTGCGATAGGGGAGGAGGCTGGCGGTGATTGTTCAGAGGGGGTTCCCGTCCTCTGCCGAACCATCACATATGGGCAAGGGTGTGAGCAGCCCCTCATGGTCACTCCAGAAGAGGTATTCAACAGAGCCGGTTTCATTCTCTCTTGAGGGCATCAGAGGCCTGTTCTACCCCCTTGTGGATCGTCTCTTCAGAGAGGGACACCCCGGTGTCGAGACGGAAGAGAAGCGTACTCCCGGTTTCAGCGACGATGAGAGCGACCGGTCGCGCCGAATAGAGGATCCCTCCCGCGCCCGAGAGTTCGATTTCTTTTATGAAGGGAACCACTGCCCTGTCACCGGTGACGACTGCTTCTCCGACGACGATATCTTTCATTCGTCTCTCCGTGTTGCTCTCTGGATGGTGGTGCGGACTTCAGGCTGAATGATCAGGCGTGCCCCGGAGACGAGGAGAGCAACCGGTCGTCTGATGTTGAAGGCGATCTCCCCCTCTCCGGCGGGTTCACCCTCTGCGAAGAGGGGTTCCATCTTCAGGTGTATTGGTGTCGGCCACAGAACTCCGTTCAATGCCTGCACTGCACCGAAAACTTCGCCGGTTGTAACCGGGTCTCCGAATCCCCCGCGAAACCAGAGAGAGACTTTTTCAAGGCCGGTATGGGCAATGATCTGCCTGAAATACTGGAATAGATATGGGAGTGTCGAGCCTGCCTCTCTGACCGCTTTCAGACCCGGCAACGTCACTTCTTCCTCCGCTTCCGCTTCCTCTGTCTCAAGAATTTTTTCATCTGAAGGCAGGCACACTCTCATCACCGGTGTCCTGCTGAGGAGGAAGGTCATCTTCCACTTCTCTCCGCCTTCCACTCTGATCCCCGCGGCCGCCCAATTCGCAGTGAGGGCGATCGCCCAGTCTCCGCCCTCAAACGATCCGCCTCCTCTGATCCGTAATGGTATGAGGAGGATCAGGAACATGAAGAGGCCGACAAATCCTAGAAGGGTGCAGAGGAGGATTATTTCGCTGCCTCCCATGGTTCTGGACGACTACTCCTCTTCAGGTTTCTCTGCTTCCTGCTTTTTCTCTCCGATGACAGAGGCCAGTTGCTCGATCACCGGCGGGATGCTCTCCCCGATCGTCTCGATCACTTCCGCGACCATCCCTTTCTTGGTCATCGGAAAGATCTGGACGCCTCCTGGGCCCTTTACATCCTTATGGACGACGAGCAGAGCGATAGGATCGACACCCCCTCCTGCTCCTCCTCCTTCTCCCACTCCTTCTCCGCCTTTCTCAGATTCTTTTCCTCTTCCTGCTCCGGCACCGAAAGCAAACCCGAATCGTGCGATCGAAAAGACGACCTTATCTCCAAGGTCGAGGGGTTCACCAATGACCGCCTTTGCTGTGATGAAGTTCCTGAGCTCTTCGGCGGTTACTCTGACCATCTCTTCTCCTGTCATGGAAACCACGATTGAGCATGGTTGAGATGATATAAGAAGATATGGGCGATGTGTGTGGGCTGCAGACGATGATGAGTTCATCGATTCTGTTCGAGAGAGGGATTGAATAGGTTGGTTCAAGTTTTCAGCGAGAATTTATTTCGGGTTGTATAAAGGGGGATGGTGTCCTTCAATGTGTTCGATGCTGACATTGCAGGGTGCAGATCTTGATGAATTCTGAGAAATAATAAGAATCTCAGCCTTGTAGAATTGTTCATGAACCCCGGGTTCAAGCATACGTGATGAAAATATCTCGTTGTAGTTCTCCTGAGTGCGGAGGGATACTTGATTCCTCTCCTCGCAACAGGGCCCCTGAAGGATACGTTCAATTGCCGCCCTTGATCGTAGAATCTTCACCGTCGTCTCGCGCCGGGGGGAGACCCCCCGGACTCCCCACGTATGAGGATAACCGAGGGGCGGCGCTTGAACAGCACCTCCACTGATCCTATGTCCTGAAAAGAGGGATCTAAACTATTTCAACACCCGGAGATCGAGCGACAAGAAATTTTCATCCAGTATGCTTGAGGCGTGCCCCCCGCTCATGGCAAATTCTACAGGACCAGAGAGTTATTTTCTTCTTCTCGCCTGGCTTGCACCGGATAATGGCTCGCCAGCAACCCTCGATCGATGATCGGAGCATGCATGCGGGGTGCTCCATGTTGTTTACACTCGCGCCGGGATCACGACCGGGGAAACCTACCTCACGATCACCGGTACCGGGTGTTCTCCGGATCGTGTGCAAATTATCAGGGGTAACTGTACACACTTCTCTCTATGTATTCTGTACACAGATCCGGGTCATGATCAACTTTTTTCCTCGATCGCCACATTGCCACCACCCTGGCGCGAACCGGGCGCGAGGGTGTAAGGGTCGGGTCCAAGGTTCCCGGCGTTTCATCTCGATCCCTCCATGCCCCGGAGACCTGCAACATGAAATTTTCATATGGTATGCATGAAGCGTGCGTTCGCTTCATGAGCAATTACCATGAAAATGATCCAGAATATCTGCTCAGTAGTGGCGAATAAATATTTAATCGCCCCGAGCCTCTGCATGACTGATACGCAGAGGTCAGAGGCATCTTCTGAATGATCAGCCCTCCACCTTCCCGCTCCTATCTTCATCTCGGGGGTCTCGGGGGCAGCGACCCCGGCGTGAAGATGGGGGAAGGCACATCCATCAGAAGTGCCCCCCCAACCAAAAGATTTGAACCTGCCGTCCGGTGCTGGGGAGAGAGACCCCGGACCCCCCACGGCGAAGATAACCGGGGGGTGGCGATTGAATGGTGCCCTTCTCGCCTCCTTTGCTAAGAGAGGGATCAAGGATCCCTCCACGCCTCGAAACGCTACTCAGCAATTTTCATGGCGTACACTTGAGCCAGGGGTTCATGCCCGATTCAACAGAGCCGATCCTTCCACACTCCGAAGATCAGCGATGAAAGATTTTCATGCCGGCGTGCCTGAGGCGTGCCCCCGGTTCATGCTCGATTCAACAGAGCCACGTTCCCAAACCTTCAACTCTTTTCCTCTTGCATGGTGAGACATGGACATCGATTTTTCCCGGTACGAGAGGGAGGAGGAGAGGCGGAGGATCGAGATCGATTTTACGGCGCGGTTTGTCGGCCCCATCCCGTCGAGGTCCGAGATCGTCGACGCGCTCGCCCTTCTCTCCGGTGCCGACCCGGCCTCTGTCGTGCTCGACCGTCTCAGCCCGCGGGCAAAGAAGGGCGAGGTGCGGGGGAAGGCCCGCGTGTACGACGATGCCGCGGCACGGTCCGCGGGCGAGAGATGACCCTCAGGCGAAGGCCCGCCAGAGGTACGACGCCCCGAAGAGGATGAGGAAGAGGCCGCATGCGCCGAGGACGAGGCGGTACTGCCCGACGCTCATGACTCTCCTCCCTCCCGCGGTGGCCGCGGCGACGAGCCCGAACCACCCGAAGTCCGCGGCCCAGTGGCCGATCATGAAGGCGCCGGCGACGGCCAGACCCCCGGCGAGGCCGTCAAGGAGGAGGCCGGCTCCGATGGTGAGCCACCAGATCCAGAAATAGGGGTTTGCAGCGCTCGTTATGGCCCCGGCGACGTACGGGTTCCCAGCCGTCCCGGCAGGAGCGGCCTCCAGCACCGCGGTCCTGCTCTCCCTGATGGTCATCGCGCCGAAGACGACGAGGGCCGCCCCGCCGAGAAGGGCGACCGCGGGGCCGACAGACGCGGCTGCAATCCCGAGGCCTGCGACGACGGCGAGGAAGACCGCCGTCTCCAGGGCGGCGTGCCCGGCCGCGACCTTCGGCCCTGCCGCCCACCCCTCCGCGAGCGCCCCCCTGATCGTCGCCACCAGGGTCGGTCCCGGCGCAAGGGCGCCTGAAAGACCGATGACGAGGCCGAGAATCAGGGCCCCTGCAATGCCGTCCATCTCCATCATCATGAATCGTCCTGCTCTATAAAATCGGGCCATGCCCGGCGTCTCCAATCTCCGATGTAACGTTCTGTTCCACAATGTATATCTATGTTCATTGTGTACTCCCTTTCATGCAGACGAAGATCCTCCTGGACGAGGACGCCATCCCGAAGGCCTGGTACAACATTCAGGCCGACCTGCCGACGCCTCTCGCCCCGCCTCTTCACCCGGGCACGGGAAAACCGGTGGTGCCTGATGACCTGGCGGCCATCTTTCCCCGCGAACTGATCAGGCAGGAGATGGCGACCGAGCGCTCCGTCCCCATCCCCGACGAGGTGCGGGACATCCTCAGGCTCTGGAGGCCGAGCCCCCTGTACAGGGCGCGGCGCCTCGAAAAGTACCTGAAGACGCCGGCGAGGATCTATTACAAGTGGGAGGGTGTCAGCCCGCCGGGCAGCCACAAGCCGAACACGGCGGTGCCGCAGGCCTATTACAATATGAAGGAAGGTGTCGAGCGTATCGCCACAGAGACCGGCGCCGGGCAGTGGGGTTCCTCCCTCGCCTTTGCGACCGCCCTCTTCGGCATGGCCTGCACCGTGTACATGGTCAGGTCGTCCTACGCCCAGAAACCGTACCGGAAGAGCATGATGCAGGTCTACGGGGCCGAGTGCATCCCGTCGCCGAGCGAGAGGACGGACGCGGGCAGGAAGGTCCTTGCCGATCACCCGGACACGCCGGGGAGCCTGGGCATCGCGATCTCCGAGGCGGTGGAGGACGCGGTGCATCATAAAAATACAAACTACGCCCTCGGTTCGGTCCTGAACCATGTCTGTCTCCACCAGACGGTCATCGGCCTTGAGGCGCGGGAGCAGCTGGCGATGGACGACGCCTATCCCGACATGGTCATCGGCTCCGTCGGCGGCGGTTCGAACTTCGCCGGCCTCGCCTTCCCCTTTGTCGGGGACAAACTCCGCGGGAAGCACCCGGAGACCGACGTCGTCGGCGTCGAACCCGCGGCCTGCCCGACCCTCACGAAGGGGCTCTTCGCCTACGACTACGGCGACATCGCGGGCCTCACTCCCCTCCTGAAGATGTTCACCCTGGGCCACGACTTCGTGCCGCCGGCGATCCACGCGGGCGGGCTGCGGTACCACGGCGTCTCGCCTCTGGTCGCCCACCTCGCCGACGCCGGGGCGGTGCGGGCCGTCTCCTGCCACCAGAACGAGGTCTTCGATGCCGCCCTCACCTTCGCGAGGACCGAGGGGATCATCGTCGCCCCCGAGGCGGCCCATGCCGTGAAGGTGGCGATCGACGCCGCCCTCGCCTGCCGGAAGACCGGCGAGGAGAAGGTGATCCTCTTCAACAACTCGGGCCACGGCAACTTCGACTTCGCAAGCTATGATGCCTATCTTGCGGGCGGCCTCCCTGACTACGAATACCCGGCCGAGCTGATCCGCGAATCGCTCGCGCACCTGCCGAAGGTGGGGTGATGCCGGTGGAATGGATAGTGCCGTAATCGGTGAAACAGAGATATTCAAGCCGGGTTATCAGGAATTTCTTGCCGCTGCAGAGGGGCGGTCCCGGCCCCTTATCATTCCTCTCTGCCAGGAGCTTCCCCTTCCCCCTGTGACGCCTCCGGGAGTCTATGTCGGGCTCTGCGACGGCGTCGGTTTTCTCCTCGAGTCGATGGAGGGAAGTGACCGGAGTGCACGCTACTCGGTGATCGGGGTCGGCCCGGCCCTCAGGATCTCCCTGGGGGAGACGGTCGAGATCAGCGGCACGCGGCCCTTTGTCCGGGTCGCTGCCTCTCCTGATGGGGCCGACCCGGTCGAGATGGTCAGGTCTATCCTCGGCAGGTTTACTGTCGCCGATGTCGGCGCCCCGAGATATTTCGGGGGTTTTGTCGGTTACTTCGCGTACGACCTCGTCCACCGTCTCCATCCGAAGGTCGGGCCCGGTCGCCGGGACGGTCCCGACGCCCCCCTGGCCAGGCTTCTCCTTGCACAGGACTGTATCGTCTTCGACCACCTCGCCGGCAGGATGTACATCTTCTCAAGCCCCCTGCTGACCGAAGACACAGACCCTCTCAGGGCGTACGAGGAGAGCAGGGCAAGGATCAGGGCGCTGGTTACACAGATCCGGACCCTCGAACCGGAGGAAGAGAGAGCCCGACCCGAAGCCGCAGGGATTGACCTCCCCTGCCGCTCGACCGTCTCGAAGGAGGCCTTCGAGGCCGCCGTCCTGAGGATGAAAGAGCACATCGCGGCAGGCGACATCTTTCAGGGCGTCCTGTCCCGGCGGATCGACTGCGACTACCCGGGCGACCCCTTTGCGATCTATAGGGCGCTCAGGGCGATCAACCCGGGTCCGTACATGTACTTCCTGGACTTCGGGGACCAGCAGGTCGCCGGAGCAAGTCCCGAGATGCTCGTTCGCGTGGAGAAGGGGGCGGTCACGACCGTCCCGATCGCCGGGACGCGGCCGAGAGGTGCGACCCCTGAGGAGGACGACCGCCTCGGAGAGGATCTCCTTGCCGACACGAAGGAACGCGCCGAGCACACGATGCTCGTCGACCTCGCCAGAAACGACCTCGGCAGGGTCTGCACCTATGGCTCGGTCCGCCTGCCCGCGTTCATGGGCGTCGAGAAGTACTCCCATGTCCAGCATATCGTCTCCACGGTGGAGGGGTCGCTCGACGACCGGTACGACTCTTTCGATGCCTTCACATCATGCTTCCCGGCAGGCACGGTCTCGGGCGCCCCGAAGATCAGGGCGATGCAGATCATCGACGACCTGGAGCCCTGCCCCCGCGGCATCTATGCCGGTGCTGTCGGGCATGTCGGTTTCGACGGCGATATGGACCTTGCCATCGCGATCAGGACCGTTGTCCTCGAGGACGGGACGGCGTCGGTCCAGGTCGGCGCCGGCATCGTCGCCGATTCCATCCCCGAAAACGAGTGGGAAGAGACCAGGAACAAGGCTGCGGCCATGCTCCGGGCGATCGCACAGGGGAGGAGCGACCTATGAGAGTGCTCATCATCGACTGCTATGACAGTTTCACCTACAACCTCTATCAGCAGGTCGGAAAGTTCGGCAGCGATCCGATCGTCGTCAGGAACGACACCCCTGCGTCGGTGCTCCGGGAGATCGACTGCGACCGGATCATCCTCTCCCCGGGTCCCGGGACGCCCGAAGAGTCGGGGCTCTGTCTGGACGCCCTCAGGACAATCTGCCGCGAGGTCCCGACTCTCGGGATCTGTCTCGGCCACCAGGCGATCTGCACCGTCTTCGGTGGGCGGGTGACGAGGGCCGGGCGTCTGATGCACGGCAAGACCTCCCGGATCGTCCACGACGGCACCGGGATCTTCGACGGCGTTCCCGATCCCTTCGACGCCACCCGGTACCATTCGCTGGTGGCCGACCGAAACAGCCTCCCGCGGGAACTGGAGGTCACGGCGACGAGTCTGGACGACGGTTATGTGATGGGCGTCAGACACCGGGACTATCCCATAGACGGCATCCAGTTCCACCCGGAGAGCATCCTCTCTCCCGAGGGTGACCGGATCATCAGGAATTTCCTTGCCGGAAAGGGGGTGCGGGCATGATCAGGGAGGCGATCGTCCGGGTGGCCGAGGGCCGCGAACTCTCCGGCAGAGAGGCGGGAGAGGTCATGCGCGAGATCCTCTGCGGCGTCGCCACCCCGGCACAGGTCGGTGGTTTTCTTGCCGCAATGAGGATGAAAGGCGAGTCTGTAGATGAAATCTCCGCGTTTGCACAGGCGATGCGCGAGGCCTCCCTCAGGATCATGCCGCGGGTCGATGGCGTCCTCGTCGACACCTGTGGCACCGGCGGAGACGGTAGCAGCACCTTCAATATCAGCACCGCGGCGGCCTTTGTCGTCGCCGGCGCCGGCGTGCCTGTCGTGAAGCACGGCAACCGGAGCGCAACAAGCAGGTGCGGATCGGCCGACGTCCTCGCCGCCCTCGGTGTGGGCCTCGACCTCGGACCTGAACGCGCCCGGGAGGTCGTCGAGGAGGTCGGGATTGTCTTCCTCTATGCACCGGCGTACCACCCGGCCCTCGGCCGGGTGGCCGGGCCGAGATCAGAACTCGGTATCAGGACGGTCTTCAACCTCCTCGGCCCTCTTGCAAATCCGGCCGGTGCGGAGGCGCAACTCGTCGGCGTCTACAGCCCGGCGCTCGTGGAGACGGTCGCCGCGGTATTGAAGAGCCTCGGCGTCGGGCGGGCAATGGCGGTCCACGGGAGCGGCATCGACGAGATCAGCACCGTGGGGCCGACCCGTGTCGCCGAACTCCGCGAGGGGGCGGTCCTGACCTATGACCTCGCCTGCGAGGACTTCGGGATCCCGCCGGCCTCTCTCTCCGACCTTGCCGGCGGGGACGCGGCCGAGAACGCGGCGATCCTCGGGGGCATGCTCGACGGCGAGCACGGGCCTGCCCGCGACATCGTCCTCCTCAACGCTGCCGCCGCGATCTATCTCGGGGGAAGGGCCGGATGCCTCGGGGACGGCCTTCGCCGTGCGAAAGATTCGATCGATTCAGGAGAGGCGCGGCAGAAGCTCGATGCCCTTGTCAGGGCGACAGGAGGTGCCCGATGATCCTGGACGAGATCCTCGCCCGCACCCGCGAGCGGGTGGCCGGGCTTGAGGCGACCGGGCACATCCCCGACCACCGGGCCTCAGGGCGGTTCAGCCTGACGAAGGCGATCCGCACCTCTGAACGGAGGAACGCGGTCATCGCGGAGGTGAAGTACGCCTCGCCCTCGCGCGGCCACCTCCACTGCGGCGTCCCCCCCGAGGCGCTGGCCCGCGCATTGGTCGCCGGCGGGTGCGCCGGACTTTCTGTGCTGACCGAGCCCTTCTTCTTCGGGGGGAGCACCGGCAACCTCGGGCGGGTGCGGGAGGTCGCACCTGTCCCTGTCTTGAGGAAGGACTTCATCGTCGACGAACTCCAGCTCAGGGAGACGGCGGCGCTCGGGGCCGACGCCGTCCTCCTCATCGCCGGTGTGCTCGGCCGCGACCTCGGACGGTTCGTGGACCTCTCCCTCTCCCTCGGTCTCGAACCCCTGGTGGAGGTGAGGACCAGGGAGGAGGCTGGACTCGCCTGCGCCGCCGGTGCGTCCCTGATAGGGATCAACAACCGGAACCTCTCCACGATGGCCATCGACCTGCACACCACACAGAGACTCGCTCCCCTCGTCACCGGCGAGGGCCGGATCGTCGTCTCCGAGAGTGGCGTCGTCTGGCCCTGCGACGTCCGGGCCCTGCGGCCGTACTGCGATGCGTTTCTCGTCGGTTCGGCCCTCATGTCCTCGGCGAACCCGGGAAAGAGACTGGAGAGGCTGGTATGCGCGTGAAGATCTGCGGGATCACGCGGGCCACCGACGCCCTTGCCGCCGAAAAGGCCGGTGCCGATGCGATCGGTGTCGTCCTCTTCTCCGACTCGCCGCGGTCGGTCGCCCCTGAAAAGGCGGCCGAGATCTTCGCCGCCCTCGGCCCCTCCACGGCCAGGATCTGCGTCTCGCGGACAGACGACCCGGCAGAACTCGACGAGGTTCTCGCCCTCGGCCCGACTGCGGTGCAACTCTACTGCGACCTCCCTGTACCGCCGAGCGTGGCGGTGATCAGGGCGGTCGCCGACGGGATGCCCCCTGCCGGAAGGTACGACGCCATCCTCCTCGACCGGAGCGAGGGCACAGGAAGGCGGTATGATCTGGATGAGGCCCGGTCGCTTGTCCTGCGGTCGCCTGTCCCTGTCCTCCTCTCCGGCGGCCTGACACCGGACAACGTCGGCGAGGCGGCGAGGGCCGTGCGGCCGTACGGGGTGGACGTCTCGTCGGGCGTCGAAGACAGCCCGGGCATTAAGAACACACGAAAGATGACGGAATTTATCATGGCATGCAGGAGCATATCCCCATGAAGAAGGGATATTTCGGTGAATTCGGCGGCCAGTTCGTCCCGGAGACCCTGATGGGGGAACTCGGGGCGCTTGAGGCCGCCTATGAACGCGCGAAGAACGACCCCCCCTTTCAGGCCGAACTGGAGGGGTACCTCTCGACCTTTGCCGGGAGAGAGACTCCCCTCACGTACTGCCGGAACCTCTCCCGCGACCTCGGCTGCCGGATCTACCTGAAGAGGGAGGACCTCCTCCACGGTGGCGCACACAAGATCAACAACACCCTGGGGCAGGCCCTGCTGGCGCGGCACATGGGCAAGACCAGGATCATCGCGGAGACCGGCGCCGGCCAGCACGGCGTGGCGACGGCGATCGCGGGCGCGGCCCTGGGCATCCCTGTCGAGGTCTACATGGGGGAGGTGGACATGGCCAGGCAGCGGCTGAACGTCTTCAGAATGGAACTCCTCGGGGCGACGGTCCACCCTGTGCGGACAGGCAGCCGCACCCTGAAGGACGCGGTCAGCGAGGCCCTGCGCGACTGGATCGCCCGTCCCGCGGAGACCTACTATCTCCTCGGCTCCGCGGTGGGCCCGCATCCCTATCCGACGATGGTCAGGGACTTTCAGTGCGTCATCGGGAGGGAGATGAGGGAACAGGTCCTGAAAGCCGAGGGGCGTCTGCCCACGGCGGTGGTCGCCTGTGTCGGCGGGGGCTCGAACGCTATCGGCACCTTCCATCCGTTCCTCGGCGACGATGTGCGCCTTGTCGGGGTGGAGGCCGGGGGCGAGGGCCTCTCGACCGGGAAGCACGGGGCCACCCTCTGCGCCGGGACGAAGGGTGTGCTCCAGGGCGCCCTCTCGTACCTCCTCCAGGACAGGGACGGGCAGGTCCTGGAGACCCATTCGGTCTCGGCAGGCCTCGACTACCCGGGCGTCGGGCCCGAGCACGGCATGCTGAAGGACGCCGGGCGGGCCGAGTACGTCGTGGTCACCGACAAGGAGGCCCTTGCCGCTTTCTCCCTCCTCTCGCGGCGGGAAGGGATCATCCCGGCCCTGGAGTCGGCCCATGCGGTCGCCCACGCGGTGAAGATGGCCCGGGAGATGGACGGGGATGACATCGTCGTCGTCACCCTCTCCGGGCGGGGGGACAAGGACGTGGCAGAGGTCGCGGCGAGGATGGGGGTGGCGATATGAGCCGGATCGGGCCCCTCTTCTCAGGCCTCGGCAGGCCGGCCTGCATCGCCTACCTGACGGGCGGCGACCCCGACCCCGCGACCTCTCTTGCGGCGTTGCGGTCGGTCGTCGATGCCGGGGCGGACATCATCGAGATCGGCGTTCCCTTCACCGACCCCATCGCCGATGGCCCGACGATCCGGCGGGCGAACGTGCGGGCCCTTGCGGCCGGGACGACGCCGGCCCGGATCTTCGACCTGGTGCGGGCCGTGAGGGAGGGAACCGCCGTCCCGATCGTCCTGATGACGGCGTATAACATCGTCTATGTCCGCGGTATCGATCGTTTCTACGGAGAGGCGGCCGCGGCCGGGGCCGACGGGGTGATCATACCAGACATGCCGCCCGAGGAGTCGGGGGAGGCCGTCGCCGCGGCACGGCGGCACGGCCTCGACCAGATCTTTCTCGTGGCCCCGAACACCCCTGACGAGCGGCTGGACCGCATCATCGACCATGCCGGGGGTTTCCTCTATCTCGTCTCTGTGCAGGGCGTCACCGGCGCGAGGGCGGGCCTCCCCCCCGGCATGGAGGAGAGGATCGCCGCGTTGCGGTCACGCACCCCCCTCCCCATCGCCGTGGGCTTCGGGATCGCCGGCCCCGCCCAGGTCAGGGCGCTCGCGGCCGCGGGGGCGGACGGCGTGATCGCCGGCAGCGCGATCGTGGAGATCGTCGAGCGACATCCGGGGGACAGTGATGTGATGTGCGCCGAACTGAAGAGTTTCGTCGCCGGACTGTGTGGGGCCGTCAGGGAAGGGGCTTGACCCTCTCTCTGTTTTTGGGAAAGGCGGTACCCGCGCCATTTATCTCATTTTTTTGGGCGGCACCGCAGAAATGCCGCGGTCTCCTCCGCGACCTCCCACAGTCCCGAGGCACGGATCTTTTTCAGGGTCGTCGTGCGCGGCTGGTGGCCGTCGTCGATCACGAGCATGCCGTCGGGTTTTATGATCCTGCGGAGTTCTCCGAGGAAGACGGACGGATCTTCGATCATGTGGAACATATCGAGGGCATAGGCGAGGTCCACCGTCCCGGCAGGTATGCCCGAGTCGTAGCCGCGTGCGAGGACAGGGACGACATTGGCAAGATTTTCCTCCCTGACCCGTCTTTTCACCGCCTCGATCGCCAGTTCATGGATGTCGACGGCGTAGAGGCGGCCTGTCCTGCCGACCCGCCCGGACGCCCCCGCGATATACCTGCCCGGGCCGCAGCCATAGTCCACCACGACCATCCCCTCCCTGATCCCGATCCGGTCGATGAGGCGATCGGGGGGCCAGACCAGGTCCTGGATCCTGAAGAGGACAGACATGATGCGGAAACTGATGTCAGACATCCTCTCCCGGTTTCTCTCCTCCTCATTTGGCGCCTTCATGCTCGACCCTTCCCTCCCTCTCATACATCTTTTTCCCTCTCCGGCGGCATACTCTGCATCTCCATGACGACGATCGGGCTTGTGATCAACCCCCTCGCCGGCCTCGGCGGCACGGTCGGCCTGAAGGGGACGGACGGGACGGCTGACGAGGCGCGGCGGCGGGGAGCGCTGCCGCGGGCGGGGACGCGTGCGGTCGAGGCCCTCCTCTCTCTCCGGGGTCTCCCCCTCCGCTTTCTCACCTCCAGTGGGGCGATGGGGGCCGACGCCCTGGACGCCGGGGGCATCAGGGAGTACGAGGTCGTCCATACTCCCCGAGGCCCGGAGACGACGGCCGACGACACCCGCGCCGCTGTCAGGGCCTGTGTCGATGCCGGGGCCGACCTCATCCTCTTCTGCGGAGGCGACGGCACGGCGCGGGACGTCGCGGCGGCTGCGGGGGAGACCCCCATCCTCGGCATCCCCGCGGGCGTGAAGATGTACTCGGGCGTCTTTGCGGTCCGTCCCGCCGCGGTGGGCGAGGTCCTTGCCGGGGACTACGCCCTCCGCGAGGCCGAGGTGATGGACATTGACGAGGAGGCGTACAGGCAGGGCGACCTGCGGGCCCGCCTCTACGCGACGGCCAGGATCCCCTTCCTCCCCGGCCGTGTGCAGTGCGGGAAGGAGGCCTCTTTCGGGGACGAGGCCGCCGCCCTCGATGGCATCGCCCGTTTCATGGCCGACCTGATCCGGGCGGGCGGCTGCGTTGTCCTCGGGGCCGGGGGCACCACGGCCGCGATCGCACGGGAGGCCGGGATCGAGGCGACCCTCCTTGGCGTGGACGTGGTCGTGGACGGGAAGGTTGCCGCCCCTGACGCCGACGAGGCCGCCCTCCTCGCGCATATCGAGAGTGCCGGCCGGTGCAGGATCATCGTCAGCCCGATCGGGGCGCAGGGTGCGGTCATCGGCCGGGGCACCGGGCCGATCACCCCCGCGGTGCTCAGGGCCGCGGGGCCGGAGAACCTTATCGTCGTCGCCACGCCCGGCAAACTCGCCGCAACACCGGCCCTCTTCGTCGACACCGGCGATCCGGCCCTCGACGCCGCCTTCGGCGAGAGGATCTCCGTCATCTGCGGCTACCACATCGCCAGGCTGATGCCCCTCCTCAGGCCGGCGGCATACGATCGAAACCTCTGAGGTGGTTTTCAAAGAACCGCCTGAAACTTCGTTTTATGAGCGATTCTACAAAGCGAAAACCACAGGTTTTTTTCCGCAGAATCTCCACTATTTATCGTGAAACTGCCGGGCATGGTGTACAGGCCGGACGACCGTCCGCCATGGTCGGTCACGCTGGTGCTCGCCGTCCAGCACCTCTTCCTCTTCGTGATCAGCCTCCAGGTCATCGCTGCCCTGGCCGGAGCCGCCGGCATCGGCGACGACGACCTCCTCGTCCTCATCGGCGGCATCGCGATCGCCTCCGGTGCGGCGACGGTCGTGAATGCCGTCGGGTACCGGGGCTTCGGCGTCCAATACCTTGCGCCGTACACCCTTTCGGCCGCATACCTCGGGCCGATGGTCCTCGCCGTCAAGACCGGCGGCCTCTCCCTCCTCCTCGGCATGACGACGGTGACCGGCCTCGCCCAGGCCGGATTCTCACGCTACATCTCCCGCCTCAGGAAGTACTTCCCTGTCGAGATCGCCGGCATGATCCTCCTCATGCTCGGCATCATGCTCATCAGCCACATCATGCCCGCGTTCATGGGGAAGTACGGCTCAGGTCCGGGCACCGACATCGCCTCGGCCGTCACAAGCATCCTCCTCCTCGGCTTCCTCGTCGTGGTCTACGTCTATGGCCGCGGGGCGGTCAGGACCGCCGGGATCATGCTCGGCATCTGCGCGGGCTGGCTCATCGCCGTCGCCACCGGCGCCTTCGGCCCTGCCGAGATCGCCGGGATCGCCGCCGCCCCTCTCTTCGCCCTCCCCGACCCCCTGAAGATCGGCTGGTCCTTCGACGCCGCCCTCCTCGTGCCTTTCTTTGTCGCCGGTTTCTGCACCGTCTTCAACGACCTCGGCACCTTCACCCTCTGCCAGGTGAGCACCAACCAGGCATGGCAGAGGCCGGACTTCGGGAACATCGAGAAGGGCGTCCTCGTCACCGGCCTTGCCACCGCCTTTTCCGGCTTGATCGGCGGCGCCGGCGTCGGTGCGTCGCCTGCGGCCGTCGGGGTCTCTATCGCGAACGGCGCCTTCTCCCGGATCATCGGTATCGCTGCCGGCATCCTCCTCATCCTCGCCGGGTGTTCACCCCTGCTTATCAGGGCTCTGACCTCCGTGCCCGCGTCCGTTCTTGCCGCCGTCTCCCTCTTTGCCGTCTCCTTCATCATCGTCTCGGGTCTTGCGATCATCTCCTCCCGCATGCTCGACTCCCGGCGGTCCCTGGTCATCGGCGTCCCCCTGGCGATCGGGGTCGGGATCGACCTGGTCTCGGAGAAGATCGCGGGCATGAGCGACCTCTTCTCCCCGGCCTTCGGGACCTCCCTCACCGTCGCCGCCCTCCTTGCGATCCTCCTCAATGCCCTGTACCAGGTGGGGGTGAAGGACACCGTCGAGTTCTTCCACGACCCTGTGGCAGGATCGCCTGCCGACGTGAATGCGGCGATGATGGGGCCGGCCAGGGCGTGGGGGGCACGCAAGGAGGTCTTTTCCCGGGCGGTAAAGGCAGTGCAGGCCTGTATCAGGGACATCGAGGCCCAGGGAGTGACCGAGGCGCCAGTGCGGGTGATCATGCGTTTCGACGAGTTCAACCTGGAGGTCTTCGTCTCGTACCTGACGCGGCGGTCAGGTGAGGGCGGGCGATTGACGACCGGCGCCGGCGGCATGGCCGATGCGAGCGACCTTTCGTGCAGGTGCACGCTCCACCTGCACTTCGACCACTAGGAGACAGGAGATGAAGATGACAGCACAGGGAGGGGACCATGAGCAGGCGACCTGAAGACCTCGTGTACAGCGTTGACGAACGCCCGCCCGCGTCGGTAGCGGTGCCCTTCACCCTCCAGTTCGTCGTCCAGCACGTCGCCCTCTCCCTGATGATCCCGATCATCATCGTCGCGGCCGTCGGGGGTCCGCCCGCAATGACGGCGGCCCTCCTCTCCTCCCTTCTCATTGCCGAAGGAGTAGGCACCGCCCTCCAGGCCCTTCGCGGGCGCGGCATCGGCTGCGGCTACCTGATGCCGAACGCCTGCGACGAGTCCTTCCTGGTGGCGACCCTCCATGCCGCCCAGGCAGGCGGCCTCGCCCTCGCGTTCGGCATGACCGCCGTCGCCGGCCTTCTCCAGATGGGCCTCTCCCGCGTCGTCAGGGAACTACGCGTCCTCTTCCCGCCCGAGGTGATGGGGATGGTCATCACGGTCCTCGGCTTCTCCCTCATCCCCTTCGGGATCCAGAGTTTTCTCGGCATGACCGGCGGGACGGACACTGCCGGTTTTGTCCCCGCCGGTGTCGGCGTGGCCGTCCTCACCCTTGCGGTCCTCGTCATCTCGCCCCGGTTCGGCGAGAAGTATGAGGCGAACGCGATCATCACCGCCCTTGCCGTCGGCCTTGGCGCGAGTTATCTCCTCGGCCTGTACCCGGCCGACGCTCTCGAGCAGGTGATGGCGGCCCCCCTCCTCCAGGCCCCTGACCTCTCGTACTTCTTCTGGTCCTTCGATCTCCGTCTGCTCCCGATCTTTCTCATCGCCGTGATCGCGACGACGATCCAGACGATCACCAATGTTACGATCGGGCAGCGGGTGAATGACGCCGCCTGGGTCAGGCCCGACATGGAGAATATCAGGGACGGCGTCTTCACGATGGGGCTCACGAACGTCTTTGCCGGTGTTATCGGTTCGCCGGGCGTCTCCACCGCCTCCTCCGAACTCGGCATCTCGGTCGCCTCCCGGATCACGAGCAGGTACATCGGTTTCCTCTTCGGCGGGGCGCTCGTCGTCTGCGCCTTCGTCCCGAAGGCGACGACCGCCTTCTCCCTGGTGCCGATCTATGTCATCGGTGCGGTCGTCGTCTACATCTGCGCCTTCCTGATCATGGTGGGGATCACGACGATGCTCTCCAGGATGATGGACACGCGGAAGGTGCTGGTCATCGGCCTCTCCCTGGTCTTCGGCCTCTCCGTCCAGTTTGTCCCGTACGTCTTCGAGGACGTCCCCCCCATCTTCGAACCTGTCTTCGCCTCTTCGATCACCCTGGCGACCATCACCGCCATCGTGCTCAACCTCGCCCTCAGGTTCGGCATCAGGCAGGAGGAGAGCATCGTGATCGAACCGGGTGCAGCCGCGTCCAGGGAGATCGAGGCCTTCCTCCAGCGCAAAGGGGAGGAGTGGGGCGCCCGCGAGGAGGTGGTCGTCCGCGCCGTCGCCGCGGCCACCGAGGTCGCGGAGGGCACGATGGGGTCTCTCACCGACGGCCCTGTCGAGGTCTCGGCTTCCTTCGACGAACTGAACCTCGACCTTGCGGTCGGCTATACCGGGCAGGCGCTGGCCTTCCCTGCCTCCCGTCCCACGGAGGAGGAGATGCTCGAAGACGACCTCGGTTTTGCCGCATTCGCCTGGTACATGGCAGGGCAGTACGCCGACACGGCCCGGAGTGCAGAGGAGAACGGGCGGTGCCGTGTCGTCCTCCATTTTGACCACTGAGGGGCCGCATCCCCCTGTTCCTCTCCCGACATCTGTCCAGAGACCGGGTCTGTACTCTCCATCTGGCCAGGGTGCGGTCTGGCGACCGGAGATCTTCAGAGAATATTGATGTCTTTCTGTACTCATTTAGTGTTATTTTTTTCTTTCTGTCACACAATGATATGACACAAAGATACTCTTATCTGACCCCGGAGAAAAACGCCCCTGCATGGACCTGCAGGTCACCGAGATCACCGTCCTCCCCGGAAGGGACAAGAACGGCGAGACCGAGCACTTCGACCGGATCGTCATCAGACCGGGCGAGACCCTCGCCATCGTCGGCCCGACCGGATCGGGGAAGAGTGCATTCATCAATGACATCGAAGTCTTTGCCAGGGACGACACCGTCACCGGACGGACCGTCCTCGTCAACGGAGCGATACCTCCCGACGACTATGTACGTGATCCGGCGAAAAAGCCGATCGCCCTCATCACCCAGAACACCAAATGCCTCGCCGACCTCAAGGTCGCGGCGTTTCTGGAGATGCATGTCAGGTCGCGAAAGATCGAAGGGGACGAGATCATCAGCGAGACGATCGCCCTTGCAAACGAGTTCACCGGCGAGAAGATCACGCCGGGGGCGCGGATGACCTCCCTCTCAGGCGGGCAGACCAGGTCCCTGATGGTGGCGGACGCGATCCTCGTCGGGAGCACGCCCGTGATCATCCTGGACGAGGTCGAGAATGCCGGGATCTTCAAGGACCGGGTGATCGAGGTGCTCCGCCGCTACCAGAAGGCGGTGGTCTTCGTCACCCACGACCCCCTCGTCGCCCTGATGTGCGATAGGAGGGTCGTGATGCGGAACGGCACGGTCGTCAGGGTCATCGAACACACCGACAGCGAAGACGAGGCCCTTTCAGCGGTGAAAAAGATGGACGGCATCCTCTGCCGTCTCAGAGAACGGATACGTGCGGGCGAGGCCATCACCGGCGGGGTGCAGGCAGTATGAAACTGGTCGTCATTGCCGGACCCCCTTCGGCCGGCAAGACAGCGGTCGTCCGCCAGATCCTCAGGAACCTCGGGACCGGGGAGAAAGCGGCCTACCTCAAGATCGACGTCGTCCGGGCCTTCGAGGACGAAGAACTTGCAACCGAGTTCAGCATCCCCACACGGAAAGTCTACTCCGGCGACCTCTGCCCCGACCATGCCGGGATCATGGTGATGGCCGACGCCCTCAGGTGGGCGGAGAAGGAAGAGGCGTCCATCCTCATCGTCGAGTCTGCAGGCCTCTGCCTCAGGTGTTCGCCGTACGTCACCCAGGCCCTCGGCATTGTCGTCCTCAGCGCCGTCTCGGGCACCCACGCCCCCCTCAAGATGGGGCCGATGATCGGCCTCGCGGACGTGGCGGTCGTCACCAGGATCGACCTCGTCTCGCAGGCCGAGAAGGAGGTCTTCAGGGAGGGGATCAGGGAGGTGGCGCCCGAGATCGAGATCGTGGAGACGAACGCGGTGCAGGGAACCGGCATGCGCTATCTGCTCCGGAGGATCGCAGAGGCCGACGAGGTGCGGGACGCTGCCACCGTCGAACTCCGCGGTGTCCCGCCCCTCGGTGTCTGCACCGTCTGTGTCGGCAAGAAAGAGATCGGGTGGCAGCACCATTTCGGGGTCGTCAGAAGACTCGGGGATGCGGGCAACCTCTTCCGGGGTGATTAGATGGGGTGGACACCGCCCGGAAAAAACTGCGGGCTCTGCGGGGCGCGGACCTGTGAGGCGTTCATGGAGATGGTCGCCGCAGGGGAACGATCTGTCGCCGACTGCCCCTTCTCCGCGGGTGAGGCCTGTATCGTCGCCCCCGATGCGATCTATACGGGCCGGGACTTCGTCGGCAATGCCTACGACTTTGTCATCGACCCCCTTCCCGGCGAACCCTCGGCCAGGAAGATCGTCCTCCCCTTCAGGCCGGACCTCGTGGAGCGGTGGGAGATCGCGGAGGGCGAGATCGTCGTCGGCCGCCCGATGGGCGCAGGTTGCCCTGTCCAGCATGTGATCAGGGTGATCGAGGCCGACCCCGTCACCGGGGTGATCACCGGTCATGTCGTCGGCCCCGAGTTCTCCAGGGAAGGGGAGTACCACGACGTCAGGGCCTATCATATGCTCGGGTTCGAGGGGATGGCCACCCATCTCTCCTCTCCCCCGGTCTTCGGAAAACGCCAGCGGTTTCTCCCCGGCTTCTGCATGATGGCCCTCGCCCATACCGGGGTTACCAATATGATAGTGGAGCGCCCGGAGGGGTTGCATGTGCGGGTGGAGGACGTCATCATATGAAGACGATCTCTGAGATCAGGGAGCGTGTCAGGGATGGGGAGGCCGTCGTTCTGACTGCGTCGGAGTTCAAGGCGCGGGTCAGGGCCAGGGAGCGTCCGGGGCCCGTGGACGTGGACGTGGTCACCTGCGGGACCTGCGGAGTGATGTCAGGGACCGCCGCTCTCCTCTCGGTCCCGGTCGCGCCGCCAGGCACCTTCGGCCGTGCAGAGGCGGTGAGGCTCAACGGTGTCCCGGCCTATCCCGGCCCCTGCCCGAACGAACGCCTCGGTCTCGTCGATATGATCGTCTATGGCACCGCCCATCTGGGGGCACGCTATGGCGGCGGCCACCTCTTCGCCGACCTTGCGGCAGGGAAAGAGGTCCATGTGGAGGTCGATGCGAGAGGGCGGACCTATGAAGCCGAGTTCACCCTCGACGACTGCGGCACCGCCCGCCTCTTTACCACCAGGAGCGCCTTCAAGAACTACACCGCTTTTGTGAACTGCTCTGCCGCCCCAGAGGAGACGATCTTCTCGGTGACCGGCCTGAAAGGCTCCTGTGCCGAGGCCTCGGTCAGCGGATGCGGCGAGATCAGTCCGGTGGAGAACGACCCCGCGCTCAGGGTGCTGGGGCCCGGCGCTCGAGTGCTGCTGAACGGGGCCCCTGGTCTGGTGATGGGCGAGGGGACGAGAAGTACGCCGGAGAAACCGAACCTCTCGGTCTTTGCCGAGATGAAAGGGATGGACCCCTGCACCTGCGGCGGGTTCGTCACGGCCGCAGGCCCGGAGTGCATCACCAGCATCGCCGCCCCGATCCCGGTGCTGGATCAGGGCTCGATCGACGCCCTGTCGGTCCTGGACGATGAGGTCGCCCTTCCGGTCGCCGATATCAAGGACCGGCGGCCTTTTACGAGGACCACCTACGCGGAGGTCTGGCGGGGGACCGATCACGAGGTGGTCTATGAACCCTCCACCTGCCTCTTCTGCGAACCATGTCGGGCGACTGCGATCTGTCCGACCGGGGCCTTCCTGGTCGGTCAGGGGATCGACCCCTGCCTCTGCGCCTCGTGCGGGGCCTGTGCGGTCGCCTGTACGGGGGGCTCGGTCCATGCCGACCTCGGAACCCTCGACGTCGCCGGTGTGACGGTCCCGATCACCATGCGGCAGTCTGACCGGAAGAAGGCTGAAGAACTCTGTGTGCGCCTCAAAGGCGCTCTCCTGGACGGATCATTTGAACTCTAGAGGTGAAAAGAAGATGCGACACTATGAACTCGTCTGTCCCGGGTGCGGAGTGGTCCTTGAGGATCATTACACGCTCTCATGTCCGCAGGGGTGCGATGCACTGATCAGGGCCAGATACCAGAGAAAAAAATTGGGTGTCAGGAACGAACCCGGAATATTCCGTTTCGCCGACTGGCTCCCGGTCGAGGGGACGCTGAAGGCCGCGGCCGGGCCGGTGACCTACCGGAGCGAGGGCCTGGCCCGCGACCTCGGGCTCAAGAATCTGTATATCGGTTTCAACGGCTACTGGCCGGAACGGGGCGCCGAGATCCATACCTGTTCGTTCAAAGAACTGGAAGCCCTGCCCACGATGGTCAGGGTGAGGGAGACCGGAGACGGTACGCTGGTCGTGGCCTCGGCAGGGAACACCGGTCGGGCCTTCTGCCAGACCGTCGCCGCCACCGGGGGACAGGTCGTAGTGGTGGTGCCTGAGAAGGCCGCCACGCGTCTCTGGACGACCGTCGAGACCGACGGGGTCTGTATGGTCCTGGTGGACGGCGACTATTCGGACACCATCGCCGTCGCCGACGCCCTCTGCGCCCACCCCTCCCTCCTTCCTGAGGGCGGGGCCAGAAATGTCGCGAGACGGGACGGGATGGGCACGGTGATGCTCGACGCGGCGGTCACCATCGGGCGTCTCCCTGACCGCTACTTCCAGGCGGTCGGGAGCGGGACCGGCGGGATCGCCGCGTGGGAAGCGGCGATGCGACTGGTCGGGGACGGACGGTTCGGGCAGGCCCTCCCGCGTCTTCACCTTGTCCAGAACCTCCCCTTCGTCCCGATGGTCAGGGCATGGGAGGTCGCGCGGCGGGAGATCGTGCCGGCGACCGATATGCCCGACGCCCGCACGGCGGTCGCTGCGGTCTACGCCGACGTGCTGACCAATCGGAAGCCTCCCTATGGGATCGGGGGCGGGGTCTTCGACACCCTCACGGCCACCAGGGGGACGATGCATGCGGTCACCAACCCTGCCGCGGAGGCAGCGGCGCGCTGGTGCGAGGAGGCCGAGGGGATCGATCTCGATCCGGCGGCCGCGGTCGCGCTCGCCGCCCTGGCCGACGCCGTCGAGACCGGATCGGTCGGCCCTGACGAGATCGTCCTCCTCAATCTCACCGGCGGCGGGTATCGGCGGGTCGCCGAGGATCACGAGCAGTACCGGATCGAACCGGCGTTCCGGGTCTCCGCCGGGGTCGAGACAACCGCTCTTGCCGGCGACGTCCTATCATGGGTGAGAAACCATGCATGAAGATCTCGTCTGTACGATCCTCGAGGATGTCGGAGTCGACCTCACCCTCACCCTCCCCTGCGACCGGGCCGGGGACCTCTGCTTCCTCCTGCCCGATCGGATCCGGACCGTCGGCCTCACCCGCGAGGAAGACGGCGTCGGGATCGCCGCCGGCGCCGTGCTTGCCGGGCTGCGCCCGGTGGTGGTCATCCAGAGTTCGGGCCTCGGGAATATGCTCAATGCGATCATGTCGCTCACCGTCACCTTCGGCCTTCCTTTGCCAGTGCTCGCGAGCTGGCGCGGGGTCTACGAGGAACGGATCCCCGCCCAGATCCCCTTCAACAGCCAGTTGCCCGGCGTGCTCGACGCCCTCGGGATCACCTATACGATCATCGCCGAGCCCTCCGACCTCCCGCAGATCGGCGAGGTGGTCGAGGACGCCTTCGCCCATTCCCGCCCGCACGTCGCCCTCATCTCGCCGAAGGTCTGGGAAGGCGAGGCATGCCCTGCGGTCTCCCGCATCGTACCGGTGCGGGCCCGGCACTCGACGCTCGTCTATGATGCCGAAATTGGGGAACCGACGATGGCACGATATGACGCCATCAGGACCCTGGCCCCCTATCTGGGGGACGCTGCAGTCGTCTCGAACATCGGTGTCCCGAGCAAGGAACTGTATGCAGTTCTGGACCGCCCGCTCACCTTCTATATGCTTGGTTCATACACGCAGGCGACGCCCATCGGCCTCGGGCTCGCTCTTGGTACCGACCGCCGGGTGGTCGTCATCGACGGTGACGGCAGTCTCCTGGGCTCCTCGGTCCTCTCTGTGGTGGCGGCCGCCGCCCCGGAAAACCTCACGGTGATCGGTCTGGACAACGGGGCCTTTGGTTCCACCGGCAATCAGCCCACCTATGCGGCCGCCAATGTCGATCTTGAACTCCTGGCTCGGGCCAGCGGCTTTACCAGGACCTGGAAGGTCGGGAGCCCTGAAGAGATCGGGGCAGTGATGGCTGCTTCAGCCGATGAGGGTCCGAACTTCATTCATGTGATGCTCAGGCCTGGAAATGCATCGGTCGGCAATATCCCTCTTACCCCTCAGGAGATCAGGGCCCGCTTTGCTGCAGCCCTCAGGGACTGCTGAAGGACCGGACACCTCTCTTTTTCGAGAACTTTTCGCAGAATATCCCGGGCAATGTATCGGTAATTCTCGGGAATGGGTTATTATTGTGGATATTGGGACATAGGTCTCCCTGGAGGGAGAGAAACATTTATATTCAATATCCCCCATGAACCAGCAATACTGGTTACGTAAGAGTGGCCTTACGCGGGGGGGACGGCTATTCAGGGATCTATATCAAGAGATCGAGTACCGAAAGGTATCGAAAAAGATCATATTGTTATCTTTACCGCCGGGTTTCCGCCAAGGATTGGTGGACTTGAGAAGGTGACCTATGAACTCTCTCAGAATCTTGTTCGAGTGGGCTATAAGGTGGATGTGGTCACCTGCAACACCGACCATGCTCCTCAGACTGAAGAATATGGTGAAGTTCACGTTCTGCGGTTCCCTTCTCTGAACCTGCTCGGCGCACGATATCCGGTGCCTCTTCCTTCTCCTGCCGCGCTCCACCTCTTCATCAGGATCCTGAGGGGAGACTATCATGCTGTCTGCACGAACACCAGGTTTTTCTCTGTCACTCTGCTGGGATGGCTTGTGGCAAAGGTCAAAAAGATCCCGCTCGTCCACCTTGAGCACGGCTCCTCCCATCCCTACCTGGAGGGGCGGGCCGCGTTGGCACTCGCTGAGGTCTATGATCACACCATCGGATCTATGATCGTCAGGGATGCCGCGGCTACGTTTGGTGTATCGGCTGCAGCTGCCGAATTCCTCAGTCATCTTGGTGCCGAAAGCCCGCGGGTGCTCCACAACGGCATCGACCTTGCACCTTTCAGGGCTGCACAGGCCGGAGGCAACGGCGATCGTCCTTCGGTCGACATCACCTTCATCGGGAGGTTGGTCTACGGGAAGGGGGTCCAGGATCTCCTCTCGATTTATCCCTCCCTCCCGGAGGGAGTGAACCTGAAAATCGTGGGCGACGGCCCGTACAGGTTCGATCTTGAGGAGATTGCATCGGGGATGAGGGGAGTCTCATTTCTCGGCACCATTTCACATGACGAGATCCCCGAGATCCTCACGTCGACCACGATTTTTGTCAACCCCTCGTACTCCGAGGGCCTGCCCACCTCGGTGATCGAGGCATGTGCGGCAGGATGTGCCGTTGTGGCGACCGATGTGGGCGGGACGCGTGAGATCATCACTGACGGCAAGAATGGTTTTCTTGTCCGTCCGGGGGACAGAGAGGCGCTGGTAAAGCGGATCACGTTCCTCATCGAACATCCTGAAATCGCCAGAGGACTTGGTGCATCGGCGCAAAGGTCGGTCAGAGAGCGTTTTTCCTGGGACGTTATCAGGGGGAGGTGGTCCCATGAGATCGAGACCCTTGTCAGATCAGTCCTGGACAGGGGGGCACTTGCACAGGACGGGATACCGCCCCACAGTGCCCACTCTCCTGAGAAAGAGGGCTGAAGGAACGATACCATGAATCTGTTGATCTGCAGTTTTGAATATTATCCATACGGGACAGGGATTGCCAACGTCACCTATAATGTGGTGAAGAAACTTGAAGAACGCGGGATCACATGCACCGTGGCCTCGCCGACTGGTCCGGACATCAAACTGGGGAATCGCTCCCTCATCATGCGGTTTGGGGTCGGAGGGCTCTTCCATTACTGGCATACCGTCACCAGAAGACTCCGAGAGGGCGATTATGATGCAGTCTGGATGCATCAGCCGATGTTTCCAGGCAGGGTGCCGTTCAACCGATGTGTTGCGACTCTGCATTCGACCTCGTATGGCGAGTATACTCACTGGCCGGACAGCACTGCCCGTCACATCAAGGCCTATAAGAGATTCTCTTCTCTCTGTGAGCGCCGGTGTCTGCAGTCTTTCCCGGACAGCGCCTTCTTCACCGGGGTGAGTCGTGGTGTCTGCGACGAGATTGTCGGGATGGGAGTGGACCCGCAGAAGGTCAGGTACATCCCGAATGGTGTCGACACGGATCGTTTTTCCCCTTCGTCTGACCCCGGAGATTTACGGGAGCGGTTAGGCATTCCTGATGGTCGCACGGTCGTGCTCTCAGTTGGTCGTTTCATCCCGCAGAAGAATCCTTTCGGTATGGTTGATCTCTTCTCGGAACTTGAACACCTGCGTGACGACCTCACCCTGGTTGCAGCAGGTCATGGCTCTCTCCTTGAGGCGACCAGAGCATATGCCGCAGAAAAAGGCGTGAGAAATGCTATATTCCCTGGGAGAATGCCGTGGGAAGATGTCCCGTCTCTCTATGCCGTTGCAGATCTCTATCTGATGACCTCACGGTATGAGGGGCAACCGCTTACTCTTCTGGAAGCTCTCTCTTCCGGTCTCCCTAGCATCGTTTCTGATATCCCCACCCTTGGTCTGGTGAAGGAGGCGAATGCCGGTCTGGTCATCGATCCGTCACAACCCACTGTTGCCGCCAGTTCGGTGGCCGCCTATCTTGAGAACGGTGTCGCAGCCCATGCGACGAATGCACGCCGTTACGCCCTTGAAAATCTCAAATGGTCGGGGATCGCAGACCAATATATCAGAGCCTTTCGGGAGGTGGCCCGGAATTGAAGGTGCTGCTGGTCACCGATAATGTCTCGGGCGGGATCGTTCACTATGTCTCCCAACTTGCAAATGCCCTTGCCGAGGAGGATGAGACCGTGCTCTTCGCCCCTGTGGGGGTAGATCGGCAGAATTTCTCGCCGAAGGTGAGGGTGAAGGAACTGCCGGTCGGAAATACACTCCGGAATTTTATTGTGAACACTGCTTATCTCCCCAGGGCAGTCCGATTTCTTACGGCCCTGCAGCAAGAGAGACCTGAAGTCATCCATTTCCAGCTCACTCCTCCCTGGTTTCTCCTGTTTTTTCCGTTTTTACGGAAATACCCGCTGGTGACCACCATCCATGATGTCAGGCCCCACACAGGTAGCAGGGCATTTGACCAGGTCATCAGCAATGAGGCCTATATCTCCTGCTCGGACGCTGTCATAGTCCACGGGCAGTGGGCGAAAGAGGTTCTCGGTGCAGGTGAGAAGTGTCATGTGATCCCGCATGGGGATTATGCCTTTTTCGGGGACTATGAGGATAATGGCGGATCTGCTGAAGAAACAGGAACCATCCTCTTTTTTGGGAGGATAGAGGATTATAAAGGGTTGTCCTATCTTCTGGATGCGATGCCCGGCGTCGTACGGAGTGTTCCCGATGCCAGACTGGTCATCGCCGGGAGCGGGGATCTCTCACCATATCAGGCGGCCATAGATCCTGCCTGGTGTGAGGTGCATAACCGATATATTAGAGACGATGAGGTCGCGGGTTTCTTCAAGCAGGCCTCGGTAGTAGTTCTCCCATACATCGAGGGTACCCAGACAGGGATAATCCCGATCGCGTACGCCTTCAGGAAACCGGTGGTCGTGACCGCAGTCGGGAGTATTCCCGAGGTTGTGGATGATGGGAGAACCGGTCGTGTCGTACAGCCCCGGGACGTCGATGCGCTTGAGGGAGCATTGATAAGCCTTCTCACCGATCCGAAGGGAGGCACAGAGATGGGTGAGGCCGGTTACCAGAAGATGCGGGCTGAACTCTCATGGGATGTTGTTGCCAGGCGGACACGAGAGGTATACCGCAGTTCAATCAGGGAGAAGAGTAGGTATGCTGGATCTTGAAATTCATCGCTGGTCCTGGCGGCGTATTGTCACAGTCTCTTTTTCCCTCCTCCTTCTCTTCTGGGGTTCGGTTGCTCTCGACGGGATGGGGGGAGGCATCCCCCTTCTCAGGCAGACAGCCGGTTTTTTTCTCCTCACTTTTGTCCCCGGGCTCTGTCTATTGCGTGTGATGGAAATCAGAGGAGTAGGTGGAATCAGAACTCTGTTGTATACCGTTGGTTTGAGCCTTATTCTCTGGATGATCCTGGGATTTGCCATGAACATGCTTCTCCCCGTCTTCGGTATCATGAGTCCGCTCTCAGGTTCTTATCTCCTCCTCTGGATGAGTATGGTCCTGATCTTTCTTCTGGTCATAGCGTTCATCGTTGATCGGCGGTCTGAAGTGGTGCCTACGCCTGGTATCTCTTATCCGAAAGGCCTGCCCTTCCTCTTCTTTATCTTTTTACCTCTGCTCACCGGACTTGGGGCCTATGCAAAAGAATTATGGGGGACGAGTGTTGTTCTGATGGGTGTAATACTTTTGATCGCCTGCATCCCCCTCTTGATCGGATCGGGGAGGGTGTTCCATGAGGAGATCTATCCTCTTGCTATCTTCTCAATTGGACTCTCTCTTCTCCTCCATACCGTCCTGATTTCAGGACATGTATGGGGGTGGGATATCAATGAGGAACTCTATTATGGAAGTCTTGCCGCTCAAAGCGGGCTCTGGGATCATACCCTGTACTCAAATGTCAATGCCATGCTCTCGATCGTGATGCTCATCCCGCTCTTCTCCGGTTTCTGTGCTATCTCTCCAGTCTGGGTATTCAAGTTGATCTATCCGTTTTTTTTCTCACTTGTTCCTCTCGGCCTCTATGCGGCGTATCGCCAGCAGACGTCTTCTTTGACCGCTTTTTTTGGAGCCTTCTTCTTTGTTTCTTTCTATGTCTTCTTCACCGAGATGCTCCAGCTTGCACGCCAACAGGTCGCTGAACTCTTTCTTGTCCTCATTGTGCTTGTATTCCTGGATCATGCACTCGAACGATCACACCGTGCGTTCTTGATGGCTCTCTTTGCCTTCGGGCTGGTGACTTCGCATTACGGCCTCACGTATCTCTTTTTTGCCGCCCTTGTTCCTTCGATCCTCGTCCTTCTTCTTGCCGAGCGTAATGTGGTCGGCAGGGTGGTGAAAAGGCTGATGTGTTGGTGTTCTTTCTTCTCTCCTGTTCTGACTGGAAAGGCACGTCGGATGATCAGTGTCTCTTTTGTCCTTGTATTCTGTGCTTTTATTCTCATCTGGTACCTCTTCACCAGTGAAGCCGCCGCGTTTAAGTCCGCCGCCGAGATCGGCGAGAGTGTTCTGAGCAGTCTCCAGGATGAACTTTTCATGTCTGATGCGTCACAGGGATTGCATATTATCCTCTCTCCGACGGATACGCCTCTGCATGAACTCTATAAGTCTCTCCAACTCGTTTCTCAGGTACTTATCGCCCTTGGGATAATCTCGGTGCCGCTTTTTGCAGTGTTGAAGTCCAGGTTCTCAAAAGATTACTATGCTCTCTCCATCATGTTCCTTGGCCTCTGTGTGGCGGGAATTGCCCTCCCATATTTTTCGAGCGCCCTGAATACCTCAAGACTTTACCAGATATCGCTTATTTTCATTGCTCCCTTCTTTGTATACGGCGCCATGGTGATCGTCGGTCTGATCGCAGGGCCGTTCAGAAAGAGGAGGCCGGGGGCGGTTACCGCCTGGAGCCGGGCCCTGATCTCTCTCTTTCTTGCAGTTTTTTTCCTCTTCAACGCCGGTTTTGTCTTTGAGATTGCCGATGACGGACCAACATCCCTGGCTCTCTCTGAAATTGAAGAGTATCCGATTTTTTCAGAACCTGAGGTTGTGGGTGCGTCCTGGCTTGCCAAAACGGCTGGCGACGCTGAACGTAAGGACCGATATTTGTACGGAGACGATATTTCCTGGCTGGTTGTAAGGGGTTTTGCGGCGATGAATTCCTGGACGATGGCTGCCGAGGGGAAACATGCCCCTGACGATTCTTATCTCTTTTTTGGGGCTGCAAATCTCAGAAGTGAATCTGTGAAAGTGACTGCATACAGGAAGGTGGTCAGGGTTCCGGTCCATCTTCCGATGCATTCGATCGTTGTGGGCAGGGGAAAGATCTATGATGGAGGAACAGCAGTTGTCTTTGACCCCATCCCAGAACCTGATTGAGTCCTCGAAAAAATTGTCGATTTGGGGTTGTTGAAAACCCTCAGACTTTTTTCATATCTTTCTGTTCCCGCGTCTTCCTTCGCACTCGCCCGGGGGTTGCGACCTCCGGACCGCATGCGAAGATTGGGATGCACGGTCATACGATTGCCAGGAAGAGATCGTGAAGCCTGTGGTGCCCCCTCTGCTCATCTTTGCCGAGGGGCGGTGTTGAGATTGGTGCCCTCCTCCTCCCCTTTGCTAAGAAAGGGATCAGGGATCCCTCCATACCTCGAAACACTACTCAGAACAATGTCCATTGTGTATGCTTGGGCCCAGGGTTCATGCCGAATTCAACAGAGCCAGTTTTGGGACGACCTCTTCAGGTAATCTGTCTCTGTGATGTGAGTTTGAGAAGTTCGTGGTATGGGATCTCCACTCTGTTGACGACTCCTGCGGGTACCCCGACGGCAACCGCCCAGGCAGGCACATCTTTGACTACGACGGCGTTTGCACCGATCATAGCGTTTTTGCCGATGGTGACAGGGCCGATAATCTTCGCACCGGCTCCAAGAAGGACATTATCCTCAACCACCGGTTCGGTCTGCCCGCCAATATCTTTGCCCGGGGATGCCCCGACGGTGACCCCCTGATTTATGGTGATATTGGAACCAAGGACCGTCTTGGCCCCAATGACGATGCACTGTGGGTGCGGGATAAAGAGTCCGGGTCCGATCCTGGCCTGTGGGTGGATCTCAATGCTGTTTAAGAGGATATCGACGATCCCGACCAGGCTGCCGAGGAAGGGGATTTTCTTTTTTTCTGCATGGTTGCGTAGACGGTAACAGAAGATCGCTCTGAAACCTCTGGAGAATATGAGATGGAAAGTGACCGCTCTGATGATGGCAAGTTTTCCTGTGGCGGTGATGTCTCTGCTATGATAGGAATAATACCTGTTCAGGTCGGCGAGTATGATCGTTGAAAGTCCTTTAGAGGACATCGTGAGCCCTTATCCTCCTGCGGTCATATATATGTTTTGTGCCTCCTGGGTGAGAGGATTTATATCCCCCCACATCCTTCTTGGGGGCATGAGCCGGCTAACCGGGTCATGGCTCTTTGTCGTACTGATTATCCCGATCTTCTCCGGGGTTCCAGTATCTGCAGGGGTTATTACTGTCGCCACTGTCGAGTCTTCGGAGGCGGAGGGCGTAGACTATCTCTGTGATGGTATCTCTGATCAGATTGAAATTCAGAAGGCCCTGGAAAGAGCTGGAAATGGTGGGAAGGCCCTCTTAAAACCCGGGACATACCATTGCGATGATTCGATAACCCTTAGAGACGGTTTTTGTCTGGAGGGTTCAGGTGAGGGAAAGACAATTCTTGAGTTCTCGGGTGGATGGATCGGGGTTTTTGCAAAAGATCACACTATTCTACGCAACCTGACGATCTCCGGGAATGGTGCGGTCTGGGTGCAGGGGAGTCATGTCCGGATTCAGCAGGTGACGGTGACCGGCGATCCGCGGATGAATGGCGGATTCACAGTCTGGGCGGAGGGGCGGATCATCGAGGATGTGGTCTTTGAGGACTGCGCTGCCATTGACCTCACCTGGACGGGTTTCAATGTAGATGGAAGAGGAGAATCGATTCTGGTACGGGGTCTGCGGTACGAACGGTGCCGGGCCGTCCGGTGTGGTGCCGATGACAATTCGCATCCATGGTCTGCCGGGTTCATTCTTGCTGAACACAACGATCTCGAAGATGTTACGGTCAGGGACTGCTCTGCTGAAGACAACTGGGAGTCGGGATTCCATATTGAACCTGAGGTCTCGGTAAAGAACGTGGTCATCGAGAACTGCACGGCTATGAGGAATGGCATCCGAAAAAACCTTCTTTTTCCTGATTCCGGCCCTCCTGAATTAAATGGGCTGACTTTCGGTGCCGGATTTACTATGAACAATGCGGTCACCCTGAAGAACTGCGCCGCCGAAGAGAATTACCGGGGTTTTTTTCTCTGGTCAACGGATGGGGCACATTTTGATGGTTGTTCTGCGGTGCGATCACTTACAGACGATTTCGCAATCGTTCACCACAGTGGGTACACCACTGGCAACTCCTTTGTAAACTGTGTGAGTACCGAGGCCGGCCGACATGCCCTTTCGATTCGGAATGCTGCAAACCTTAGATTTGAGAACTTCTCTGCATTTTCTCCGGCAGGTGACGGTCATTCCTGCATTCAGATCGGGGGCTATGAGCCGTCTCTTGGCCAGGACTATCCTTGTGAAGCCTCTTCCTTTGACCTGAACGTGATGGGTGGCGGTTCGCCGAATATTGTCTATGTATATCTCGGGCGCGACCTCACGCTTTCGGGGGGGATCGAAACCTCCGGTTCATGTCCCCTCCTGATCGCAAGTGATGGTCGGCGAGGGGTTGGCGGGAAGACGACAGGGGGCGTCACCATCGAAGGAATGCGGATCGTCATGGGTGGGTCGGGAGTCGGGGTCTGTGTCAGTGAGACTCTTCCTGATGCTGGTACGGTGAGCGTGCTGGATACGGTGATCTCCGGGGATTCGATCTCTGCAGGAATCAGAAACGAGGCTCTGGGTGAGGTTGTGGTCTCGAATCTCTCGATTGATGGTGGAGGGGAGGAATATATCGATGAAAGGCGACCAGGTATCCCGATAATCGGGCCACTCTTCGATATTGTTCATGGTATCTTTTCACGAGTATCTCAGATTTTTCAGAGTTGAAAATAATGGCTCCGTTAAAACCTTCAATTCCTCTTTTTCTAGCCTTGAGGGTGCCAGGAACCGAGAAATTCGCCGCCCCCCGGCTATCTTCGCCGTGGGAGGGTCCGGGGGGTCTCCCCCCGGCGAGAGAGAGCAGGATAAAGTTTTTCGTTCTTCTGTGGGGGTGGCCCGTCTGATCGACATGCCTTCCCACACCATACACGCCGGGGGCGCTGCCCCCGAACCTCTGGGATTGCCATGGGGGGGAAGGCGGGCGGGGAATCATTCGGAGAGTGATCCCGTCCTCTGCCTCCTGGTCACGCAGGGTGTGTGTGGTCAGTCACTGATGTCTATTCGAGATGAGGAATTCAATAAAACGCCGAATCTCTATTATTTTTGAGCATTTGAACATTTTTGGGCAGATTTTCGAGTTGAGTTCTCCGGTGATCGGGTCATTCCGCTAAATTGCCTCAAATTTTAATTATGGTGTGATATTAATATTCTATTTTTTTCCGAAGATTTTATCTGCCTGCGCTCGGGGATGATCAGGGCGTTCATGCTCATATATGTCATAATCGTCGTTTTTTTCTTTATATTCGGATTGTTTTATTGGCGTACCCTTGTTGAATATTATCTCGATCTTTAGAAACCCATTTAATCAATGAATTACAGATTGAAATCTGATATGTCGTCTGGAATCATCTTCATATTGGATAATTATTCGACGATGTCTCTTATCCTATTTTGTGGAAATTATTTTGAATTTCCTCTCTTTGTTATTAAATTCACAAAATAATTTATGAGATTGAATAGTTCTCGATCACAATGTTTAAAAGTACATTGTGTTAAAATTGATCTTGACGGGGGGATGAACATGAGGAACATTCCATGAACAATAGATCAATGTTGCGCCTCCTGCTCCTGGCGTCAGTGCTCATATGTCTGGCGCCTGCGGTCAGTGCTGCCACGCTCAATGTGGCCGCCTCTGACAGTTCGCAGGATGCAAAGACACAGGCAGACTATGTCTGTGACGGAAAATCTGACCAGATCGAGATTACGAACGCGCTCAACGCGGCCGGGAACGGTGGCACGGTTCACCTTGCTGCCGGGACGTACAACTCTGACGGCAGTATCAAAATGGCACCGGGAACAACGCTCATGGGTTCAGGCGAAGACAAGACCAGGATCGATATCCGCGGTACCTGGGATGGTGTATTCGCTAATGAGAACACTCACCTTGAGGGTTTTACCATCTCGGGTCAGGGTGCTGTCTGGATTCAGTACAGTCACGTCTCTGTCCAGAGTGTGACCGTAACCGGTGACACGAGAATGAACGGCGGTTTCACAGTCTGGTGCCCCGGGCACGACCTCACTGACATCTCGTTCAAGGACTGCACGGCCATCGATCTGACCTGGACAGGATTCAACATCGATGCAACCAGTGCTGGCCTGAAGGTCTCTAACATCACGTATGAGAACTGCAAGGCGATCCGGTGTGGTGCCAACGACAACTCGCACCCGTGGACTGCGGGGTTCATCTTCGCAGAGCACAACGACCTTGAGAACGCTCTCATCAAGGACTGCTATGCAGAGGACAACTGGGAATCCGGTTTCCACATCGAACCAGCCCCTGCAGTGAAGAACGTCGTCTTCGAGAACTGTACAAGCAAGGACAATGGTATCAGGAAACAGGCACGTTTCCCTGAGTCTGACACCCAGCGGGACATGAACCTCATCTTCGGTGCAGGATTCTTCCTCAACAACGGTGTCACGGTGAAGGACTGCACGGCGATCGGGAACCATCACGGGTTCATGATCTGGTCGTCGAACGGTGCGAAGTTCGAGAACTGCTACTCCAAGGACTCGGAAGCCTCTGACTACTTCCTGATTCACTGGAACGGCTTCAACTCTCCGAACGTCTTCACCAACTGTGTGAGCGAGAACGCAGGCGGGTACGCCATCGATGCCTCGAACACCAATGACGTGAGGTTCGAGAACTTCAAGATCATCAACGCGGAGGGTGTTGACGGCTCCATGATCAGGCTCGGGAAGTACTACCCCGCCATCGGTCGGGATCTGCCATGCCAGAACTCGTACTTCGATCTGACTGTCGAAGGCGGGCCTGAGAACATCCTGTACTCACACTACGGTGTGAACGATGTCATCGAAGGAACGGCAACCGGCAACTATGCGGAGAACCCGTTCAAGATTGTCTCACCGTCTTCAGGCGTGGACACATCAGGACTGGTGATCAAGAAGTCCACCGATCCGGTGGACCCAACCCCAACCCCGACTCCTGACCCGAACCCCGACCCGAACCCCGAGCCGGTGGAGAGGCACACTCTCCCCGGCACGGTCGAGGCCGAGGACTATGATCAGGGTGGAGAGGGTGTTGCCTATCATGACACCGACGCCGTGAACGAAGGCGGAGAATACCGCAAGGACGGCGTCGATATTGAATACTGGGAGAAGACCGGTGCAACCACCATCGCCTATGCCTATCCAGGTGAGTGGCTCCAGTACTCGGTCAATGTCACCGAGGCCGGGACATATGACGTCGATTTCACCGTCGCCTCCGCCATGAATGGACAGTCCGTGAAGGTGCTCATTGATGGCGAAGAGATCGCCGCTGTTGAAGCCCCGAACACCGGTTCATGGGGTACCTTTACCACGGTGAAGAAGAGTTTTGACCTCTCCGCTGGCGACCACACGCTCAAAGTTGCCTTCGACGGATCCCTGAATCTGGACAAGATCGCCTTTGTCCAGAACACCTCTTCGGGCTCAAACCCGGACAATGGCTCTGGCTCTGAAGCGGGGACTGCGGTCCCCGGCACCATCGAGGCCGAAGATTATGATGAAGGCGGCGAGGATGTCGCCTACCATGACACCGACGCTGTGAACGAAGGCGGTGATTACCGTCAGGATGGCGTCGATATTGAATCCTGGAAAACCAGTGGTGTCACCACCATCGCCTATGCATTCCCTGGCGAGTGGCTCCAGTACACCATTGATGTCGCCGAGGCCGGGACGTACGATGTTGCGTTCACTGTTGCCTCTGCCATGAACGGGCAGTCCATGAAGGTGCTCGTCGACGGCAAGGAAGTCGAGACCGTGACCTCGCCGAACACCGGTTCGTGGGGCACGTTCACGACAGTAAAGAAGAACATCGACCTCCCTGCCGGGAAGCATATCATCAGGATCGTCTTCGACGGTTCCCTGAACTTCGACAAGATGGTGCTTTCGGCATCTGATTCATCGGGTTCAAACCCTGGAGAGAAGACGGCAATCGCCCTTCCGGGGACATTTGAAGCCGAAGATTATGACGAAGGCGGCGAAGGTGTCGCCTATCATGACACCGACGCCGTGAACGAGGGTGGAGATTACCGCAAGGACGGTGTCGATATCGAAAACTGGGAGAAGACTGGTGTCACCACCATTGCCTATGCCTATGCGGGTGAATGGCTCCAGTACACTGTCGATGTTGCCGAGGCCGGGACGTACGATGTTGCGTTCACCGTTGCCTCCGCCATGAACGGGCAGTCCATGAAGGTGCTCGTCGACGGTAAGGAAGTCGGGACCGTGACCTCGCCGAACACTGGTTCGTGGGGCACGTTCACGACGGTGAAGAAGAGCCTTGAACTTCCTGCCGGCGAGCATGCCATCAGGATTGTCTTCGATGGCTCCCTGAACCTTGACAAGGTTGCGGTCACCGCCGGTCAGGAGTCTGTTTCGTTTACGATCCAGGCCGAAGACTATGACGAGGGTGGCGAAGGCGTCGCCTACCATGACAGGGACGTGGAGAACAGAGGCGGTGCGTACCGTACGGACGGTGTCGACATCGAGTCCTGGAAGGACAGCGGAGTCACCACCATTGCCTATGCCTTCCCTGGCGAATGGCTCCAGTACACCGTTGACGTCCCGAGAGCAGGGACATATGATGCCGAGTTCGTCGTCGCCTCCGCCATGAGCGGGCAGTCGATGAAAGTACTTGTCGACGGGAAAGAGGTCGGGACCGTGACCTCGCCGAACACCGGGTCGTGGGGTAAGTTCACGACGGTGAAGAAGAGCATCGCTCTCCCCGCCGGAGAACACGCCATCAGAATGGCGTTCGGTGGTTCTCTGAACCTCGACAAGTTCTCCTTTGCCAGCACATCCGGCTCTTGAATGGGGTGTGGTCCGGCGTCTTGCCGTTGGACTTCATCCCCCATATTTTCCGGGAATGGACGGGGATTCCATTTTTGCCTTGCGGACCCCGTCCGCAACTCCCCGGATTTGCGGTAGAAGTGTGTTAAACCGCCCTTTTATCAGGGCCCCACCGAGTTCTCTGGGGTTGTCCACCAGAACCTGGTGGAGGAGAAATGTCAGGAACTGTCGTTGTGTGGCATACCGGCGCATGAAGATGAACTTGTTCCTGGCAAAGTAGTAGACCTCAGTCGGACTCTTGCGTCCGCCGACGCTTTTTCCTCCTTTGTGCCATATCTTTGCGTGTGGGGTGTAGAGGATCCGGTAGTGCTTGTTTGCCCGGGCACAGAAGTCCACTTCTTCGAACTGATAGAAATAACTGGTATCGAAGAACCCGACTGTCTGAAAGACCTCGGTCCTTGAAAGCCAGAAGACCCCGTCGATATATGAGTATTCGCGTATTTCGTCGTGCTGTCCCCGGTCGGTCTCTGAATACCCTTCATTAAACATCCGGCCGGTGGAGAAGTTGATTTTTTTGCCCACCACAAGGAGCCGGTCCGGAATATAGTAGTCATAGACTTTGCCGGTGACGATCCCCACAGTCGGATCTGATTCCAGGATCTCAACCAGGCTGCGGACCATCCTGGGATCGGCGATGGTGTCGTTGTTGTAGATGAGTGTGTAGGGCATCCCGTGCTCCATCGCATAGGTAACCCCGAGATTGATCCCGCCTGCGAATCCCAGGTTTTTTTCGCTCTCAATAAGATTAATCGGCGGTTCGATGGCCCTGAAGGCATCGGCCGAACCGTCGATCGATCCGTTGTCGATGACGATGATCTCGCATGCCGGGTAGTCCTGCTCCTGCAGTGACCTGATGCATTCCAGCGTGTCTTCCTTACCGTTCCAGTTGATGATCAGAATGGCGACTTTATCTCTCTCCACCTCGTCTCCCCCGTCAGGATCACCCTTTGAGAGAAGTTCTCTATATATATGCATTCCGGCGATCTTGGCTCGGATAGATATTATCAAAAATTCTTAAATTCTCCATTTGAATTACTTTATTGGCCTTATCCATATTAGGTGGAATATTTATGGATATTATTTTATTATATTTCTTTTAATTCCACAGAACGATCAAACGATCTGGGAATATTTATATATTATAATAAATATCTCCCCTCACATTCAATGTCTATGGGGGGACGGGTTACGAGACGTTTTATTTTGTTATCGCTAGTTCTATTCAGTATTGTTGTCGTCGGAATGGTCTCGGCGGCAGGTGATGAGACGAAGATCCTGCCTCTGGGTGATTCGGTTACGGCCGGGGCGATCGACGAGCAGAGTGGTGTAAATTATCCGAGTTATCGGTATCACCTATGGAACCTGTTGAATGAGAATGGTTATGAGGTGAATTTTGTCGGAACCCGGCCGGGCCCGGATTTCCAACTTGATTTTGATAAGGACAATGAGGGGCGACCCGGGTGGCGGACAGATCATGTTGCCTTTGGGAACGCTGAGTACGAACCTCAGAACGGGAACCTCTCGGTCTGGCTGGACACCCTCAAGACGAGGGGGGATACACCCGACCATGTGCTCATCCACCTGGGCACCAACGACCTCCTCCAGCAGGGCTATCCCAAGTCCCCTGTGAAGGTGGCCAATGAGACCGTCGAGGATCTCAGGGCGGTCGTCGGGATTCTCAGGGAGTACAATCCGAGGGTCACCGTCTACATCGCAGAGATCATCCCGATGAAGTTTTCGTTCTACACACAATATGTGGATGCATACAATGCAGAGATCCCGGGTCTGGTAGAATCTCTGGACACATCTCAGTCCAGGGTCATACTTGTCGACCAGAATTCCGGGTTTAATGTCGGCACCGACCTCAGGGATCACCTTCATCCCAACCACCAGGGAGAGAAGAAGATGGCCGACCGGTGGTACGAGGTTCTCTCTTCTGCCTTACCAAGGCCTTCAATCCCGTCGGCAGATTTTACCGCGGATCCACGGAATGGAAAGGCCCCGCTCAAAGTCAGGTTCACCGGGAGCCCGGGGGGAACACCCCCTTTTGAGTATGCCTGGGACTTTAACGGGGACGGGGTCACTGATGCAACCGGAAAAGATCCCGAGCACACCTACTCATCTCCAGGCCGCTACACGGTCTCTTTCAAGGTCACCAATGAGTTCGGGACTGCAGGTGAGGTGAAGAATGAGTATGTCGTCGTGACCGGTGGTCAGTCAGAACCCTATGTGGCGCGGACGGTTCCCTGCCGGGTGGAGGCCGAGGAGTACGACTATGGTGGCGAGGGTGTCGCCTACCATGACGCCACCAGGGGGAACCAGGGAGGTGCCTTCAGGAGTGACGATGTGGATATCGAGAGATGGGAGAGCATCGGGGTCGTCAATGTCGGCTACACCGCGAGAGGGGAGTGGCTGGAATATACGGTGGACGTCTCCGACGCCGGGAACTATCTCTTCTCTTTCAGAATGACTTCAGACCTGGAAGGTCAGAGCCTGGATCTCGCAGTGGACGGTGTGCGTGGGGCAACGGTGAGGGCGCCGAAGAACGGATGGTCAGGCTTCACCACCGTGGAGACGCCTGCTGCGATCGCCCTTTCCGAGGGCCGCCATGTGATAAGGGTCACGATGGGTGGCGGTCTGAACCTGGACTCATTTGAGATCACAAAGGTTGGTCCGGCGGCGCCTGTGGCGGATTTCGCGGCGAATGTCACCACCGGCGCCCCGCCACTTGCAGTCCGCTTCACCAGCCAGGTGACCGGCGCCGGGCCCCTCACGTATGCCTGGGAGTTCGGCGACGGCGGGACTTCGATTGCGGAAAATCCGGTGCATGTCTATGTCGAGGAGGGCACCTACACCGTACGGCTCACGGCGACCAACAGTGCCGGGAGCGACACCGTCATCCACGAGGGCCTGATTGAGGTCGGCCATCCCGCACCCCTGGCTGGTTTTACGGCGAATGTCACCTCCGGCGAGGCGCCGCTTTCGGTGCAGTTCACCGACACCTCCCGCCATGCAACCGCCTGGCAGTGGAACTTCGGTGACGGCGGTACTTCGACCGGGCAGGATCCGGCCCACACCTATACCAGTCCCGGCATCTACACCGTGAAACTCACGGTCACCGGTCCGGGGGGCACTGCTTCTGCGCAGGAGGAGATCACGGTCCTCGCACCCGGCGGCGGGCAGACGCCTTTCAAGACCCATGCACTCCCGTGCCGTATCGAGGCCGAGGACTATGACCTCGGCGGGGAGGGAGTGGCGTACCACGACACCGAGGCCGGCAACCAGGGCAACTCCGACTGCCGCTCCGACGACGTCGACCTCGAGGAGTGGAACGGTGCGGTCACCACCTCGTATGCCTACCCCGGCGAGTGGCTGGAGTACACCGTCGACATCCCAGAAGATGGCATATATACGGCCGGTTTCATCCTCGCCACTCCGCAGGAAGGCAAGGAGTGCGTCCTCTCGGTGGACGGCACCGAAGTCGGACGTGTGGCCTCGCGGAATACCGGGAGTTGGGGTACCTACGAGACAGTCGAGACCGAGGTCGACCTGCCAGCCGGGATGCATGTGCTCAGGCTCACCTTCCCGCAGGGGTGGGTGAACGCCGACGCCATCACCTTCACGAAGGAGGGTCCGGCGGCACCGATCGCGGACTTCTCGGCGAACGTCACCTCTGGTGAACCGCCTCTAGTGGTGCAGTTCACAAGCGACTCCACCGGCACCCCGCCGCTCACATACTCCTGGGAGTTCGGGGACGGTGGGACTTCAACCAAAGAAAATCCGGTGTATCTCTATGCCACTGATGGCACGTATCCGGTGACGCTCACAGTCAGGAACGAGGCCGGCGAGGACACGCTCGTCCGCGACGACCTGATCGTGGTCGGGTACCAGCAACCGGTTGCGAGTTTCACGGCGGCCCCCTCTTCCGGTGAGGCGCCGCTTTCGGTACAGTTCGCCGACACCTCGTTCCACGCGACCGAATGCGCCTGGACATTTGGTGACGGCGAGACTTCGACAGAGGAAAATCCGGTGCATGTCTACGAGAGTCCTGGCACCTACACGGTCACCCTGACCGTCACCGGTCCGGGCGGCATTGCCTCTGCGGAGGACGAGATTCTCGTCACCGGCGAGGACGGCCAGACGCCCTTCAAGAACCACGGCCTCCCCGGCCGGATCGAGGCCGAAGACTATGACCTAGGTGGCGAGGGGGTCGCGTACCATGACACCGAGGCGGGCAACCAGGGTAACTCGGACTACCGCTCGGACGACGTCGACCTTGAAGGCTGGAACGGTGCGGTCACGACCTCGTACGCGTATCCCGGCGAGTGGCTGGAGTACACCGTCCACATCGATGAGGCCGGGAGGTACACCGCTATCTTCAGTCTTGCGACGCCGCAGAACGGCAAGGAGTGTATCCTCTCGGTGGACGGTTCAGATGTTGCGAGGGTGACCTCGCCGAACACCGGTGGCTGGGGCATCTATGAGACAGTCGAGACCGAAGTCGATCTCCCGGCCGGGACGCATGTGCTCCGTCTCACCTTCCCGCAGGGCTGGGTGAACGCCGACGCCGTCACCTTTACGAAGGAAGGCCCGGCGGCACCGGTCGCGGACTTCTTGGCGAACGTCACCTCAGGTGCTCCGCCACTTGCTGTCCAGTTCACGAGCCACTGCACCGGCACCCCGCCGCTCGCCTACTCGTGGGAGTTCGGTGACGGCGAGACCTCAACCGATCCCAATCCGGTGCATCTCTATGCCGAGGAGAGGACGTACACGGTGACGCTCACGGTGCAGAACGAGGCCGGCGCGGACACGGTCGTCCGTGAGGATCTCGTCGTAGTCGGGTACCAGCAACCGGTTGCGAGCTTCACCGCGGACCCCACCTCAGGTGAGGTACCCTTGACGGTGCAGTTCACCGACACCTCGCTCCACGCAACCGAATGTGCCTGGACATTTGGTGACGGCGATACTTCAACCGATGCAAATCCGGTGCATCTCTACGAGAACCCGGGCACCCACACGGTCTCTCTGACGGTCACCGGTCCGGGCGGCACCGCCTCTGCTGAGGACGAGATCATCGTCACCGGCGAAGGGGGGCAGACGCCCTTCAAGGACCACGCCCTCCCCGGCCGTATCGAGGCCGAGGACTACGACCTCGGCGGCGAGGGCGTTGCATACCACGACACCCAGGCTGGGAACCAGGGCAACTCGGACTACCGCTCCGACGACGTCGACCTTGAAGGCTGGAACGGTGCGGTCACCACCTCGTACGCCTATCCCGGCGAGTGGCTCGAGTACACTGTCCACATCGAAGAGGCCGGAAGGTACACCGCTGGCTTCCTCCTCGCGACCCCGCAGAACGGTAAGGAGTGCGTCCTCTCGGTGGACGGTACCGAGGTCGGACGGGTGACCTCGCCGAATACCGGTGGGTGGGGCACCTATGAGACGGTCGAGACCGAGGTCGATCTCCCGGTCGGGGTGCATGTGCTCCGTCTCACCTTCACGCAGGGGTGGGTGAACACCGATGCTGTCACCTTCACGAAAGAGAATCTGGAGGCACCGGTTGCACTATTCACGGCGGGATACCCATATGGCGATCCGCCGCTTACCGTGCGGTTCTGGAGCGATTCCACCGGCACGCCGCCGCTGACCTATGCCTGGGACTTCGGCGACGGGGGTACTTCTGACGAAGAGAATCCAGAGCATGTCTATGTTGACGAGGGGTACTACTCGGTGAGACTCACGGTCGAAAACGAGGTCGGTGAAAACACCACCATCCGCGAAAACTATGTTCATGTCGGTGATGCCAGGATTGTCGCGGATTTTACCTGTAATGTCACCTCTGGAGAAGCACCCCTTGCGGTACAGTTCACCGATACCTCCGACTATCCGGCCGGTTGGCGGTGGTACTTCGGAGACGGAGGTACTTCGACCGAACAACACCCCGTCCATGTCTATGAGATCCCGGGATTCTACGCGGTGAAACTTGAGACCTCAAGCGGTTACTATCCCGCTTCTGTTATCAAGGAGATCACCGTCTCTCCGGCAGGTCAGGCCCAGCATCCGTTCAAGAACCATACTCTTCCATGCCGCATCGAGGCCGAGGATTATGATCTCGGTGGGGATTACGTCGCATATTATGACGCCGAGCCCCGAAACCGGGGCGATTCGACCTACCGCTCCGACGATGTCGACCTCGGGGAGATGGACGGGGCAGTCGCGATCGTGGATACCAACCCGCTCGAGTGGGCGGAGTACACCGTTGAGATCCCGGAAGCCGGCGAATATATGGCGACCTTCCACATGGTCCCCGACGATCCCGATGAATATTACATCGTAAAACACTGCATTCTCTCGGTAGATGGGTCAGGGGCGGTGCAGGTACCTGCCATGATGGCCGAACCCGGAGAGACCTTCCATGGCGTCGATGCGGTGGTCGATCTCCCTGAAGGTCGGCATGTGCTCAGGTTCGCCTTCCCTGAGGGAGGAGTGAATCTCGACGCCGTCACCTTAACCAGGCGGGGCACGGTGGAACCGCCGGTCGCGGACTTTGAAGTGAAATTTCTTAATGTACCTACTGATCCCTGTACCGATGCGTACAGTCTGGTGAGCACATCCACCGGCACCCATCCCATGACTTACTTCTGGGATTATGGTGATGGAACGACATGTACGGTGGATAATCCGCATACTGTGTTCTATGATGGAGAAGGAGCTCCGGATTATCAGATCACACTCACTGTAACGAACAGTGCAGGCAGTTCTGAGATAACTAAAAGTCTTTATCATCGTGAGCCAGGCCTTGGCGAGATCAGTTTCGAGGCCAACGTAACCTCCGGCGAGGCCCCGCTTGCGGTCAGGTTCACTGGGGATCCGCCGGCGGGCGCTGTCAGTACCTACTGGTGGTTCGGTGACGGCACTCCGGAGATCGAGAACCAGAATGAGTTGGAGCATGTCTTCACCGATCATGGGACATATGAGGTGAGATTCGGGGCCAGAGGCACCTATGGGCGTGGCAACTCGACCACCAAAATGATCACGGTCACCACCCCGGAGGGGCAGTTACCCTTTAAAGACCGGTATCTCCCTCCCTATACTCCCTCTCGTATCGAGGCGGAGGACTATGACCTCGGCGGCGAGGGCGTCGCCTACCATGACACCGACCCGGGGGTAAATCAGGGCGGTGCGTACAGAGAGGAAGGCGTGGACCTCACGACCTGGGACAAGGTTACGGCCATCTCACATACGGAACCCGGAGAGTGGGTCGAGTACACTCTTGACATCCGTGAATCGAAGAACTACAAAGTTATATTCGATGTGGCCACTCCACAGAGCGGGAAGGAGTGCGTCCTCTCGGTGGACGGCACCGAGGTCGGCCGCGTGACGGCACCCAACACCGGCACCTGGAGTGCTTTCGAACCGGTCGAGATCTTTGTCGATCTCCCGGAAGGCAAACATATCCTGAGAGTCACATTTCCCCAGGGAGAGGTGAACCTCGACAGAATCAGGTTTGATCGGGGAGATAGTACACGACCGATGGGGAGGGCCACGGCGAACGTCACCTCGGGCGAAGCACCCCTGACAGTACAGTTCACGAGCAATTTCACCGGAACTCAACCGTTCTCGTACTCCTGGGATTTCGGTGACGGTATAACTTCCGAGGAGGAGAACCCCGTCCATCAGTTCACCCGGGCAGGGACATACGATGTGATCCTGACTGTTGAGAATCGGTATGGATCCACCCCAGACGTTCTTCAGATCACCGCCGTCGCCGAGGATGGCCAGGCTCCTTACAAACATCACGAACTCCCCTGTTGCATCGAGGCCGAAGACTTTGATGTGGGTGGCGAAGGGGTCGCCTACCATGACAGCGATCCTGAAGTAAATCAGGGTGGATCGTACCACAGGCGAACCGAGGGTGTGGACATTGACTGGTGGGGGGAATCTGTCTATTCTATTGATCCGGGAGAGTGGCTGGAGTATACTGTCGATATCCCGGTTGCCGGGACGTACATGACGTCCTTCAACCTGGCGGCCCTTGAGGACGGGAAAGAGTGCATCCTTTCGATGGATGGTTCAGAGATCGTGCGGATCGTCTGCCCGAACACCGGAGCCGAAGATTCCCTTGAGATAGTCTATGGCGGCGAGATCGAACTGCCGGCCGGCAGGCATGTGTTGCGGCTGACATTCCCGGAAGGCGCAGGTAGTATCGACGCCTTTTATCTCACAAGAGGAGAGGACGAGCCTCCGGTTGCTGATTTCAGTGCATATACTCTGCACGATGATCTGAGCAGCATCCAGTTCTCCAACAACTGTACCGGTACGTTCCCGCGTTCGTACTTCTGGGACTTCGGCGACGGCGAGATCTCGACTGAGCCTAACCCGTTCCACAGTTACCTCGGCATGCCATATGGATATTATACGGTGAAACTCACCGTCACGAATAGTGCAGGGAGCGACACCGTCGCGAAAACGTTCTTGAGAGGCTATTCAAGTATCATGAAGGCCAGCAAGAGTGCGTACCCCACCTCAGGCGACACACCTATTGAGGTCCGGTTCATCGAAACAACTCCGGTAGATGAGAACAACGAAACCGCAATCCTGGACGCCGCGTTCGAGACAAACGTCACGTCGGGCGAGGCGCCGCTGACAGTACAGTTCACCGACGTCATCGAAGGCGATGTCAGGGCGCAGGCCTGGGACTTCGGGGATGGCACGTCCTCTCTCGAACCCGCACCGGTCCACCGGTACGAAGAACCCGGGAACTACACCGTGACCTTCACGGTCGTCGGCCCGGGTGGGGCCTCTAAAGTGGAGGGCGAGATCATCGTCCTCCCTGCTGGGGAGAAGGAAAGTGAAGGTTCCTTCTTCCCTCAGGAGAAGATCGTCGTCCTTGCATCCAGTGCCGGCCAGACGCCCTTCAAGGACCACGCCCTCCCCGGCCGCATCGAGGCCGAGGACTATGACCTCGGTGGTGAGGGAGTGGCGTACCACGACACCGAGACCGGGAACCAGGGTAACTCTGACTACCGTTCCGAGGACGTCGACCTTGAATTCTGGGATGGCGCAATCACTACCTCGTACGCCTATCCTGGTGAGTGGCTCGAGTACACTGTCGAGATCGAGGAGGCCGGGAGGTACACGGCTGGTTTCAGCCTCGCGACGCCGCAGGCCGGCAAGGAGTGCATCCTCTTGGTGGACGGCGTCGTGGTCGGGAGAGTGACCGCACCGAACACCGGTGGGTGGGGCACCTACGAGACGATTGAGACCGGGGTCGACCTGCCGGCCGGGACGCATGTGCTCCGCGTCGTCTTCCCGCAGGGGTGGGTGAACGCCGACGCCGTCACCTTCACGAAGGAGGGGCCTGCGGCGCCGGTCGCGGACTTCTCGGCGAACATCACCTCAGGTGCTCCGCCGCTTGCCGTCCAGTTCACAAGCACCTCGACCGGCACCCCGCCGCTCACGTACTCATGGGAGTTCGGTGACGGCGAGAATTCAACTGAGGAAAATCCGATACATCTCTATGCCACCGACGGCACGTATCCGGTGACGCTCACAGTCAGGAACGAGGCCGGCGAGGACACGCTCGTCCGCGACGACTTGATCGTGGTCGGGTACCAGAAACCGGTCGCGAGTTTCACGGCGGATCCCACTTCAGGTGAGGCCCCGCTTTCGGTGCAGTTCACCGACACCTCGCTCCACGCGACCGAATGTGCCTGGACATTCGGCGATGGTGAGACCTCAGATGAAGATCATCCGGTGTATGTCTACGAGGACACCGGCATCTACACGGTCACCCTGACAGTCACCGGTCCGGGCGGCACTGCCTCTGCGGAGGACGAGATCGTCGTCACCGGCGAAGGGGGCCAGACGCCCTTCAAGGACCACACTCTCCCGGGCCGCATCGAGGCCGAGGACTACGACCTCGGCGGCGAGGGAATCGCATACCACGACACCGAGGTCAGTAACCAGGGCAATTCAGATTATCGTTCCGACGATGTCGACCTCGAGGGCTGGAACGGTGCGGTCACAACCTCGTACGCCTTCCCTGGCGAGTGGCTGGAATACACCGTTCGCATTGATGAGGCCGGGAGGTACATGGCCGGTTTCCTCCTCGCCACCCCGCAGAACGGTAAGGAGTGCGTCCTCTCGGTGGACGGCACTGAGGTTGGAAGGGTGACCTCGCGGAATACCGGAAGTTGGGGCACCTACGAGAAGGTCGAGACCTCTGTCGATCTCCCGGCCGGGGTGCATGTGCTCCGCCTCACCTTCCCGCAGGGGTGGGTGAACACCGATGCTCTGACCTTCACGAAGGAGGGTCCGGCGGCACCGGTCGCGGACTTCTCGGCAAACGTCACTGCAGGTGCTCCGCCACTTGCCGTCCAGTTCATGAGCCAGTGCACCGGCACCCCGCCGCTCACGTACTCCTGGGAGTTCGGGGACGGTGGGACTTCAACCGAAGAAAATCCGGTGCATCTCTATGCCGGGGAGGGTACGTATTCGGTGACGCTCACGGTAAGCAACGGGGCTGGCGAGGATATGCTCGTGCGTGAAGACCTGATCGTGGTCGGGTATCAGCAACCGGTCGCGAGTTTCACCGCGGACCCCACCTCCGGCGAAGCACCGCTTTCGGTGCAGTTCACCGACACCTCGCTCCATGCGACCGAGTGTGCCTGGACATTCGGCGATGGTGAGGCCTCAGATGAAGATCATCCGGTGCATGTCTACGAGGACGCCGGCACCTACACGGTCACCCTGACCGTCACCGGTCCGGGCGGCACCGCATCTACGGAGGACGAGATCATCGTCACCGGTCAAGGGGGCCAGACGCCATTCAAGGACCACACTCTCCCGGGCCGCATTGAGGTCGAGGACTACGACCTGGGTGGCGAGGGGATCGCGTACCACGACACCGAGGCCGGCAACCAGGGCAATTCAGATTATCGTTCCGACGATGTCGATCTTGAAGGCTGGAACGGTGCGGTCACCACCTCGTACGCCTATCCGGGCGAGTGGCTGGAGTACACCGTCGATATCGAAGAGACCGGAAGGTACACGGCTGGCTTCCTCCTCGCGACGCCGCAGGCCGGCAAAGAGTGCGTCCTCTCGGTGGACGGCACCGCGGTCAGGAGAGTGACCTCGCCGAACACCGGCGGGTGGGGCACCTATGAGATGGTCGAGACCTCTGTCGATCTCCCGGCCGGGACGCATGTGCTCCGCCTCACCTTCCCGCAGGGGTGGGTGAACGCCGATGCCGTCATCTTCACGAAGGAGGATCTGGAGGCGCCGGTCGCGAACTTCTCGGCAACTTTCATCTCAGGCCATGTACCGCATACCGTCTGCTTCACGAGCCATTCCACCGGCACGCCGCCGCTCACCCATACCTGGGACTTTGGCGATGGGAGCACTTCCGAAGAAGAAAACCCACGGCATAGGTATGTCGAAGAGGGGCATTACTCGGTGAGACTCACCGTCCAGAACGCGGCCGGTGAGAATACCATCATTCGCGAAAATTGTGTCCGTGTCGGCAATCCCAGGACTATCGCGAATTTCACGCGTAATATCACCTCCGGCGAGGCACCGCTAGCAGTACAGTTCACCGATCACTCTCCCCATGCAACAGCCTGGCGGTGGTACTTCGGAGACGGCGGGACTTCGACCGAGCAGCATCCGGTCCATGTCTTTGAGAATCCGGGGGTCTACGTAGTGAAACTTGAGGCAAAATGTGGTATGTTTGATGAAATCGCCCTCAAGGAGATCACCGTAACCCCGCCGGGTCAGGCCCGGTATCCATTCAAGAACCATACTCTTCCATGCCGTATCGAGGCCGAGGACTATGACCTGGGTGATGAGTGCATCGCATATTATGACGCCGGACCCGGGAACCGGGGCGATTCGACCTATCGCTCCGACGATGTGGACCTCGGTGAGATGGGCGGAGCGGTCGCGATCATGGATACCGCCCCGCTTGAGTGGGTGGAGTACACCGTGAACATCACTGAAGCCGGCGAGTATATGGCGACCTTCCATATGGTCCCGGACAATCCGGAAGAATATGGTCTCGTAAAACACTGCACCCTCTCGGTAGACAGCGCAGAGGCGGTGAAGGTGCCTGCCATGCTGGCAGACCCGGGAGAGGCCTTCAGGAGCGTCGATGCGGTGGTCGATCTCCCTGCCGGCCAGCACGTGCTCAGGTTCGCCTTCCCTGAGGGAGGAGTGAATCTCGATGCCGTCACTTTTACCAGAGGGGCCGCGGTGGAACCGCCGGTTGCGGACTTTGAAATGAAACGGCTTTATGAGTTCGGGCGCACTCCCGGGATTGCCCCATACCGTCTGGTGAGTACGTCCACCGGCGCCCATCCCATGACATACTTCTGGGAATTCGACGACGGATCGACATCGACCGAGGAAAACCCATGTCATAGGTTTGACTATTATTCAAGACCGAAGATTTCGCTCACCGTCACGAACAGTGCCGGTAGTTCTGAAGTAACAAAACATCTCCGCGAAACATATCTCTACGATGACCGCGATCTCGGTGCAATCAGTTTTGAAGCCAACGTCACCTCGGGCAAGGCCCCGCTGGCGGTCAGGTTCACCGGGGTTCCCCCGGAAGGTACCGTCAGTACCTCCTGGAATTTCGGCGATGGAAGCCCGGAGATCGAGGACCAGAACGAGATGGAACATCTCTTCGCCGAGGATGGGATCTACACGGTGACATTTGAAGCCGAAGGCAACTATGGGTATAAAAACTCGACCAGCCAGGCGATCACGGTCACCACGCCGGAGGGGCAGGCGCCCTTCAAGATCCCGTCCTTCCCCTACCTGATCGAGGCGGAGGACTATGATCTCGGCGGCGAAGGCGTCGCATACCATGACGCCGACCCTGAAGTGAACCAGGGCGGTGCATATCGGGAAGAAGGGGTGGACCTCACGACCTGGGGCAAAGTAACGGCCATCTCGCACACCGAGCCGGGAGAGTGGGTCGAATATACGCTTGACATCGAGAAATCCAAAAACTACAAGATAACCCTAGAAGCGGCTACACCTCAGAGCGGCAAGGAATGCGTCATCTCGGTGGACGGCGCCGAGGTCGGCCGCGTGACCGCCCTGAACACCGGGGACTGGAGTGCCTTCGAACCGGTCGAGATCTTTGTCGATCTCCCGGAGGGCACACATGTGGTGCGGGTCACCTTCCCGGAGGGGGGAGTGAACCTCGACAGCATACATATTCCCTGGTATGTGGGAGACCCGTCACCCCCATCTGTAGAGACATCGGCGAATGTCACGTCAGGCGAGGCACCCCTTGCAGTGCAGTTCACGAGCGGGGTCACCGGGACTCAGCCGTTCTCGTACTCCTGGAATTTCGACGATGGCACGACTTCCGACGAAGAAAACCCGCTCCATGAATTTATCAGAGCGGGGACGTACCATGTGGTCCTGACCGTCGACAGCCCATATGGATTGAGAACATCCGGCCATGAGATCACCGTCACCGGCGAGGGTGGGCAGGTGCCCTTCAAAAACCACGCACTCCCGTGTCGTATCGAGGCCGAGGATTATGACCTCGGCGGCGAGGGCGTCGCATACCACGACACCGAGACCGGCAACCAGGGGAACTCTGACTACCGCTCAGACGACGTCGACCTCGAAAGCTGGAACGGTGCGGTCACCACCTCGTACGCCTACCCTGGGGAGTGGCTTGAGTACACCGTCGAGATCGAGGAGGCAGGTACGTACACGGCCGCCCTCCTCCTCGCCACTCCACAGGCCGGCAAGGAGTGCGTCCTCTCGGTGGACGGCACTGAGGTCGGTCGGGTGACCTCGCCGAACACCGGCGGGTGGGGTAATTACAAGACGGTCGAGACCGAGGTCGACCTTCCGGCCGGGACGCACGTGCTCCGCCTCACCTTCCCGCAGGGGTGGGTGAACGCCGACGCCGTCATTTTCACGAAGGGTGGGACAGCAGCGCCGGTGGCCGATTTCTCGGCAAACGTCACCTCAGGCGAGCCTCCGCTTGCGGTGCAGTTCACCGACACCTCGCTCAACGCGAACGGCTGGTCATGGGACTTCGGTGATGGCGAGGTGTCTGATGAACAGCACCCATTCCATCTCTTCGGCACGTCCGGGGTGTACGAGGTCTGGCTCACGGTCGACGGCAGTGACGGGAGCACCTCGAAGGCCTGCACCGTCATCACCGTCTTCGAACCCGACCAGAAACCCTATCGCACCCACACTCTTCCATGCCGTATCGAGGCCGAAGACTATGATTGGGGTGGTGAAGAGGTTGCGTACCACGATAAAAACGAAGGGAATCAGGGCAACTCGACCTATCGCTCCGACGATGTGGATCTCGTCGAGATCGACGGTGTCACCGCCATTGGCCACACCGAGCCCGGCGAGTGGGTGAGGTACACCGTCGACGTCCCTGAGGCTGGAGTCTATACGGCAGTCTTCCACGCCCATGCTCTCGATCACGGGGCAAGATGCACCCTCCATTCTCCTGGTTCGGAGGATGCGAGCGTCTCTGTGTATCGAAAACTCGACGATATGATCTTCCAGACCTTCCCGGACCAGTTCCGGATCGATTCTCCAGGGAAACAGGTTCTGGATCTCTCATTTGATGAAGGAGAGATGTTCATCGATGCGATCACAGTGCTGAAAGGGGATGTGGAGGCTCCGCGCGCTGAATTCGAGATGAATGTGACTTCCGGCGATCTGCCGCTCGCGGTCGGGTTCGCCAGCCGGACCACCGGCACGGGGCCGTTCTCGTACGCCTGGGACTTCGGTGACGGCGGGAGTTCAGATGAGGAGAACCCGACTCATATCTTCACCGACGCCGGCGTCCACATCGTGACGCTCACGCTCACCAGCCATTCGCTATTCTCCTCCTCCATCAGCAAGGAGATCGTCGTCGTCTCGCCCGACCCTGTCCAGGAGCCGTACACAAACCACACCGTCCCCTGCCGTATCGAGGCCGAGGACTTCGACCTTGGCGGTGCGGACGTCGCCTATCATGACAGTGATCCCGGCAAGAACTGGGGCGGGGCGTACAGAGACGAGGGGGTCGACCTTCTGGAGCGTGACGGCGTCATCTTCATCTACGCCATATATTCGGGGGAATGGGTGGAGTACACCGTCGATATCCCCAAGGCCGGCCGGTATCGTGCGGCCTTCATGCTGGGGCACGATTCCGTGAGCGGAGAAAAACCTGTTCTCCTCTCGGTGGATGGCACCGAAGTCGGTGAGGTGAGGATGCCAAAGATCTATGGAGGTTTCAGGACGGCTGACACGATGATCGATCTCCCTGAAGGCCGGCATGTGCTCAGGCTCACCTTCCCTGACGGTGGCGGGCGTATCGACGCCTTCGAGATCACCAGAGGGGAAGCCGAGCCCCCCACCGCCGATTTCAGTGCATCGTATCTGATGGATTATCTGCCCGGCACCCAGTTCTCCAACAACTGTACCGGTACATTCCCGCGTTCGTACTTCTGGGACTTCGGCGACGGCGAGACCTCGACTGATCCGAACCCGTCCCATAGTTACTACGACCTGCCTTACGGGTACTATACGGTCAAACTCACCGTCACGAATAGCGCAGGGAGCGACACTGTCGCGAAAACGTTCTTGAAAGGCGATCCAAATCTCGTGAAGGCCAGTAAGAGTGTAGACCCCACATCGGGCGACACCCCCATTGAGGTTCAGTTCATCGAAACAACTCCGGTAGATGAGAACAACGAAACCACACTCCTGGACGCCGCCTTCGAGACGAATGTCACCTCGGGCGAGGCGCCGCTGACCGTGCAGTTCACCGACGTCATCGAAGGCGATGTCAGAGCACAGGCCTGGGACTTCGGGGATGGCACGTCCTCTCTTGAACCCGCACCGGTCCACCGATACGAAGAACCCGGGAACTACACCGTGACCTTCTCGGTCGTCGGCCCGGGTGGTGCCTCTAAAGCAGAGGGCGAGATAATCGTCCTCCCGACAGAGGAGAAAAGCGACGGAAGGGCCACATATCCGGTGAATCAGGGGAAGGCGTCGAAAACGAGAATTCAGACCGTGGGAGATGAGGGGAACAGGCCCTTCACCTTCTTCTCATTTTAGACCGTGTAGGGGCCCTGCCCCATCGGTCAGATCTGATCGTCTCTCATAAGGAAGAATGAACTTCACTCCAGCCCGCGGGTCCGCTGGTGTGCCACCGAAAGGGCCAGATAGGCCCAGCTGGGCAGGGCTGCCAGGAAGGAGAGACGCATTTTTTCCGCAGAAAAGCGTTCGGTCACGCATGCTTCAAGATATGCCCGCGCCTCCATCCGCATCCCCTGCCTGAGCATGGAGGAGGCAAGGTAGAGCTGTTTTCCTGCAATGAACTCCCTCACCTCGGGTACTTTTCTCTTCGGGACCAGGCCGTTCATAAGGGCTGAATGTGCTTCATCTATAATTTTATGCGTCCAATATGGGTTTCGTGCCTCATCGGCACTTCTGTTTGTCGCCTCCATATGATAGACCGCACCGGCCTCCCACGTGAAGACGATCTCTCTGGTGAGGGCGATCCTGAACCAGGTGATCACATCTTCTCCCACCGGGGTTCCCTCCGGAAATCCCCCGACCTCAAGGATGACTTCCTTCGGGACCATCACCGCCGACGAGATCACCGGCTGGTCGGCATTTGCGGCGGCAAGAAAGTAACTGGGAAGGTACCCTTCCCATGGGGGCGTCGGCACCCTCCGGTAAGTCGCCTGCCATCTCTCCCCCTCTTCTTCCTCTATCTTCATCCATGCGGTGGCATAAGCGCCGGCCCCGGGGAATCGGTCCTGCAGCCTCATCACGGTTGCGAGAAACGTGGGCAACCATTCGTCATCAGCGTCAAGGAAGGCGATCCACCTGGCTCGCGCCTCGCGGACTCCAAGGTTTCGCGCCGCAGAAGCGCCCTTGTTCTCCTGAGTGATGAGTCTCACTCTGGAGTCACTCCCCTCTCCGACCATGAGGTGCCCTCCATCGGTGGAACCGTCGTCCACAACGATCACTTCAAAGTCCTGGAACGTCTGAGATAGGACGGATTGAAGTGCCCGCCTGACATATGGGGCCTTGTTATAGAGGGGGACGACCACTGAGACCGCGGGCGCCCTTCCTTCCGGGGTCATGTCATTGATACTGTTTGGCTCGCTCTCTGGTATATTTAATTTTCCCTCTCGCGACCTCTCTCATGGGACAGAAATCTTTTTATTTAACATCCGCATCTCTTCCCCGGGGGGTGACTGATAGGTATTTTTCATCCCCCTGTCTGAGAGCGCCGTTTTGTCCCGCGGGGGGAATATGGAAGATCAAGATCACGTCGAGGTGAACAGAAGTTTTGTGGGGCAGTTTCCCCTCAACCTCATCTCCAATATCCTTCTATTTATTGTGAATGTTGTAACCGGTTTCTGGCTGACGCCTTTCTTCATCTCAACCCTCGGAATCGCCGCATACGGGCTCATACCCCTTGCGATCACGGTTACGACCTATCTCGGTCTCGCCACCCGTTCTCTTAACTTCACCGTCGCGCGCTACCTCACTGTCGACCTGCAACGCCAGGAGTACACCCGCGCCAACCTCACCTTCAACACGGCCTTCTTCGGGATCGTGGGACTTGCAGTCTTCCTGGTCTTCCCGCTCGTCTTCCTCCTCGCCTTCAATGTCGATGCCGTCTTCAATGTTCCTTCAGGCGAACTGACCGATGTGATCTACCTCTTTCTCGGGATTCACATCTCGTTTCTCATCAGGACCGTTGGGAGTACATTCAGCGTCTCCTTTTTTGCTCACAACCGACTTGACCTCTATAATATCGTGGAGGCCTTCGGCCGTATCCTCGAGGTGGGGCTGATCGTCGCCCTCTTCCTCTGGGCCGCACCTCGTCTCGGCTATGTCGGTGTCGCCTACCTTGTGACCTCCTTCTTCCTTCTCTTCCTCATGATCGGTGCCTGGCGGGTGCTCACGCCCCAACTCTCGGTCAGACTCAGGTCATTTAACAGAAGCTCTCTGAAGGAGATGTCGGTCTTCGGGAGCTGGATGCTCGTCAACGAGATCGGATCCCTCCTCTTCCTCCAGGTCGATCTGATCATCGTCAATATCTTTCTCGGTCCGTTTGCCGGCGGAGAATATGCCGTCGCTCTTACCTGGAGCATTCTTCTGCGGACCATGGGGGGCGTACTCGCCGGGGTAATCGCCCCGATGATATTCATCTATTATGCCAGGGAGATGTTCGCAGAAATCAAACGTATGGCCATCTCTTCGGTGAAGTGCATGGGTCTGGCCCTGGCTCTTCCTGTCGGACTCATTTGTGGATTTGGATCTGAACTCCTGACCCTCTGGGTAGGGGCGGAGCATGCGGGCCTTGCACCTCTCCTGGTTCTGTTGGTCATCCCTCTGGGGGTGAATCTCGCGGTGCTCCCACTCAATCATGTCGCGGTCTCGTACTCCAAAGTGAAGATTCCGGGGATTGCAACGATCGTTCTCGGTGCTGCAAATGTCCTTCTTGCACTCTGGCTTGTTGTGGGTGCCGGGTGGGGAGTCTTTGGTGTTGCTGCAGCCGGGGCGATACTTTTCACGGTCAAGAGCAGCATATTCATGCCATGGTACAGTGCGAAGGTGCTCTCCATCCCGGTGAGGGCGTTCTTCAAGCCTCTGGTGGCAGTGGCGTTTGCTACCCTGGCCATTGCTCTTGTATCTCTCGTACTCGGTGGTCTGGTTCCTATCGAGAGTTGGCTTGAACTCGGAGTCATTTCAGGCGCGATTGGAATATTATATCTTCTCTTCGTCTGGTGCTGCCTCTTCACAGAGGAGGAAAGGGTGATCTTTGGTTCTCTCCTTCCTGCTCAGATCAGAAAATTTTTGGTGCCGTCAACCGGAGTGGACGGATCGTCTCCACTGGAAAAATATTAAATTTTGGCCACCATTATAATTTGGGCTCGATTATGTGCTCCGATCGTTCTTTTCGGCAATAGGTTTCGTTTCGATATTTATTTGTAGCTCTGCCCTATCACTATCATCCATATGCCCCCGCGTGTGGAGGAGGCCTGGCCAGCAGACGAAGAGCCGTGGCAGACAGTTCTGGATGCCCTCGCATTCGTCTCTCTCGTGACACGGCCTGATGACGGAAGGATCGTCTATGTCAGTCCGGCTATGGCCGAGATCATAGGCAGACGGTATCGTGCTCTTGTGGGTTCTGATGCCTCGCGTTTTTTTCAGTATGTCGTTCTGCGGGGAGGAGAAGTGGGAGTCCCGGGCGGTGCACCGGAAGGTACGCTCTGCCGTTTTCTCTCCGGTGGAGAGAGATTTTTTTCCTGGAAGAGCCAGCGGATCGTCTCTCGCGGGACCGAGTATATTCTCGACACCTTTGAAGAGCAGGGTCTTCTTGCATGGGAGGGATCATTTGATCCATCTTTCCAGGACCGCCACATGGGGAGTATCATCCTTAAATGGACTCCGAAACATCGGATCACGTATATCGAGAAGTCAGGTGCCGATTATCTCGGATATACTCCAGAAGAACTCCTGGATAAACCCCTTCTCGGGACGTTCCTCCCTGAGTATGAATCAGATGGTCGACCGCTCATTCATCAGGTGGAAGCGGTTGCTGCAGACCCGGAAGGGGAGTCTCCGCATGAGACCAGGGTGATCAAGAAGGATGGCACAGAGACACGCATCTTATGGTTTTCCAGGAATCTCAGGGGCTCGGATGGGGCGGTCACTGAATATCTCTCGATAGGGACTGTAATAATGGATCAGGGATGCTCTCTACCCGCCTTCAGATCCCGTCATGCAGTTATATCCATCTCCAGGGAGGCAAAGGTGATCGGATGGGACGATGCAGCCATTGCGACCTTTGGCTACTCCAAGGAGGAGGCTCTTGGCGCCGATTTCATCGATCTTGTCGTCCCGGAGGGTGGACGCGCGTTCCACCGCAAGATCGTCACGGCAGTTCGGGGTGCTCGATCCTGGACCGGTGGTTTCATCCGTGGTCATGGATATCGGCAGGGTATCTGTCTGAAAAAGGACGGTACAAGGTTTCCTGTAGAATTATCGCTCATTCCTGGACCTGGATTGGCCGTATCTCCCTTTTCGGAGGGCGTGATCGTTGTCATCAGAGGTCTTGTCGAGCAGGGGGAGGCAGAGTGCCAGCAGATGCGATACGCCCGGAACATTGGCCTCCTCTCGGGTACGGCGATGGCCTTTGTCGAGATGGATGGAGGGCCTGAGATCTATGACTTCATCGGGAGACAGATCCAGTCGCTGGCCGGGAAGAGTATCGTTACCGTGAATTCATATGACCTGAAGGATCGGTCCTTCTGTACGCGGGTCGTTCTTGCTCAAGAAGAAGAGCGCGCCATCTATGCAAACGCGCTGGGGTCTGATGTTGTTGGATCCAGATTTACGATCACCGATCAGGTGGAGGAACTCTTTACCACCGAACGAGGGATCATCAGGGCCCCAGGTCTCCATGAGATCATGCTTGAGACGGTTCCTTACAAGACTTGTAGATCTCTAGAATCAAAACTGGGGATTTTTGCGGCTTATGTGGTCCCGTTTGTCAGAAGAGATCGGATATTCGGGTCTGCGATTATCCTGATGAAGGAAAGTGCCAGGCTCAAAAACGCCGATATTATCGAGGCCTTTATGAACCAGACTGCGATCGCCCTCCAGCGTCACCATGTCGGAGAGGCCCTCAGAGAGAGTGAGGAGACGGCCAGGGTGCTCCTCGACGCAACGCCGGACCTCGCCTTTCTGGCTGATCGTGAGGGGCGGATTGTCTCATACAACGAGCCCGCCCGGGTGGCTTTCGGAGGGGAGACATCTCTTACCTGTCGGGATAGAGAGGAGATGGTTGATCCGGTATTTGCTCCTGGTCTGTCCGAGGCCTTTGGGTCTGCGATATTATCAGGGAAGTCTGTTCAGTTTGAGACAGCGTGGGGAGAGCGGGCCTGTCTTGTCAGGGTCTCCCCGGTCAGTGGCTGCGACGGTGAAGTGACAAGGCTTGCGGTCTTCATCAGAGATATTACGGATACCCGGCGGGCAGAGGAAGCACTGATGATCGCGAACCGTCACCTCAACGACACCATAGAACATCTTCCTGACGCGATCCTGGTCACCGACTGTTGCGGGCGGGTCGTGTCCTGGAACCGTGCGATGGAGGAACTGACCGGTGTCCGGAAGGAGGAGATCCTGGGAGAGGGGGAACATGCCTATGCCATCCCCTTCTATGGCAGGCGTCGACCTGTTCTCATTGACCTGGTCGAGGCCGAAGACGAAGAGGTGCGGGCGCTGTATCCTGAAGTCCGGCGTATGGACGGGTTGATCCTCTCCTCAGTCATATCTGATCTGCAGGTTAAGGACGGTCGATCTCTCTCTCTCTCTGCGACCGCCTCCCCCATCATCGACCAGGACGGCAAGGTCGTGGGAAGCATCGAGTCGATCAGGGATGTGACCATGGAGAAGGCGATGGAGGAGGAGCACCTGAGAAACGAGAAACTCGAGTCGATCGGACTCCTTGCCGGTGGGATCGCCCATGACTTCAACAATGTTCTCACTTCGGTTCTCGGGAACATCACCCTATCCAGGATGAAGATCGAAGCGGGGTGTTCTCCTGAAGAGAATTTGAGGGAGGCGGAGAAAGCGGTGAAAAAGGCGCGGATAATTACCCAGCAACTCCTCACCTTCTCGCGTGGTGGTGCCCCTGTCCTTGAAACCGTCGAACCGCCGGATTTCTCCTCTCTTATCATCGGGACCGCAGAGTTTGTCCTCAGGGGGACAAAATCTTCCTTTAAGGCCACTTTCGATCCCGATCTCTGGCAGGTGAGTATCGATCCGGCACAGTTCTCTCAGGTCATTCAGAACCTGATGATCAATGCCGAGCAGGCGATGCCGGGTGGGGGAACGATCCGGACCGAAGCCAGAAATAGAATTTTCAGTGAGAACGGCCAGATCCCGGCAGGTTGTTATATTGTTCTCTCTGTCGCTGATACAGGCACTGGGATCCCGGCAGATCACCTCCCCAGGATCTTTGATCCCTATTTTACCACGAAGGGAGAAGGGCGCGGTCTTGGACTTGCCACGGTCCGTTCGATCGTCAAAAACCACGGCGGATATGTCACCGTTGTATCTGATCAGGACGGTTCGGTCTTTACTGTCTACCTCCCTGCAAATTCAGTCAGGAAGGGAGGGGTATGGCAGGGCAGTTGTATGGAGACGGGGGAGCATGCCCCTGAGAGTGATGCATACATTCTCTTTATGGATGACGATGAAGGCGTGCTCTCTTCGATTGTTCCTCTCCTTGAAAGCGAGGGCTATTGTGTCACTGCGGCGTCTGAAGGCGGTGAGGCGGTGAGGCGATACACCGCGGCCTATGTATCAGGGCGTCCTTTTGACCTTGTCATCATGGACCTGACCGTCCCTGGCGGTATGGGTGGTGTCGAAGCGATTCAAAAACTTCGAAAGACCGATCCGTCGGTGAAAGCGATCGTATCAAGTGGGTATTCCACGGATCCGGTGATGAGTTCGTACCAGGAGTACGGTTTTGCCGGGGTGGTCAGGAAGCCGTACCCCATCGATGAACTCTTTGCCGAGGTCAGGCGCGTACTCTCCACGCGAGGGGTCTGAGATTTTTTGGCTCTCCGGGATCGCTCATGAGGCGAGAGCATGCCTCGGGCATACCGCATGAACATCTCTCCTCGCAGTTCTCCGGGGTATGGAAGGATCCTTGATCCCTCCCCCGAACACTGTTCACTCGCCGCCTCCCGGCCATCCTCATATGTGGGGGTCCGGGGTCTCTCCCCGGTGCGAGAAAGCAGCTCAGCATTCTTTGTCGCCCTGTTGGGGCGGTCTGTCTGATTGGCATGCCTTCCCCCATGCTTGTGCCGGGGGCTCTGCCCCCGGACCCCCGGGATTGCGATGGGGGCGGGAAGGCACCTTCAACGAACATGAAGAGGGAGGTTACCGTCCCCCCCTCCTATCCTGACGCGGGGGGACCGGGGGACGGCCAGCCCCCCGCAGAGATAACGACCCAGAGGATTTCCACACAGCCTCCAGAAGAGGTTTCAACAGAGCCTAAGCGCATCGTTCTTTTATTTTTCCTGTGCGGGTTTGTATCCGGGATGATCGGGCGAAGAACTTATCATGCCCCCGGAGAATAGCGATCTGATGCTGGACCGTTTCAGTGGGTGCATGCTCGGGGCGGCCATCGGTGACGCCCTGGGGATGCCGGGGGAGACCGCTCCGATGAGCCTCTCGCATATGCAGCGGGGTTACCGGCGGGCATGGAAGCGGCACCCGAACGCCGGCCTTGAGCCCGGGCAGTACACTGAGGACAGCCAGATCATGCTTCTCGTGGCGGCCCTTCTCGCATCGGGTGCCTATTCTGAGGAACGGTACGCCGCCGACCTCTCGCGTCTCTGCCTCTCCGGAGACCTCAGGTTCCCGGACGGTTCTGTGATGACGGCCTGCGAGCATCTGCTCGTCGTCGGGCCTGACCGGAGCGGCGTGAACTCGGACACCGCAGGCTGTGTTCCCCTTGCGGTTCCCTTTGCCCTCAAGTATTTGGATCCGGTCGACCTCTCCGGGCGGCTTGCGAAGGCCTGCTCGGTCACCCATACCCACCCGGCGGCCCTGGCCGGAACCGTGACCGTCGGGTTCCTCATCTCGGCTGTCCTCCGCTCGGTCGAGGATCCGTTCGCCCTCGCTCTGCGCAGCGCCTCGTCCGAGGATCCCGAACTCGGGGCGCGGCTCAGGCGGGCGGTCGAACTCGAACGCGAGGGGATCAGTCTTGAAGGTGCTCTCCCGGTTATCGGAAGCGACGTCTCGATCTATCAGACCATCCCGATTGCCTTCTTCCTGATGAACCGATACGACGACCCTGAGAGCCTCCTTTATGTGGCGGCCAATATAGGAGGGAACACCGATACCATTGCCTTCATCTGCGGTGCCTATGTCGGGGCAAAGTACGGTGTGGGTGCGCTTCCCCCTGATCTTCTGGAAGGGCTTGAAAACCGGGAAGAGATTCGGCGTCTGGCCGGAGAACTCCTCCTGGCTACTCCAAAGGATTAAATTTTTCCTCCGGTATATTGTCCTGTATGGATGTTGCTATCGTCGGGGCATCGGGCTATACCGGGGGCGAGTTGTTCCGCCTCCTTCAGGGCCACTCCTCGGCCGAGGTGGTCGCCGCCACCTCCCGGAAAGAGGAGGGCCGGCCGGTCGCCGCGGTCCACCCCCATCTCAAAGGATACACTGACCTCGCCTTCACCAACCCCGCAGTCGAAGATATCGATGCCGACGTCGCCTTTCTTGCGGTGCCGCACACCGCCGCTATGCACTATGCCGGCGGATTCCTTGAGCGGGGCATGAAGGTCGTCGACCTCTCCGCCGACTACCGCCTGCCGCGGGATGTCTATGAAAAGGTCTACGGGGTCACTCATACCGACTACTTCGAGGCGCCGTACGGCCTCCCCGAACTCCACCGGGAAGAGGTGAAGGGGAAGCAATTTGTCTCGAACCCCGGGTGTTTCCCGACCGGGGCCACCCTTGCGTCGGCGCCGCTTGCGTCCGGTGCACGCTATGTGATCTATGACTCGAAGACCGGCGTCTCGGGCTCGGGGGTCAACCCCTCCCCGACCACCCACTATCCCAATGTAGCCGACGGCGTGATGCCGTACAAGTTGACCGGCCACCGCCACCTCGCCGAGATGGAACAGGAACTCGGCCGCCTCGGCTCGAAGGCGCGCTGTTTCTTCACCCCGCACCTCGTGCCGGTGAACCGCGGGATCCTCACCACCGCCCATATCATCATGGACGATCCCATGACCCAGGAGGAGGTGGAGGCGCGGTACCAGGAGTTCTACAAAGACGAGTTCTTCGTCCGTCTCCAGAAACCCTCCCTCGGTGCGGTGCGCGGGAGCAACTTCTGCGACATCTGGTTTGAGGCGCGGGACGAGCGGGTCGTCGTCGTCTCGGCGATCGACAACCTTGTCAAAGGCGCTGCAGGACAGGCAATCCAGAATATGAATATCATCTGCGGGTTCGCGGAGAACGACGGACTTATGACCCCGCCCTGCATGCCATAATGAGGAGGAGATGGAGACCATGAAAGTCAGGGAGATCATGACAGGGGGGCCGGTGACTGTCCGGGCCGACGCAACGGTCAGGGAGGCAGCGGCCCTGTTGCGTAAGCACGATGTGGGAGGCCTGCCGGTGATGGACGGAGAGGAACTGGTCGGGGTGATCACCGAGGCCGATGTCCTCTCGCTCCTCAAGACCGGAGAACTCTCAGAAGATCTCTGGCTCCCCTCCCCCCTTGAGTTCATCGAGGTTCCGATCAGGGAGATGATCAACTGGGAGAGGACCCGGGCGGCCCTCTCAGACATTGGAAAGACCCCGGTCCGCCGGGTGATGTCGATGCCGCCGGTCACCATCGGCCCTGATGCCGGGATCGAGGAGGCAGCGGGACTGATGCTGCGGGAAGGGATCGCCCGCCTGCCGGTCGTTGAGGAAGGGCGGCTGATCGGGATCATCGCCCGCCGTGATATCGTCCAGGGGCTTGGTGTCTCGTACGAGGAGAGTGAAGAGTCGTGAGGAGTATCTGCGCAGTCCGGGGCGTCGAAGCCGCCGGGATGAAGGAGGGGAAGTACGGGCTTGCGGTGATCAGGGCGAGCGGCACGGCCGCGGCGACCTCCACCTCCAACCTGGTCGCTGCCGCTCCGGTTCTGTTGATGCGTGAGGCGATCAAGGCCGGTCGCCTCGACGCCATCGTCGTGAACTCCGGGTGTGCGAATGCCTATACCGGCGAGCGCGGGCTTGCCGACGCCGCCGAGATGCGCCGTATCGCCGGCGCATCCCTTGGCCTGGAGCCTGAGCGGATCGGGGTGGCGAGCACCGGGGTGATCGGGCGGTACCTCGACCTCGACCTGATCGGTCGGCAGTGTGCGGAGGTCGTCCCACATCTCGCCCACTCTGAGGAGGGCGAGACCGCCGCCGCGAGGTCGATCATGACCACCGACCTCGCCGAGAAGCATGCCCTCGTGGAGGCCGACGGGTTTACGGTCGCCGGGATCTGCAAAGGAAGCGGGATGATCGCCCCGAACATGGGAACGATGCTTGCCTTCATCTACACCGACGCCGAGATCGGGGCTGAAGATCTCCGGGCGTCACTCCGCTCGGCGGTGCGCCGGAGTTTCAACCGCGTCGTGGTCGACGGGGACGAGAGCACCAATGACTCGGCCTTCTGCACGGCCACCGGCGAGGCCGGGCCGGTGCCGCGGGCGGCGTTCGACGCGGCGCTTGAGGCGTGCTGCATCTCCCTGGCCAAACAGATCGCCGCGGACGGCGAGGGCGCGACCAAACTTCTTGAGGTGCAGGTCGTCGGCGCCCCCGACGAGGCGGCGGCAGAGGCGGTGGCCAGGACGGTCGTGGCCTCGCCGCTTGTCAAGACGGCGGTGTACGGTGAGGATCCGAACTGGGGCCGGGTGATCGCGGCGGCCGGGCGGGCCGGCGTCGGGTTCGACCCCGACCTCGTCTCCCTCACCATCGGCGAGGGACCGACGCTGACCGAACTTGTCAGGGACGGGACGATCGTCTCCGACCTGGTGCGTGCCAAGGAGGCGATGCACGGGAAGCGGGTCGTCTTCTCCCTCGACCTTGCGGCCGGCGAGGGTTCGGCAGTCGCGTGGGGGTGCGACCTGACCGAGAACTATGTCGAGATCAACGGGAAGTATACAACATGAGGCGTGAAGAAGTCCTGATGGAGGCCCTGCCCTATATCCAGCAGTTTCATGGCAGGACCATCGTGATCAAACTCGGCGGGCATGCCATGGTCGATCCTGATACCCTGGAGAACGCGATCCGCGACATCGTCCTCCTCCACTATGTGGGGATGAAGGTCGTCGTCGTGCATGGCGGTGGCCCCGAGATCACCGAGAAGATGCGGGCCATGGGCAAGGAACCCGAGTTTGTCGGGGGCCTGCGGATCACCGATGCCGAGACCCTTGAGATCGCCCAGATGGTCCTGGTCGGCAAGATCAACAAGGG